>PEBX01000004.1 GCA_003050645.1 Candidatus Carbonibacillus altaicus
CGACGCTCGCTTACAGCTCCCCGAGGCGTTTCGGCGTTCGCCCCGTCCTTCTTCGGCTCCTAGTGCCTAGGCATCCACCGTGCGCCCTTACTCGCTTATTCATCCGCTATCCAGTTTTCAAGGTGCAAGATCTTACTTGAGCCGAGCATCGTTTCGCTCAGCGACAATGACTAATATAGCATGGAACGCACGCGAAGTCAACCCAAAACGTCTGGTATTTTTTGCATGACCCACATGCGTCAATCCGTTTCTTTCGAGCTTCTTAATCACCCAGAAACTTAGCCCGCACCCGTTGCCAGAAGGGAAACTGGCGGTAACGTGCAAAGCGCACCTTTTCTTCTGCGACAAAAGATTGAATGCGCCGCACGCCCCGCATGATAAAGACGTTTCCGTCGACGCCGACCAACATCTCGCCGTCTTTATGCATCGGGTATATATCCAGAATATGGTGCCGCGGCAAGATAAAGGAACGGTTCAGCGTCCGGAATTCGACATTGTTAATCGCAGCGAGCTCCGAGACTTGTAGAGCGTCAATCGACGGATGGACGATGCTCCCGCCCACGGAGTGGCTGTAGGCGGTGGAACCGGATGGGGTGGATATAATGAGTCCGTCGCCGCGAAACGTCTCAAACGGTTCCCCGTTAATCCAGACGTCGACCACAAAAGTGGAAAGCGTCGAACTTTTGACGATCGTCTCATTGAGCGCCAGATGGCGATGGCGCGATCCGTCGGCATTTTCAAAGACGGTGGAGACGAGAGGATACTCTACGATCTTCGGTTCGGATTTGAGGATAGTCTCGATCATCCAATCGACTTCGTGTTTTTTCCAGTCCGCATAAAAGCCGAGGGTGCCGGTATGTAGTCCGACGAAAGCGGCTCCGGGATGGCGGAGATAAAAGCGGTGAAACGCTTCCAGCATGGTGCCGTCTCCGCCGATGGCAATGACGAGCTCCGGGCACGGATCGGTGCGCCAGCCGTAGCGTCCCAGTGCCGTTTGAATGCGTTCGGCATAGCGCCTACTGTCGTCATCGTCCCGGACCACGATCTGCATATGTTTGTTCGGAAAAAGAGACACTTCGATCAAGCCCCTCCGACCGTGTTTTTAAGCACGCCCAGCTGTTCGCTCTCGATCACGATGGTATCACCCGGATGCAAATACTTAGGCGGGTTCATGCCTGCACCGACACCGCTCGGCGTGCCGGTCGCGATGATCGTCCCCGCCGGAAGCGTCATGCCACGGGAGAGGGATTCGATGAGTTCCGGGATGGAAAAGATCATATCGCGCACGTAACCGGTTTGCCGCACTTCACCGTTGACAAGCGTTTGAAAGGTGAGCGCTTGGACGTCATCGATGTCATCGGCCGGGGTGATCCACGGACCCCATGGGGCAAATGTGTCGAGGCTTTTGCCTTTGAAATACTGCTGATGCGCTTTTTGCAAATCCCGCGCGGTGACGTCGTTCAAAAGAGCATAACCGAAGACGTAGGACATCGCTTCGTGCCGGGAGATGTTCCGCCCACTTTTTCCGATGATGACGGCGATTTCCCCTTCGTAGTCCAGCGCATCGGTGATACCTGGATGCGGATCGATCGTCTCTTCCGGGCCGATCACGGTATGGGGTGCCTTGGTAAAGAAAATGGGTACAGAAAGATCCGGCATGACCCCTCCCGGCGCGAGTTCCCGGGCATGATCGGCATAATTTTTCCCGACGCACGTGATATGGTTCCGCGGTATGTACGGTGCTCTGATCGTTACATCCGCCAGGGCAAAAGAAGGAACGGAAAGTTCTCCGGCCATGGCGCGTTCTGCCAGCATGCGGGACGCTCTCTGCGCCGTCTCCCCTTTTTCGATCATGTAAAGAAGCGTCGAAAAGCCGCTCGCACCGTCCAGCGCCCAGACGGTTTCCCCATCGGTTACGCCCCAGTGAACCATTGCTTTATGGTCTTCCAAACCCGGTCGTTGAAACGTCAACCAGCGCATCGTTAGCACGCCCTCTCTTTGTTCTTTTGAATATATATTATTATACAGGTATCCATGGTTCACAGCTATACATCCTGCCCGTGAAAACATAAAAAATAAAAAAGTTGCCCGCGCCTCGCAGGCAACCTTCTGTTTTCGTATCGGCTGAAACCCGGGCCGGATCGTGTGCATGATCTGCCGTGAACATGTAACGCGTGATTTTCGTGATTTTATGGAAGCTGATTTAAAGGGTCGGGAACTGCGGCTCCGTCGCCAGTGCTGTTACCTTTTGGAGGATTCGTAGGTGAAGAGGGAGGAGCACTGCCGCTCGGGTTAGCCGGGTTAGCCGGGTTAGCCGGGTTAGCAGAAGACGGTGGCTTCGCCGCACCGGAACCCGTTCCTTCTTGCTGAGAAGGCTCATCTTTACCTGCACCCTCCGTCGGGAACAGATCAGAGGCATCATCCGCTGGCGGCGTTTGTGGTGCCGTTCCTTCATGATCATCGGCCGGAGACGTCGTGGTGTCAGGCTGGGCAGACTTTTGCTCAGGCTGGGTAGATGGTGCGCTGGGCTGGGTGCTCTTCGGCTCGGGCCCAGGTGAGGTCTTCACGGACTGTTGATTGTTCCCACTTGAGCTCCCTGATGAGGACTTACCCGGTTGGGCGAGACCCGACGAAGTTGTTTTCTTTTTCAAGGGTTCGTCATTTTTGGGATTGATGAGCGCGAGCCCCTGTTCTTCAGGAATATGAAGGGATTGCCAGAGCGTCTTCCGGATACGGTCGAGGTCTTCCTTGGGGAAAAGCGTGTAACCGATGCTATCCCAATAAGGATTGGCTTCAATAACCGTTATCGCTTCTGAACCGACGCCAAGATAGGCGCTTGCGAGCGTCTTGATCTCGTTTTTGGTAAAGTCACTCTTAATGTGATCGCCAGCAATATCGAGGAGCTCAAAAAAATGCGTGATACCCTGATACGATTTCACTTTGTCCGCGATTTCCTTAAGGACGATCTGCTGGCGCCGGTTGCGATCAAAATCACTCGAATAATATTTGGTGCCGCGGTCATCGTGGCGATGCCGCACATATCCCAGCGCCTGCTCCCCGTTTAGATGCTGAAGACCCGGTTTTAGGTCGATCGCCGTACCGTCGGTCGGATCGTGGTAGACGAGCCTGCGCTCGACATCGATGTCGATGCCCCCTAAAGCATCGATGATTTTTTTAAATGCCTCGAAATCCAACAGCACATAGTGATCAACGGGTACACCAAAGAGACCCTCCACGGTCTTTTTGGCAAGCTTCGGCCCCGTCATGGTGACCGGCTCATTTTTTTTCTCCGCGCGATTTTTCCGGTTATCCCCGATGGCATAGGCGGCGTTGATCTTGGCAAAACCGTAGTCAGGGATCATGACGCGCGTATCGCGCGGTATAGAAAGAAGCTGAACACTTTTTTCTTCCGGTTTAAAGGCCGCGAGCATCATCACGTCGGTGTTGGCAAAGCCGATTTCCTGACGCGTGTCCACACCCATGATGAGGACGGTAAAAGGCTCCAACCGCTCCGCTTTTCCTAACTGGGAAGGATCGGTCGTAGCATTTTGCGCGACGTCCTCTTCTGTTGCCGTCATCTTGGAGAGAGATCGGTCGATACGGTAATAGGCATAGATGCTTCCACCCAAAGCAAGCAGGACAAAAAGGGTTAACCCGATAAACAGCCAGCGTCTGCGTTTATTTTTTTGTATATGTTGAGGTCCCATGAACCATCGCCTCTCCCACGTCCTAAGTGTAACACGAACGACGATCGTCTTCCGTGACTTCTGCTTCCGCTACTTCCTATCGTCTACTGCTTCCTATAGTCTACCCAAATCGACGGCATTTGACAAGCAGCAAACGATTTACCATTTTCAGTCGACCGCTTAACGCCTGGTTCGTCCTGTTATCTTATGAAGGAAGGGTTAAGCGGTCGTTTTGCGCCCTCGAACACATCGTACAGTCGTAATACAGAACCATTCACACCATCCGCATCCGGAATGTTAAAAGTTAGCGTACCGGAACGATTTTGCCTGTTAAACGATATGGTCTTAATATCGCAACCAAGATCGGTTGGATCGCCATTTCCCGACTGCAGGCACCATTCAACTTCCAACGTATGGCGGTCCAGATCGCTTACAACACCTTTTTCATACGTGATGGTGTAGTCGATACGATTGTATACATCATCCCCAACACTGTATACACTTGCCATGACACTAGCCGGCGGAATTTCAACGTACAATTGAGTCCTTGTTTGAGTTCCTGTTCCAATAGAGATATCCCTGGCCTCGCAGTCATCTTGCGGCACCGCGACTTCGAGACGGGTAAGCGGCTTTTTCATGTCGCCGATAGGTGCAGCAAGTATGAGGTTCAGCGTCTTCTGTATGGTCACATCCGGTAGCGGTGCCCAAAACTCAAGAAGCGCTTCCCCATCCGGGAGGAGTTCGGACGTCGCACTGGCCTGAGCCGGATAGATCCGCCCGTTTTGATCTTCATAGTAGGCGATCCACTGCGGGAGTGTGAGCGGTCTTAGGCCTTGATGCTTAAGACGCACCACCGTGGAGACGATGTCCCGATCTTCCCCGCAATACGGCCGCACTTCCTCGACCTTGGCCTGTACCGCTTCATTCCCGAGAGTGAAGGTCGTCCAGCTCCCCTGCGTGACCGCTTGATCAAAACGTGTCTCCCCTTCGGTGAAGACAAAAGTTGGAAAAGGAACCTGCATGAGGGCCGCGCGCTCATCTTGATCCCGGTTCAGCGTGGGCCGGATGAGTAGACGACCGTCTTTGACCGAACGTCCTTTAGGAAGGCGCACTTCAGCCAAGTAACGGACACTAAAGCCGGGGTCGAGCGCGCCTTCGAAGGTGTGACCGGCTGATTCGGATCGAGACGTAAACGTCGCCGCGCTTGCTTCGACGTCTACCGCCACTTGCCTTAAGGCACCGTCTCGATCGACAAAACGCGCTTCCCATACGGGCGGGTCAAAAGGAAACTGTCCCGTATTGGTCACGGCCCATTCGATAAGGTAAAGATCATCCGGACCGTCCGCCAGCCGGTACGTATCCAAAAGCTCAAAGCGTGCCGCCGCACCGCGCCGCCCCTCCCATATATACGGTGCACCGGCCGATACTTTGACACTTCCACCCAACCACGCCGAAGGAACGGTGAGCCCGCCAACAGCGAGAACGGACGATGCCCCCGCACCTCCTCCGCTTGAGCCGCTTTTCATCTGCCCATCTCCCTGGGCGGCAAACGGTTCAAAGGCGAGCAAAACCTGTATCCCTTCACCTTCTCCATCGGGTACGATAGCCGTTATCCGTCCTTCCCGAGTATCCCCTGCGGCGAGTTCCGCAGGCATCGTCACCTCTGCCGGATACAGGCGACCGTCAGGATAAAGATAAAACGCATGGAGAGGTGCCGTGGAAAAAGGTCGATTCGTCTCATTCGTAAGCGTAAAGACGCTCGTCAGGCGATCGGCTTGAAAAAGCGGTTCCACCCAGCGCTCCTTAAGTTCCAGCACGTACGTCGTATCGAAAAGACGGATGTACTGTTTCCCTGTACCCAACTTAAGCCAAGCGAGTGTCTCCGGGAAAAGCTTATAGCGGAGCGTGCCGATACGCATCACCGGACTCGTCTCCGTCTCGGTGCTCTCACCTTTCGCTCCGACTTGAGAAGATGGGGCCGCCCCCCCTGTCTTCGAAGCAATATCTTTTAACGTGAGGGTCGCTTTCGTAAATCGCACATCATACGGTAAGCGCACGTTGATCAGTCCGTATGCGTGCTGACCCGGGTAAAGGAGGTCGCGCTCATCCAGCGTAACCTGCACGGGATAGGCGACCGCGCGACCACTCACTTCATCTTCCAGCGTCAATGTTCCTTCCAGATTGGGAAGAGCGAATGATTTTTCACCTTCATTGATCATATTAAACGCAATCGTCAGGCGGTCTTCTTTTCCAAAAGGAAGACGCATCGGCGTTCCGATCATCGCAAGACGTCCCTTGTAAGAAGGAGGAGATTGCCAGGTGTAATCATCCGCGAGACTTCTCGGTTCATCGCTAGACGGAAGGTCAGCGCCGCCGTGTGGAATGTCTTGAAACATGGCAAGCGGTAAATCGAGCGCTCTAGCCGTACCGCCCCCCGCACCCCGACCGTCTTCGCCGCCCCCGTGCTTTAAAAGTACATAGACGCTCGCTTTTTCGACCTGTACCGCTTTGGGAACGGTGACGGTCCACTCTAACTTAACTGGCAAAAAAGGAAGAAGGACGTCCGGCAAACCGTCTTTTGCTTCGAACGGATAGAGCACACCTTCTTCTGTGAGCAGAGCCAGCGCATAGGGGAGCGGAGGATGCGGTGCTTTGCCGGTATTTTCCAGCTTGAGCCGATACGTCTCGGTCCGCGTCTCTTCCGTGCGTATGCTTGTAACATGCGTAAGTTCAGCTTGAAGTTCGCCGCCGCTTCCCGGTAGCGTGAGCGGCTGTTTTTTCCCCTGAGCGGTGTAGGCCGCTTCGTGAATCGTAAAGGTATGAATCAGACGTTCAAAATTGTTCGCGGATGTATCCCAGCGGATGAGTTTCACTTGAACGGCATTTTCTTGAAAAGCTTTTTTCAAAGAACGTTCGGACATCGTCGCATAAAATATAAATGTTTTTTCAGAGTCTGGCAAAACGAGCGTATCATCGGGCTGCACCATTTGAATCGGGATGCGCTTCCCTGATATGTCTAGGCGTATCCAGTAAGGAAAGAAATCAAAGGTCTGGTTGCTTTCATTTTTCACCTGCAGGAGAAACGTTGTCACTTCCTGACCTAGACCTTGCGGTAAATGATAAACGGCGAGAAGCTCTGCCGTCACGCCACGATCCAACGTGAGTGGATCGCTTAAAGGACCCGCGTCTTTCGCGCTTGCCGGGCGCATCTTGCCCTCTCCATCCAGCACGGGGAGGAGGAGCATCATGAGGACGACGACGAGGCTGATGATCCTAATCGGCCATACGCTTCGGTACCTTCCCATCCCTTGCTGCATCGGTTGTCCCTCTTCCATCGAGTACTCTTCCATCCTTCGTATACTGATCCATCCGTTTTTCCGTGTCACGTGCTCTAACGCATCGGGACCGTCGGATCTTCATTGGACATCTGGTTATATGTTTGCTGCGCCTTTTCCAACGCTTCTTTGGGGCTCAGATTGTTACTCAGCATCTCTTTAAACGCCTGGCGCAAACTGTCATAGGCCTGATAATACTTGTTGATATCTTTCTCCATACCGATTCCGTAAAAGTTGCCTGTGAGCGGATCGTTCGAAGTATCGTGCAGCGGTTTGCCGCTCCAGAACGCTTCCATATGCAAACCGTCGTATTCCGGTTTTTCGTTGTACTTCACCCGGGAAAACAAGTTATACGTATCCGTCTGCTGCTTTGCTTTCATGACTTTATCGCTGTGGACAAACTGGATAAAGTCCCAGGCCAGCGCCGGTTGTGAAGCGTTTGCGTTGATGGCGTAGACCGAAGTTAAATTGACGATCGCGCCTGCTTCAGAGTGGTCGGCAGCAGTGGGAAAAGTCGCTATATCCCAGGAAAAGTCAATGCCCTTCCAGTCTCCCCCGAAAAGGATCTTGTTATTTTGAATATCTATGATCTGACGGATCGAATAATACGACATGAGCTGCATCGCCGAGCGGCCGGATATAAAATCGTCATCGGCAAAAGGACCGCCATAATCCGGAGGATATGGCATGTCTTCGATCCCCTGCGCCCCTTCTTCGGGAAGCCCTCCCTCACCCGTCATGTTGCTTTTTCCCTGCATCCGCTCATAGTAAGGGCGGGCCACAATATTACGCTGGATGAGGTCTTTCATTTTCCCCCAGAGCGCTTCCCGTTCGGGTGTGAGAAAAGCCGGAGACGAACCGTCATCAGGGAAGGTCAGCCCTTTCCCTTGCTGTTTGAGCATGAACTCGATGAGTTGATACGGCTCACCGCTAATCATCCCAAGAGAGTTACTCGTGGAAAGTCCGTAATAAGGTTTGCCGTCTTTATCACCGGCGACCGATTCGGCCAAGGTAAACAGCTCATCCCAAGTCAGTCCATCTTCCGGATACGGGACACCCATGGCATCGAAACGATCTTTATTATAGGCGAGCACCGTCGATATAAAGCCGGGAGAAAGACCGTAAATCGCTCCATCATCCGGCGAGCGCAACGCTTCAAGGACAACTGGAGCAAGCCCATTCAGATCAAATTTATCTTTTTGGATATAACCGTCGAGCGAAGAGAGCTCCCCTTTTTGCATTAAATACCGGTAGATGCCCTCGTCGACAATGACGACATCCGGTGCATCCGGACCCGTAAGAAGATCATCATACAGAGTGCGCACATCGACCCCATTGGCCTCTTCTGGATTTTCACGTATTTTTTGATCGTATGCTTGATATAGTTCCTGTATCTTTTCATCGAGGCGAATGAGACTAAGCTCTACATCATCATGGGTAATCGAATAAAGCGCGGCAAACTCGTTAAACTGGTAGCTGTACGAAAGCACTTTGAGCGTCTTCGGTTCTTTTGACGTCGGCTGTGCGACTGTGCAGCCGCTTATGAGAAAACTGATGAGAAAAAGGACGCTTACGGCAAGCGCGATCGTCGAGCGGGAACGTCCGCTTAAAGCAGTGCGTGTGCTGTGGCGGTAACGTGCGCGCTCAGGTAGACACTCTGGTGATGGCGCGTGTTTAAAAGGCCATCGTTCCATGCGTTTCATGATCTGTTTCCCCCTTTTTTATACGAGATATCTTAACACGCGATACCTTATTGATACACGACTTGATACACGACATCTTAACACGTGACATCTTAACACGCGATACCTTAACGCGAGACATCTTACTGTTTCTTGTGGTTTTATGCGTGTAACCTTATTGCTTCTTGAGACGTTCATCTAACGTTTGTAGAACTTCACCGGGGTCTTGACCGCTGTTTACCATTTTGACAAAAGCCTTTTTCATTTCTTCGAGGATCTCCCAGTCATCACTTCCATCCGCGCCCCAGCGAAAGACGGCGGCACCGTCGGGCCAGAAAGCGGCAAGATGTTTGTCTTCAAAGCCGGGCAAGCGATTCTCTTCCGCGTAAAGTAAAAATTCATTGACAAACTGTCTATCTGCTGCGGCATTGGCCTGTGCGGCTCGTTCGCCGTGGACAAAGTCAATAAACTCCCAGGCCAGATCGCGCTCAGTAGCACTGGCATTGATGGCATAAACCGTTCCGACATTCAATATGGCATTTTTCCCGCCGTTTACCGGGGACGGCAGAGGAGCGAAGTCCCAGTCGAGATCGGGGGCACCGTCCATACGGTAGCGGGCTTCGTTTTCCATGTTCATAAGCCAGCTTATATCAAACGAACGAACGAGTTGCATGGCTGAACGCCCACTTAAAAAAGGATCGTCCGCAATGGGATCGTACGAAAACTCTTGAACCGGTGTTGACGTGTCATCGTCGGACGTCATGACTCTCGATTCGTGTATGACTACGCCTTGGTTACCCGCCCTACTGCCAGGCGTATCGCCACCATCATCTACAGTAAGACCGTACCTCCGGTCCATAAGTGGCGGGGCGATCACTTTTTGTTGAATGAGTGTTTGAAACGCGCCCCACCATTTTTTACGTGCGTCTGTCTGGAGGGTTTCGTCCTTCGAAATGTGCTCTTGTTTCCCGTGTAAGACCATCTCGACCACATCCACCGACGTATAACTCGTTCCAAAGGAGAAACCGTAGTAAGGCCGGCCATTTTTTTCACCGGAGAGAGAACGAGCGAGATCCAAAAGCTCGTCCCAGCTCATACCACCTTGCGGATAAGGAAGACCGAGTTCATCAAAACGATGGCGGTCGTAGATGATAGCTTCGGAGTAAAAAGACGGTGTCAGACCGTAAAGCGTACCGTCCCCATCATCGCGTAGCGCCTCGAGAATAGGCTGAACGAGGTGCGACGTGTCAAACTTTGTTTTTTCTATATAAGGATCCAGAGGGGCGAAGAGACCGGCTTTCGCCATCCGACTGAAAGTTTCAAAATCGAGCATAACGACATCCGGCGCATCCGGTCCAGTTAACATGTCTTGATACACTTGAGAGAGTTTATTTTCATACCGCTCGATCATCTCTTTCGACGGTACGGCATTCAAGTCGTCACCCATCTCAGCCATTAATTCTTGCTGGAGTTCCTTGAGCGGTTCTTCGAGCGCCTCCCACATGTCTATGAGTTCGAGCTCCACATCATCCCGGACCACACTAAAAAGCGCTCCGTTCGTCGTAAACTCATAACTGTTACCGAACACTTTTAATACTTTGGGTTCGCTCATGGTCGGCTCGCTCTGACAACCGCTTAAAACAAGCGGTACGATGAACAAGAGACTGATGGCGAGCGTGCGTACCATGCCGCTCAAGCGCAAAGGTCCGGTTGAGCGAAACGGGTCCGTCGGGTGAAAAGGTTCATCCGGGCGCGTCATGTTTTTACCTCCTCTTTTCTTTTTGAATATATGTGTCTATCTAGCATTGCGACGACATACGTACTGTTGGTTCACCCGCGTGCTCATCCGAATACCGGATCTGCCACCGATCCTTCACTTCCCGTTGAGACACTCAGCGATTGATGCGAAGCTCATCCGGTAACGACTGTTCGGCCTCTCGTAGTGCTTCTTCGATCGACTTGTGTCCGCTGCGCGCTTCTCGATAGGCGTTCTCGAGCGCTTGATAAACCTGCGATAGCATGACGGACATCTCTTCAGAAACATAAGATGGGTTCCCGTTTGCGACGGGTGTCGGGGCGAGCTTCCAGAACGCTTCGGCATGAATATTTTGGGCGAGGGGTGAGCGATTGGCCGGTATATACGTCATGAGACCTTCGGACCCGGCACTTTGCCCGAGAATCTTGGCCACTTTTTCGTTGTGTGCGGTCCGAATAAAACGCCACGCTTCTTCAGGGTTCTGGGCTTTAGACGGAATGACGAAGACCGTTTGTATCTCGACGGGACTACCTTCCTCCGGAGAAGACGGGTCAACGGGAAATGTGGCGACATCCCAGGCAAAGGGCTGGATCTCTTGCTGACCGGGTAGCGGGCCAAATCTGTCCGAGCGCGTTATGATATCATAAAGCTCTATCGCCTGCTGCCATGAGGCGAGCAAAAAAGGTGCCTTGCCGCGTATAAACGCACTGTTCTCAGACCCGTAGGGGATAATGGTGATAGGCTCTTGTCCCTTTTCTCCGTTCTGCGCTATTTCTTCTTGGACTTTTTCTGAGTCCAGAATGTTTAAAACACCACGTTTTTGCAGATCGATAAACTGTTCCCAGAGCGCGCGCCGCTCGGGCGTATTTAAAACCGGCTTTTTACCTTCCTCGATCGCACGGAGTAGCGCCTCCTGATGTCTTCCTTGCTGAGTCAAGATGGTCTCTATGAGCCCTACTGTGCTGATTGACTGGCCATAGTTGCTCCGATCCACCCCGACACGCGCCGGAGCGTCTGCGGAACCATCTTTCGTTGAAGTGCTGCCGGAAATGCTGCCGGAAGCGCTGCCGGGAGGATGAGCAAAAACCTCCGCTTTGGACCACAACTCCTCCCACGTCTCACCATCTTGCGGATACGGGACGCCTTCAGCATCGAGAAGATCTTTATTATAAAACAACGCATAGCTGAAAAAGGAAGGTGCTAGACCGTAGAGCGAACCGTCAGCTGGAGACGTCAAAGCTTCACGGACGATCGGCGCAAACTGCGTAAGATCGATCTGGTCTTTTTCGATATAACTGTCAAGCGAAAGGAGAAGACCTCGGTCGATCAGTGCTTCAAACGTATAAGGATCCCACTGCAAAATAAGCACATCCGGTGCGTCAGCCGATTCTAAATAAGATGTGAGCGAAAAACTTTCTTCTCCGGATGATTCGGGTGGAACCATAAGTTCCCAAAGATCGACGACATCAAGCTGTACATTCGGTCGAGCTGCTTTATAGAGCGCGGCCAGATCGAGCTGCTGAATGCGCATACTGTATTTCGGTGCCAGTATTTTAAGGGTAATGGGTTCCGTGTCTTCTTTTTCGGGAGTGCTGCAAGCAGATGCGGTAAACATGATGAACATGCTGATGAGCGAGAGGATGAAAAAACTCCATCTGGGTGATCGGGATGACCCAGATACCTTGGATATCTTGACGGAAGGATTGAACCACGTGGACAAGTCAGAAAACCTGGTGCGTCTGATCAACCTAGTTAATCTGATCAACCTAGTTAATCTGGGCAACCTGGTTAAGCCGAACAACCTAGTTAAGCCGGGCAACCTAGTTAAGCCGATCAACCTGGTTAAGCCGAACAACCTGGTTGCGTCGGTAGGGCGAGACGATCCCAGTCTAAAGCGATCAACCATCATGCACTCTCCTTTTAATCTTTTTTTGATTCGTATGGCCCATCCGGTTTACGAGTGGCCGTTTCTTTTTGCGGCGGGCGAATGACGATACGGCCCTCTTCCATCTCTACGACGACGCGGGTGTCGATGCCGAGCGCTTCTGCGTATTCTTCGGGAAGCTGCAGGCGTCCGGCTTCATCGACGACGGCATAGGCACGGTGTTCGGCGCTCTTTAAAAGTCCCTGCTGCCGGGTGCGTTCTTCTCCCCTATCCGCACGACCTGCCCCGTGTGCTGCAAGGTGCAAAGCACCCGGAGCTACACCGGGACCACTCCCCTCGGCTATCTCGTAGAGCGTCTCCTGTTCTACACCGTGCGTAGGAGCGTCCTTGTACGCCCCACGCCCCTCGTGGGTACCTTCCCCGTGGGCCGCATCTGCTGAGGGGGTCTCATCGATCGCTCGAATGTACTCCGTCGAGACGAGACCGTCGCGCATCATCACCACCCGGTCGACGGTGCGGGCAACGCCTAGATCGTGCGTCACGATGACGATCGTCATGCCCAGGGTGCGGTGGATCTCTCGGAGTAGAGCCAGCACCTGAGCTGACGTTTCCGGGTCGAGCGCCCCGGTCGGCTCGTCTGCCAGAAGGAGCTCCGGCCGGTTGGCCAAAGATAAGGCGATGGCCACGCGTTGCTGCTCCCCACCTGATAACTGCGCCGGATAAGCGTACATCCGGTGGCTTAAGCCGACGCGCTCGATGAGTTCCATGGCATAAGGGCGGTCGACCCGACCGGCAAGACGCATCATGAGGAGTACGTGATCGAGCGCAGTTAAATACGGCAGCAGATTGCGACCACCATTTTGCCAAACAAAGCCCACTTTACGCAGACGAAAATCATTGAGCTCGCGCGGTGAGAGCTTCAAGAGATCGACGCCCGCCACCTGAACGGTGCCGGCAGAAGGTCGGTCCAATCCGCCAATGATGTTGAGGAGCGTTGATTTTCCACTACCGCTCGCACCGATGATGGCCAGATGATCACCTCGCAGGACCTCTAGATGAACCCCTTTTAAAGCAGTTACTTCGACCCCTTCGCTTTGAAAGATCTTAACGAGACCGCGCACGTCAATCATTTTTTGCGGTTCCTGCGATGTGGCCTGTCCTTCTCTGGAGTGCGTGTCTTCATGTTGTGCGTCTTCATGTTGTGCGTCTTCATGCCGTGTGCTTTTGTACTCCGGGTTTTCGGGCAGTGCCGCTTCGTGGTGAGCCATTTTGTTTTGCTTTCGCCGTCGGGCGAGCATGTGCATCGCCTATCCCCCCTGTCGTGCGTTCTACCTCACAGCTTCCCGCTTCCGCGCACTTGCGACCCTTTAACGATCCGCACCTAGCTTTAAAACTTCACCGAGGCGTAAGGATATCGTGCGCAGTGTAATCTGCACTACACTTAAGACGAGAAGCATGAGCGCCACCAGCCCCAGATTCAAAAGATCGTCCGGACTGTAGTAAACCTGAAAAGGGAGCGCGGAAGACATCTCCTGAAACTCCATCTTAAGAAACGGGAGAAAGAGCCAGGATACGAGACTTCCGGCCGAAAGACCAAACCCGAGCGCTGCGCCGACGCTTAAAAACTGTTCGAGAATGAGCGAGCGTATGAGTTCGCCGCGCGTGAGTCCTGAAGCTCTAAGGAGACCGAACGTCTGCCGGCGTTTGGCCAGCATAAAATACGTATACAGCATGTACCCGACGAGAGAGGCAAAGAGGGAGAGGACAAAATTCATCGAAAGCGTCCCGAATACCCCGCCTAAAAACGGCGACTTGCGCTCCCGAACATACATCGAACGGTAGTCCGTTACCTCGATGAGCGGCACGTTTTTAGAGAGCAAGGTCCGAACGGCCTCGGCGAGACTGCCATCCTCTTGCATCTTAAGCCAGACTTCATACGGTTCAAGCGGCCAGACGTCCTGGACGTAGGGGAGGTTCACAATGAAAAAAGGCCCGTCATTGGGAAGCATCGTCGGCCAGTAATCGACCGCCGCAAATATAATGAAGTCCGCTGGCTTTTGATTGAGGGAAAGGGTAATGACCTCTCCCGGTTTTAAGTCGTATTTATCCAGCCAGCTTTTGCTAACGATGGCCGCCGCTTCGTGCTCACCCAAAAGCTTTAAATAGTCATACGGATGGTACGGGGCGTACAGTCCCGGCAAAAACCGGGCTGTCCGGGCAAAGTCGGCGTTATCGATGGCCATGAATGTGCCTTTGCCGAGCCCTTTGGAACCGACGGCGACGGACACATCGCGCTTCAGGACGCGCGTGGCCGACTGGACGCCGGATAAGTGCTGAAACAGTTCAAAAGGCGGTTCGCGATAGACGAGACGGACGCTCGGTCGCTCTTCACCCCCGGGACCGCCGCCCGGGCCACCGGGACCGCCGCCGCCGCCCGGTCCGCCGCCCGGGCCACTGGGGCCACCGCCTCCCGGTCCGCCGCCCCCAGGCAGACCGCCGCCGCCCGGTAACATTGATCCCGCATCACCGCTCGTCCTGAGCGATGCCGGATCGACCATCGTCTCCCACTGCGCCTGGATGACGGCGTCCGTCCCGCTGGCATAGATGAAGCTCATCTGCCAGTTCGTCTCGATCGTCCGTGAGGATTCGGCTGCGTACAGTCCGAGCCCGAGGGTAACAGCGAGAAGACGCATGAGCGCCGTGTAGTCACCGATGGCACGGGTGAGCTGGGTAAGGGCGAGTTCCACGCTCACCGAGGAATGACGCCGGGTGAGTACATGCAATAGACGCAAGAACCAGGGAAAAAGCCGTAAAAAGAGCATCACCAGCGTCAATATGGCGAGTGCCGGGATGAAAAATAATAGCGGATCGACCGCTCCCGTCGCGCTCTCCCGGGTAGTCGCAAGCAGTGCACCGCGGCTTAGAGCATAGTAACCGTAGACGGTGACGGCGAGAAGCGCAAGTTCCAGAAGCGGTCCGCCAAAACCGAGGAAAGACCGTTTGCGCCCGAGACGTCTTTCGGCGATGACCGAGACGTGACGTAGTCTGTAGAGAAGAGTGAGCTTCATAGCCAGAATGAGCAGAACGGCCCCTGCCAGATAGTACGCGATATCGGTCGTAAAGCTCACGGGAAACGGTCTATTTAAGACAAATTCCATAAATCCGCTGCTTCGCCCCATCACCTGGGTCAGAACATATCCTAAAAGAAGCCCGAGGGGTAAGGCGAGGAGCACCTGATATCCCGTCTCCAGGGTGTAGAGGGTAAAGAGTTGTCGGAGCCGAGCCCCCCGGCTGTTTAAAAGGGCAATCTCCTGCCGCTCTCCCTCGATTAAGAGCGCCATATTGACCCAGATGAAGTAAAAAAGGAGGGCCAGAACAGGTGCTGCCAGGACGAAAAGCGTATTTTTAAGACGCGCATGTTCGGCGAGAAGCGTATCCAAAATGTCGAGAAAGGTCACCTCGGTACGCGTATGGTCCAACCGTTTGGTGAGCTTAAGATCGAGTTCCTGAAGAGTTTTCCGCGCCTGGTAAAGCGCATTCGCATCAGCCTCAGAGAGATTAAAAGCTCTGTACCACATACCGAGCGTAAACGGAAGTTCCCCCTCTTTAAGGAGCGTCGAAAGTGTGGCCGGATGAACAAAAAGCGACGTTTTAAACACATTTTCGCCGGGCCATGCTTTAAGCGGCGCATCTTCCGTAAGATCAAAAGCACCGACGATTCTAAGCTGCCACCGCTTACGGGACGGTTTTTCCCCTGCTGTTTGTACGGTAAGCGAAAGCGTGTCGCCGACGACGAGCTGTTTTTGCTGAAGAAGTTCGCGGCTCGCCATGACTTCCAACACCGGATCCTTGCCGCTTGTCGTCGGTCGGTTACCACCCGGCGACGCATCGTTTAGCTTTTGTGATGGATCGTTGCCTTCCGGTAGATGGTTGCTAGAAGGTCCGGTGGCGCTTTCTGAAAGCGTATCGCGCGGCATCCGGCCGTCAAAAAAAGTAAGACCGGCGGCACCCGGATCGGCGACATCGAGAGCAAGGAGGCCCATCACCATATTCGTCGGGCCTTCTTTTTCTTTGCTGTCAGCCGGTGACGAGCGTTTTACGACCTCAACAGCCTGCGAGCGCAAACCCCAGACACCGCGTGCGTCCTGTAACGGAATCCCGATCTCATGCGGAAGCGCATCCTCTATGTAAGCAAATACTTTTTGCACTGATTCCGGTTCAGGCACGTCTTTTCCCACCGCCTGATACCGTAAGGTGAGCGTCCCAGGTGGGTAGGTAGAAGATTCATCGCCCTCCGCCAGTAAGATTTGCTGAATGACGTTGGTCAGTGCCCCGTTTGTATAAAGCGGGATAGCGCTCACGAAAGCAAAAACGAGAATCATACCGATGAGATGCGTCAAGGTTTGACCTTTTTTACCGCTCACTTTGCGCCAAGCGACGTGCCACATGAAAACATCCACCCCCTTTCCATACAGGCTTTACAGGCCCACTATCTAAACGAATGGCTAAACAAATGGCGTACTTGCAAGATACAAACGACGTACGCGCGAGAGGCTGATGACGTACGTAAGGTGACGTACACGTGACGTACACGGTCCCCTCATCGACTGCCCGCCGTTTACTTACCCACTATGCGTTCACCGCCTTTTAGCCCGGAGATGATCTCGACTTCCGTCGCCGTCTCCAGACCGAGTTCGACATCGACCTCCCGCTTTGTATCGCCCTCTTTCACGATGACATACGTGCGCCCGCCGTACGTATTGAGATATGATTTGGGAACTTTGACGACGTCTTCTTTGGCCAGAAGCTCGAACGTCGCACGAGCAAATGCGCCGCGGTTCGTCCCTTCGGGTAGCGGTGCATCGGGCTTGATCCAGACAAAACCATCCCGTTCGTCGGTCGTGTTGCCCCGCCCGCCTGTCCCCTCTCCAGTCGCAGGCAGGCGCATGACTTTACCGGTAAGCTGCGTCGCGCCGACCTCTATGCTCGCTGGCATGCCGATCTGGATATGGGTAAGATCTTGCTGGGAAAGCCCTACCCCGATCACAAGCTGCGACGGGTCAATGAGGCGCATGACCGGCTCATACGGTTTCACTTCGCTGCCATCTTTCACGCTCACCTGCGTGATGAGCCCGGCAAAGGGTGCTTTTAAAGTGGCCCGCGCCATCTGCCGTTCGAGTACTTCGAGTTCGCGCTGTTTATCCCGAAAATCTTTAACCGTTTTTTCTTGCTTGAGCCTTTCTTCTTCTGTCTGCGGTACGCTGCGAAGGGCGCTGATTAAGGTCGATTCTTCTAATTTGAGCGCCTCACGTTTCTTAGAGATTTCGAGGTCCAAGTCTTTTGTATTCAGTACGGCCAGCACCGCACCTTTTTCCACTTGTTCGCCCGGGGCGACGTTTACCTTTTTGACACGCATTGCGGTCCCGGTCCCTTCCGTTTCATCACCGAAGTCAAAAAAAAGCGTTTCTTCTTTTTCAGATATGACCATCCCCTGACCGCGGGCGGTGATGGCGATTTTACCGCGGGTCACGGTCATCTCCGGTTTTTTGGCAATCTTGGGCGGTGTGATATCCGGAATCTTCTCTTCCGTCGGTTCGGAGGTCACGATCGAACAGGCCGTAAACGTAAATAACATGAGAAGGAACACCCAACCGGCGTGTCGAACTGTTTTAACCGTTTTGAAAAAAAGAAGGGTCGATTGCTTTGGATAGAAGTCGTTTCCACGTGTCATGCCTTTGTTTCGCCCTTTCCTGCCGTATCATAAACGCGTATTTACAATCCGTAACGACACTAACGACACCCGTACCTTCGAGCCGGTTCTTTCGTCCGGTCCATCAATGAACATATGTTATTCCTTCGGCATTGTCTGCTATGCGGGGACGGTCTATGAAGGGACGGCCTATGAAGGGACGGTCGTCCGCAGACTGGCCTGACCGAGTTCATACACCTGATCGGCAAATGTCAAAAGTTCGGGATCATGCGTCGTCATGATGATCGTCGAACCGTGCGTCTCTTGAAAGCGGCGAAGTCTTTCCATCAGCCGAATCGAACGCGTATGATCGAGCTCGGCCGTCGGTTCATCGGCGAACATATAGGCCGGATGGTGTACGAGCGCGCGGGCCAGCGCTATGCGCTGCTCCTCACCCCCGGAAAGCTCGGTTGGCAGGTGATGGGCACGTCGTTCCATCTCTACCATCGCCAGGACGGCCTTCACCCGTGCTTCCCATTCCCGAGCCGGAACCCGCGCCAGCTTCAGTGTGAGAACGATATTTTCATAAGCGGTCATCGTCGGAACGAGCGGGTGAGCCTGAAACACTATGCCCATGTTGCGCCGGCGAAAGAGGGTCCTCTGTTTGTCGTCAAGCTTAAAGAGATGCACCTCACCGTAGCGTACTTCTCCGCTCGTCGGTGAAGAAAGACCGCTTAAAATGTTGAGCAGCGTCGTTTTCCCGGTGCCGGATTTTCCCCGCAACATGATGAGCGCGCCAGGCGGAATGGTAAACGATACATTTTCAAAAAGCTTAACGCGCCCCGCCGGTGAATCAAACATCTGAGTGAGATCCCGTACCACAATCGGCTGAACATCTTGCGGAGCATCTACCCGTTTGTCAGGTTGCCTATCAGGCTGCACTCCAGGCTGAACATCGGTTTGAACGTCTGGTAGGACATCGGTTTGAACACCGGATTGGACATCAGACTGAACGCCGGATTGGACATCAGACTGAACGCCGGATTGGACATCAGACTGAACGCCGGATTGAACGCCGGATTGAACATGGGGCATCGATCGACCCATCCTTTGGTTTTTTAAATTATTCGTTTTTAGCATCTTTATTATAACCTTGTCTCCCAGTATTGTACCATCGATCTTGTTAAATCCATGTTAACAAACTTCTCATCGACAGATTCATACCTCTCATCTCTCTTAACACCATACTAGACGTGACGGAACATAAAAAGTTGCAAGGAAATAGAAAAAAACTGTGCATAGAATTTAACTGTAGTTTTTCGTATGATATAGCTAAAAGATGTTTTGAACCTGAACGGTTCCGGTCGTCTGATTGGTCATATATATGAGGCTTGATGATCGGACGACGTTCTGTGAGGAGGCGCCCGTGATGCAACGATCGATTCTCTCGCCAGATCTTCCCTCAAAAGCCACAAAGGCCTCAAAAGAACTATCTGCTTTGCCCCCAGCGCTGGTGATAGCCGATGAAAAACAATATTTGTATTACCGCAAAAGCCCTTTGATCGACCTCGGTATTCGCCCGGGCGACCCCCTCAAACCTTTTTCTTTGTCTGATGTCGCCTTGCGCGAAGGTCGAGAAGTCATGGACGAACGCGATGCAGCCTTATTTGGTGTGCCCTATGCGGGCTTTGCGACGCCCGTTGTGCATCCGACCTTCGGGAAAATGGCCGTCACACTCGTTTTCCCTAGCATCACCTTACATGTGGGATACGGTGACCATCGACCGCCCTATGCGCACCCCTCCTCACCAGACCATCTGGCTATCTGGGATGGCCGCGCTTTCCGCCTGTGCCCTTTGCAATCGATCCTTTATCTAACGACAGAAGGTCGAAAAACAAAAGTCGTTGCAAAACGGCTCACTGGTTATCACCGCCAAAACTTATCAACGCTTCTTCAAACGCATCTCGATCCAAAGCGCTTTGTGCGCGTGCATCGCAGCACCGTTGTTAACATCATGCATATCCATGCACTTCATCCTTATCCAAATGGTACCCTTTTAATTGAAATGTCCGACGGCAGTCGTTTACAAAGCAGTCGGCAATATGCTCACGCCTTACGGACGCAATTTGATTTTTAAAACCGTCCGTTCAGTACACAAAAAAATCGTTTCATGATCATTTTTTTCCCATTCGTACCAAAACGATCGTCTAGTGTTTTTCCCTCTGTTATGCTTTTTAAAAAAACAGGAGGGATAAACCATGATCATGGAACAAGAATTGAAAGCGCTTATACCTAAAAGTATTTTAAAGAGTCGAACGATGAGCGCCGCAGATGCTGCCGAATACATTCAAGATGGCATGACCATCGGGATGAGTGGGTTTACCCGCGCCGGTGAACCCAAAGCCGTGCCACTGGCTCTCAGTGCCCAGCGCAAAAATCAATCATTTAAAATAAATGTCATTACCGGTGCTTCACTTGGATCCGATATTGACCGCGTACTCGCCGAACATGATCTCATCTTCAAGCGTATACCCTATCAGGCCGACCCCGTCATGCGCGACAAGATTAATCGGCGAACGATCCACTATATCGATCAGCATCTTTCGCATACCGCCGAATGGATACGAGACGGTATTGTGCCACCGATCGATATCGCGATCATCGAAGCGTTAACCATTACTCCAGATGGTCTGATTATTCCCACGACATCAGTCGGCAACACGCCCGTGATAGCGACACACGCTGAAAAAATCATAGTTGAGATCAATGCTGCACAACCCGGTGCACTCTATGGTCTGCACGATATTTACGAGCCGCAAAAAAGACCTGGCCGTGAACCGATACCCCTCATGCATCCGTATGACCGCATTGGAACACTTGGTATCCAAGTCGATCCTAATAAAATCATGGCCGTGGTGTTTACCGATATGCTCGACTCTCCTTCACCCATTACCCCGCCCGATACAGCGACAGAACAGATGGCAGAGCATATTTTGAATTTTCTTCGCCATGAAGTTCGCACCGGACGGCTGGATCAACAGCTGGCGCCGCTTCAAGCGGGGATCGGTTCGATCGCCAACGCCGTTTTATATGGGCTAAAAGGTTCTGAATTTAGGGATCTCACTGTATACTCTGAAGTGCTTCAAGATGCCATGTTCGATCTCCTAGAAGCAGGAACGGTCTCTATTGCCTCGGCTTCGGCCATAACCCTCACTGAAGAAAAAATGAAAGAAGCCTGGCTCAAACTGGATCGATACCGTGAACGTCTGATCTTAAGACCGCAGGAGATATCGAACCATCCGGAGATCATCCGTCGTCTCGGCAACATATCGATCAATGCCGCCATGGAAATCGACCTCTATGGGAATGTGAACTCCACGCATCAGTTCGGCACACACATGATGAACGGTATCGGTGGCTCCGGTGATTTTGCCAGAAATGCACGGATCAGTATCTTTGTCACAAAATCAACGGCCAAGCACGGTAAGATCTCGCGTATCGTCCCTTTTGTCTCGCACGTCGATCACACCGAACATGACGTCGATGTCGTCGTCACGGAATACGGTTATGCCGATTTGCGCGGTCTATCCCCGGGGGAGCGTGCCCGACGCATCATCGATCTCGCCCATCCCGATTATCGCGATGAGCTTCGGGCCTATGTATATGAAGCGGAATCTTCGCCCGGACATACACCGCATGTGCTTCATAAAGCCTTCGCCTGGTATGAACGATACGAAAAAAGCGGTTCGATGAAAGGAATAATATAAAACGAACAGTATAAAGCCTGCTGTACGCACAGCAGGCTTTTATATGCAGGTATCCGACTCGGCGGTCGTTTTCTCTCGACGGTCGTCTACAAGTCTACAATTTATAAGTTGTATATCTGCAAGCCATATCGAATAAGAATCTCATATCAAACAAGGAGCTCATATCGAACAAGAATCTCATATCGATCAAGGATCGTAATCAAAAAGCGCTCGACTCCATCGCCTCGTGCCGCATTTTAAACCAAGACTGCATCCGGAGGTAGATGAGCACAAAGACCGTCCCGACGAGCATCCCTTTGACGATATTAAACGGAGCGATTCCCGTTATAACGAGGGGCAAGATTGCCTCCTGCTCGATCGGGTAATGAAGAAGTGCAATGTAGACGGGGAAAATCACGTAATAGTTAGCGATCGCCATGAGCGCGGCCATCACCAGCGTGCCTGCCATGAGACCCGAGATAAGCGCGCGCACACTCCGCCTTTTCTGGTAAAAGAAAGACACGATGACGACGAACGTCGATCCGGCCAGAAAATTAGCGATGTGTCCGACTGGAATGCCCGTCTCACTTCCCTTAAAGAGGAAGTGAAGGGTATTTTTCAGCGCTTCCACACCGACGCCAGCCCAAGGCCCGTACAAGAGAGCCACGAAAAGAGCAGGCACTTCACTGAAGTCGACCTTGAGGAACGTGGGAAAAGCCGGCAAGGGAAAGTCAAAAAATTGCATGACAAACGCCAGCCCGCCCATCGTCGCCACGGTCACAAGACGCGTCGTACGACGTTTTTGCACAGCACAATCTCCTCTCCTTCTCCCATCCAGACTATACTGTCGGTTTCGGATTTGCACCGAATCCACCGCTTGCGCGGGTCGCGGACTCACGTCTCGTGGACGCTCACCGCCGGTCGGGAATTGCACCCTGCCCCGAAGGAAAGTTGGGCGATATGGGATATGATATTGGTTTACTCCTTTATCATAGCGTAGATATTTGTATTTTGCAAGGATGTGCGGCTTGATTTGCGTGGGTCGAGCCTGCCCTTTGCACGCGATCCGTTCGGCGGAGGCTGCATTCGGCTTTCCGATCTCTTCCTGATCTTTTGCAAACGATTTTCAGACGATATTCTGACGACGTTTTGACGACGTTCAGGTGCTATTCAAGGCAATATTTAGGTGATATTCTGATGACATGTCAGATGGCAAAGACGTGATCACCGATGCGTGCAATGATTTTGCGCGTCGTAATCCACTTGGACGCCGCCGTCTTAGGATTATAGAAGAAAAGCGCGCCACCGGTCGGGTCCCAGCCGCGAATCGCCGCATGGACCGCCTGATAAGCACTTTTAACAGGTTCCTTCCAGATCATTCCATTTTGCACAGATTCAAAGGCACCTTTTTCGAAAATAATGCCTTCGATCGTCGAAGGAAAGAGCGGTGATTTTAGCCGGTTTAAAATGACGCTGGCCACGGCGACCTGTCCTTCAAACGGTTCACCCTGTGCTTCGGCGCTCACCACGCGCGCCAATAGGTCGATCTCGCGCGCCGTATACGTGTTCGCATACAGCGCCTGCCACGTTTTCGAACCGACGATCCCGTCGGGCTGGAGTCCGTAGCGTTTTTGAAAGGCAACAACCCCTTGAAGGGTCAGCCTACCGAAGATCCCATCTTGCGCTGCATGGTACAAACCGAGTTCATTCAAGCGGTACTGAAGATCATACACATATCCATCACGACTACCGACTTTTAAAAGCGGCGCTGCGTCACCTGTGCCCGAAGGCAGGAGGGAGAACGCGACCATGCTTAAAAGAGCGATGATGAAGATACGCTCAATACGCCCTTTGCCATAGCGACGTTCGCGCTCTCTTCCTGTACTTCGCGTCATGCATCGTCCACCTTCCTCAATAATTTTATTCCCTCCAGTACATCATTCAGTATACTGGAGCGAACGGTGGGTGGACGATGTAAGATATGGTAAAGCTCTCTAGCAAAGTCTATGACAAAATCTGTTCCATGAGCATGGTCATAGACTAGCCTGGTTTAGAACCGGTATACGCGCGCCATCTTCTCTTCCAGATAATTAAGCAGCGGTTCGATGGAAAGCGGCGCACCGCTCGCACGCTCAATGAGCGGTAGCGGATCGAGGAGCGAACCGTAACGATGAATATGCGACTTCATCCAGTGGAGCGGCCCTTCCCAGTCGCCGGACGATAAGCGTTCTTCCAGATCGGGGATATCTTTACGTAGAGCGGCGTACAGCTGACTGGCATAAATGTTCCCAAGCGTATACGACGGAAAGTAGCCGAAAAGTCCGGAGCTCCAGTGCACATCCTGTAAAACGCCTTCGGCATCGGTCTTTGGCCGGATGCCGAGGTAAGCGTCCATCTTCTCCCGCCACAGCTCCGGCAGATCGCGGACTTTGATCTCCCCGCTCATGAGACTTTTTTCCAGTTCGTAACGCAGCATAATGTGCAGGTTGTAAGTCACTTCATCGGCTTCCACACGAATGAGGGACGGACGGGAAGCATTGACGAGGCGGAACACTTCCTCCGCATCCAGTTTGCCGAACACATCCGGGAACGCTTCCTGATAAAGCGGCAGCACATATTGCCAGAAACCGTACGAACGCCCGATCACATTTTCAAAAAAGCGCGATTGTGACTCGTGCACGCCCATAGAGACAGGAGCCATGAGCCCCGGATACGGTTCGAGTTCAAGAGGTAAGTTTTGCTCGTACATGCCGTGCCCGGCTTCATGAACCGTGGAATACAGGCTGGAAAATGGATCAGTTGCAAAGTAACGGGTCGTGATACGCACATCCGTCGGGTGCAGGCCAACGGTGAAAGGATGAGCGCTTTTGTCCAGACGCCCCTTGTGGTAATCAAAGCCGAGTCGTTCGCTCACCGTTCGGGAAATCTTCTTCTGTTGAGCTTCTGGAAATGTTCCCCGAACGCGATTTAAATCCGGCTTGTGCGGCGAAGCTTCGATCTTTTTCATAAGCTGGATGAGTCCTTCGCGAAGCGCTGGAAAGAGCTGATCGATACGTTTTACGGTGAGTCCCGGTTCATAGTCATCGAGCAGGGCATCATACGGGTGTTCCTCATAACCTAAATAATCGATGAACTCCCGCGACATGGCCACGATCTCTTCGAGAAGCGGCGCAAAACTCGAAAAATCATTCGCTTCGCGCGCCCTCCGCCAGACCGACTCACCGCGGGCGGTCAAAGTGAAATAAGCGCGGTACCTTTCTTCCGGGATGTTCTTAATTTTTTTCAGATTACGGTCAAACAAGGCGACGCTCCGCGCCTCCCGCTCGCCGAGGTGCCCCGCCTCCGCGCCTTCCATAAGCGCCTCTACGGCCTCTTCAAGACGCGGATCGGTCATGAGGCGATGCGTCTCCCCGGCCAAAAATCCCGCTGCTTCCGCGCGCTTTTCAAAAGCCCCATCCGGCATCATCGTCTGCATATCCCAGCCCGAAAGACTCCCGATCATGCTGTAATACTGTAACTTCGTCGCCGTCTGGGTGAGCTTCGTCCAATGTGTTTCATACGCCGCATCCACGGCAAATTCTTTTTTCTCTACGGTCATGAATGTTCATCCTCCTCAAAAATATTTTTCTCGAGCAAGTACGCGCGTGCCGGTCCCCCGTCAGCGCCTTGAATCTTAAGCGGGGCGAGAATGAGCGTATACGTTCCGGCGCTTACTTCATACAAGTCGAGCCCTTCGGCGATTAAAATACCGCGCGCCATCAGCGTCTTATGCGTGGGATGACCACTCTGGTTTCGCTCGATCCCCAGCGCATCGATGCCTACGCCGACGATCCCCGTCTCCGCCAGATAGGCGGCGCCGCTTTTGGCAAGATATATAAAATCAAAGTCAAAATCGCGCCGCACCCTGTGCCGGATACTGTTTTGCGTCTTCAACAGCACAAAACTCCCCGGCGCAAAAGGAGCGTGTCCTTTTAAATGCTTCTCTTCGATCCCTCCTTCTGTGACCTCAGTAAGATCGATAACCTGGGCCGGGCGAATGAGCCGCTCGACGGGAATCGTCTCGATCGTCCCGCCCTCCGGCAGCATGTGCAGCGGGGCATCGAGGTGCGTCCCGGTGTGCGTATCGAGACACACACGCCCCTCATGCACAGATGAGGTTTTAAAATCCTGGGTGACCGTAAGCGACGGTCTTTTTTCTGGCTTATTCTTGTAGACGATCATATCCGGCGCGATGGTGAGACTGATGTCATATAGTTTCAGCTCTTCTTGATCCTTTTTCCCATTCATGCTTGCGTGCCCTCCCACCAGTGAAGTCCTTCTTTACTGAGTAGTAAATCGGCGAGCTCCGGACCCATGGAACCGGCCGGGTAAAACTTAAGACCGTCTTCTCCTTTTTCTTTGAAGCGTTTGGCGATCGGGTCAATCCAAGCCCAGCTCGCAGCGACTTCATCCCAGCGGGTGAAGTTTGTCGAATCGCCGATCAGCGCATCGTAGAGCAAAAGCTCATAGGCTTCCGGAGAGTTAAAACCGATCCCGGTAAAACGACTCACCTCCATATCGACCGGAGCGATGCGCAGCCGATCGCCACCCTGCTTCGTATTGAGCCAGAGATGGATCCCTTCGTCGGGTTGAATACGGATGATGAGACGATTCGGCTCGAGCCGACCGCTTTTTTTGACGTACAGATTCCAAGGGACGTCTTTAAACTGCACTACGATCTCCGTGATTTTCTGCCGCAGGCGTTTCCCCGTGCGCACAAAAAAAGGAACGTGCGCAAAGCGAAAATTATCGACGTAGATTTTGGCGGCGACGTACGTCTCGGTGGTGGAACGCGGATCGACGCCGTCTTCCTCACGATACGCGCGCCGGATCTCACCGTCTACGATACCCCGTACGTATTGACCGCGAACGAGAGCGTGATCGATCTCTGCTCCGGAGAGGACGCGGAGCGCATTTAATACCTTCACCTTTTCATCGCGAATCGCTTCCGTCTCCAAGCGACTCGGCGGTTCCATGGCGACCATCGCCACCATTTGCAGCAAATGGTTTTGTACCATGTCGCGCAAAGCACCGAAGCGATCGTAGTAACCGGCCCGTTCTTCCACGCCGATCGATTCGCTGGCTGTCACCTGAATGCCCGCAATGTAACGGTTGTTCCAAATCGGTTCGAAGATCGAATTGGCAAAACGGATCACTTCGATATTCTGAACCATCGTCTTCCCCAGATAATGATCGATGCGGAAGATTTCCGATTCTTGAAATACCTGGCAGAGAGCGCGATTCAGTTTTTCAGCCGATGGGAGGTCATAACCAAACGGTTTTTCGATGACGAGCCGGCGAAAACCGGCTGTCTCAACCAGTCCACTTTCTTTTAAATGATGGGCAAGCGGTTCAAAATGATCCGGCGCAATGGATAGATAGAACAGGCGATTACCGGCTGTGCCAGCGGACGCCTCCAGATCCAAAAGGCGCCTTTGCAACCGTTCGTAGTCTTCCAGACGTTCCACATCCAGACTCTGATAATAACAGTGCCGTAAAAACTGCTCGTCCGGGTTTTCCAGTGATTCGGCGACGAGCGCACGGTAAGTCTCGTCATCCATTGGACGACGCGCCATCCCGAAAACGAAAAACGACGGGTGAAGTTTCTTTTGCCTGTAGAGCTGGTAAAGCGCTGGGTACAGCTTGCGACGGGCGAGGTCACCGGTCGCGCCAAACAGTAAGATCGCTGCCTGTGGTGCATTTATTTGCGCTGATGTGTTCAGTGATTCCATGCTCGACCGCCTCCTTTGATCCTTCTTTCGAACCCATCGCACCTTGACGACTCGTTTCCTTAAACCCTGGCCCAAGCGCTTATATCATCATTTTTGAAAAGATCTGGAGATATAAAACGCATGAAACGTCTTAAACAGCTAATCGTCTTTCACTTTCCTTTTGCATGCCGGGCCCAGGCCGCCGTAGCCCGAGCGAGGAGATCTTCTGCCATCTCCCTGCTTTCAACGGTTCTTCCCCCGAATATGGTGAAAGTGTCCCTTTAAAAGCATCTGGCGCGAGTAAAAAACACGGCCGCTTCTCCTTTTTCGGTTTGTTCGGGCCCCAAGTCGGCACGTCCTGCATCGCCATCCTCCTTTCACCATCCTCCATTTTTAAATAAGTTCTTAAGGGCCGCCCCTTTTTTGTCATGATCGGTAGGACCGTATCATAGGATGACTTATGTTGAAAACGTATGAGCTTATACGGCGTAACGGATCCGTGAACGTTTTCGTGACGTTTATCGAGTTCATCCGAGACGTTGGAGGAGGTCATCCACTATGTACGCTTTTTGTGGCTGGTTGAATAATCATGAAATGGGACAGACGATATCGCCAGAACGATCGTTCGAGGCCGTTTTGACCGTTCGCAATATGCTGCTAAAGACCATCATGCTCACACGACCGTGGTATCACAAGACCCTCTCTTTACCTCAGAACGCATCTGTATCCCAAAACGCATCTGTATCTCAAAACGCTTCTGTATCTGAGCACGCATCTCAGCATCAGCGCGCCGCCATATCCGGGGAACGGCTGGACGATGCGCGCTGGCTCTTCCGCCTTCCGACGCATACGGAAGACGGAGGGGAGACGCTAGCAATCGGGGTGGTGAGAAGCGGACCGCTCACCCTAGGGATGCTCTTTCCGCTATCTGCCTCTCCTAGCGATGCGGGTGATACGAGCGGTACGGATCATGCCGCGCGCTTAGATCCGCTCGTCAAACATCATACGCATCCGTACCCGCATCCATACACCCCCGCCTATGCACAGCCACACATGCCGCCGACCGACCGGCTGGCCGACCGTGATACAGGTTCTGGCACACCCCGGTATACCGTCTGGCTCGGTCATATTCCCGGAGAGGGCGCATATAGAAGAGAGAATAGAAGACATCCCTGGCCTACCGCAGCGGAGCTACCGCCCGTTTTAGAAGACGCTCTGCATCATCGAACGGAAGCGTCATATTGGCAAAAACTTGGTTCTAACTACAGCTTAGCACACTGGGACGGCAAAGAACAAATGCTTCTTCTCGCCCGCAATCCGTTCGGCTACCGGCCGCTTTGGATGAGCGATGTTCCCGGAGGGCTCCTCTTTGCGACCGATCTTACCGCCTTTTTAGGACATCCCGCCTTTACACCGCGCCTCAACAAAACATCGCTCGCCGAACTGTTTGTCATCGGCCCGAACAAATCCCCCGGCTACGGCGTCCTCTCCAACGTGTATGCGCTGCTTCCCGGACACATCATGATGGTGCGAGGAAGAGATCAAAAAAAACATCACTTCCCCTTTTTTACTTTAACCATATCAGCCATGCCCGCGTCTTTTCCGGAAGATCTCACACGCGCCGCAGAGACAGCCAAAGAGGCATTGCTTATGCATTTTGACGAGGCGATTGTCTCATCCGTCCGGCCCGGTCGCTCGTATGCTGCACTTCTTTCCGGGGGGCTGGATTCCAGCGCCATCGTCGCCCGCTATCACCAGCTTTTACCAGACCGACCGCCCCTTTTCACCTTCAGTCTCGATTATGAGGACAATACTCATTATTTTACCGCAAACCGCTTGCAACCGGAAGAAGACAACGTCTATATCGAGGCGATGGTCCGCGCTTTTCAGACTGAACACACGAGGGTCGTCGTCGCTGTAGATGAACTTTTAGATACGCTGGAGCGCGCTATGTGGGTTCGCGGCACGCCGGGCATGGTCGACATTGACGCCGCTCTTCTCCTTTTATCCGAACGCGTCCGTGAAACGCTCGGATCCAAAACGTATGAAGTTTTCTCCGGAGAAGGGGCCGATGAACTGTTAGGCGGTTACCCGTGGTACCAGGAGCCATTTCAACCGGCGGAGGCCGATACATTCCCCTGGTACCGCCACCTGGACCGACGTTTTAGCTTCTTGACTCGAGATTGTGCGCACGTGCTCTCCCCGCGCGCCTATGCCCGTTTGCGCCTGGAACAGGCGCTTAAAGAAGTACCGGAGATGGACGATCGCGGTGATGAAGAGGCGACCACGCTCCTTCTCACCTACCTGAACTTGACACGCTGGGCAAGCGTCCTCCTCGAGCGCAAAGATACGATGACCCGGTTGAGCGGCCTATCCTTTCATCTGCCGTTTGCCGATCTCAAGTTCGTACAATATGCCTGGTCGCTCCCCTGGGCGCTCAAAGCCTGGCAGCAGGAAGCCAAGGGGCTGTTTCGTTATGCTCTGAGCGGAATCCTTCCGGATCAAGTACGGCTGCGCAAAAAAAGCCCTTTCCCCAAAACGTACCATCCGGCTTTCGTCGCTGGTATTCAAAAAGCTGCTGAACCGCTGCTCGATGATACCACCTCCCCCCTCTGGCAGTGGATCGACCGCGTGCACGTTCGCACGTATGTCCGGAATTTGCCGCAGGCCGCACCTTTTCCCTGGTTTGGCCAGCTCCTCGGCGCGCCACAATGGGTGTATTACCTCGTCAGTATCGATCGTTGGCTCAAAACTGTCCGCCCGACATACGAAGGACCGTGAAAAACAAGAACAGCTGCAAAAAATATTTCGATGATCTAAAGAAAACGCTTGCTTTACCGCTATCTGTATTTTATGATAGCGATAGCTGCAAAGAAAGATCGAACGACGCAAAAGAAAAAAAGAGAGAGGGAAAAGCGATGTCTTATCAGCCAAACTGGAACCTCGATGTGATCTTTCCCGGAGGTTCTCATTCACCGGAGCTTCAAGCCTGGCTCACGAAGCTAGAACAAGATTTAAATGATTTTGCCATGAAGACCGGCGCGCCTTTACCCGCAGTTGAAGAAGCCCGTCTGGAAGCTGTAAAAGAACGACTTCATACGTATCAGGAACTCACAAAGCGCCTGCGGGAAGCCGGGGCCTATGTAAGCTGTCTCGTCGCGCAAAACGTAAAGGACGAAGCTGCAGTGATCCGGCAAAGTACGGTGCGCCGTCTCAGCAGTATGCTCCAGGCGCGCGCCATCGAACTGGAAGAGACGCTCGTCGAGCTTCCGGAGTCGTCTTTTGAACGGCTGTTAACATGGGCCGAAGAAAAAGGCTTCGCCGGGCCGCTTCGCGAATGGCGGGAGAAGGCGCGGGAAAAAATGGACCCGTCCTTAGAAAAACTGGCCAGCGCCCTGTCCGTGGACGGTTACCACGGCTGGGGCGAGATGTACAACAGCATAGTCGGTCGCCTCTCGGTCACTGTTCACGTAGATGGCCAAAAAAAGACGCTCTCCGTAGGACAGGCTTCGAACCTGCTCGCACACCCTTCCCGTGCCGTGCGGCAGGAAGCGTTCTTGGCCCTGGAGAATGCCTGGAATGAGGTAGCGGATCTGAACGCCCGCGTGCTAGGGCACCTATCCGGCTTTCGTCTGGCTCTGTACGAAAAACGCGGCTGGACCGATGTGCTGTTCGAACCGCTGCGCATAAACCGCATGCAGCGCGAGACATTGGATGCCATGTGGGACGCTGTCGCGGCTGGAAAAGAGCGACTTGTGCAGTATTTAAACCACAAAGCCAAACTTTTAGGTCTGGAAAAACTCAGCATATATGACGTCGACGCGCCACTTTCCGAACAGACGGAAACGATTCCGTATGATGAAGGGGCCCGCCTCATCATCGAACAGTTTCGAGCGTTTGATCCGGAACTTTCCATGTTTGCCCAGCGCGCTTTTGAAGAACGGTGGATCGAAGCCGAAGACCGGAGCGGCAAACGACCGGGCGGTTTTTGCACTAGTTTTCCCATCAAAGGCCAGTCCAGAATTTTTATGACGTATCAAGGTACGATGGATAACGTCTCCACACTTGCCCACGAACTCGGTCACGCGTATCATCAGCATGTCATGAATGATCTGCCGCACCTTTCGCAGCAATATGCTATGAACGTCGCCGAGACGGCCTCGACCTTTGCCGAGCAAATCGTAAACGGCGCACTCATCGATCGCGCCGACGCCAAGGCGCGCGCCGTGCTCATCGATCAAAAACTGAGCCGGGCCGTCGCCTTTTTCATGAATATCCACGCCCGTTTTCTGTTTGAAACACGATTTTATGAAGAACGAAAAAAAGGCATGCTAAGCGTACAGGAGCTGCGCGAGCTCATGACTCAGGCTCAAAAAGAAGCGTATCTGGACGCGCTCGACACTTATCATGCGGATTTCTGGCAGTCGAAACTCCATTTTTACATTACTTCTCCACCATTTTATAACTTCCCGTATACATTCGGCTTTCTCTTCAGTACCGGTCTCTATGCCCGGGCCAAGGCGGAAGGACCGTCCTTTGCCAAACGTTATGTGGCGCTCCTCCGGGACACGGGGCGCATGGACACAGAGACGCTCGCAAAACACCATCTCGGCGTCGACCTTAAAACGCGCGCGTTCTGGGATGAAGCGGTGCGGGAAGCGACGGCCGAAGTGGACGAATGGCTGCGCCTCACACCAGGCGACATTGAGAAGACACAAGCTTTGTGACCTCTGCACAGCATCCAACCCAACACCGATTGCGCAAAAAAACACTTATAAGGCGTCGAAGCATGTCCTTCCATTCATCTAACTGAAGAAAAAACATGAACATATACGTGGCTCTATCGACTGAAAACCCTTCATAACGTTATGGCATCGGTTGAATGTTGCTCTATTCCGCCCTACTCGGCGGATTTTTTTATTGCTTGCCAAAAGAAATTGCGTTCGTTATACTCAAAAGCGAACGTCACACCCCTCCGGTATAAGCGTGATCTCCGGTAAGGGCATCCGACGCGCATCCTCCATCGGTATCTTCCTTTCGTCCGGTAAAGCAGCGAGTAGTTTTTCAGTGTGATCGCTGAGAACGAATGCGTTGAGTCCCCAACGTTCGCCGGATGCGGCCTTAAAATAACGTCTGGCAGAAGTTAACAGTTGTCTTGCACCATAGACATTGCCATAATCATAATGATAGTAGGCGACGGCAAGCTGAATGAGCGCCTGCAAAAATTTATCATGGCCTTCTTCCATCCACAGCTCTTCCAGGACATCATGCGCTTCGTAAAATTCCCCTTCATTGAACAGCCGAATAAAACGTAGGTAGGCCTCCGGATAACGCATCTCTACCCTCCCCCTATCTCTCTGGATTTGTACTTCCGATCCCGGATCTGTTTGAACCTAATAGAAGAGGAGTGAATCTGTTCGTGCTCGACTTACTTCAAAACGCACCGCTTTTATCGGGTCTTAGTGCAATTTTGATCGCTCAACTTCTAAAAGTCCTGTTCTCTTTCATGATCGATCGCCGCTTCAACTGGGCGCTTATCTTCAGTCCGGGCCGCATGCCGAGTTCGCACACCGCCGGTATGAGCGCACTCACGACGACCGTCGGCTTGAAAGATGGACTTTCGAGCTCTCTTTTTGCTCTATCCCTGCTCATGACCGCTATCGTCATGTTTGATGCCGCGGGCGTGCGCAGACAGGCCGGAGAGCACGCCGCACTCCTCAATAAACTCATTTTTGAAGAAGCGCTAACCAAAGATGAAGTATTCAGAACGCGCGCGCACGAACAGGTTAAACGCCTCAAAGAAATCATCGGGCACAAACCGAGTGAAGTCATGGGCGGGCTCATCTTAGGGGTGCTTGTCGGCATCTTCTGGGCGTATTACGGCGCTGTTTAAGGCATCCATCATCGCTTCCGTTACCTGTCCCTTTCCTTTTTCGATCTCGATCACTTCGACTGTCTTCTTTCCCCACTGCCGGTAGACTTCTTCGATCGTCGGGAAGTAAAGATCGATGTGTTCACCCTTGACTTTGGACCCGGTATCCGCCACAACGCCGTAACCGTAATCGGGAATATAGAGGATCGTCCCGAGCGGGAAGACGTTTAAATCGGCAGCAATCGTGGAAAAGTGATCGCGCCGAACTTTCACGCCGGAGTACGTCATACCGTATTCGGGATGACCGACATCTTTGCCGGTCGATTCCCGCCCAGCCGTATACCCTGTGGCCAGAACGGTTCTCCGCGGATAATCAGCAAAGACGCTAAGATCCGGATGAGGATCCTGAAGAAGTTGCGGGTTCGGATCCGGGGCATCATCCGCATCACCTGTCAACATATCCGCTGGCAGTAAATCCGCGGAATGATGTATCTTTTGATCGATCGACACTTTTAATTCCTTTGATCGAATATTTAACGGAATATTTTGTCTTTCTTTTTCCTGTCCTTTCTTCGTATGCCTCTTTGAATCGCCATCATTCGCCACCCCGGTCGGAACCTCGGTGGATACGATCACACTTTCGACCGTCGAAAACGTAGCGGCAGTTGTCCCCGGTATATGCGTTACGGACTCGATTCGATCCATCCAGAATATGCCCCAGATGACGAGACCCAATATGGCTAAAGCGTGCTGCCAAGGGGTCCACACGCTTCCCTTTTCCATGAAATTCCCTCCTCCAACAGCCAGTGTGACCGTTAGAGGAGGGAATTATACGTCAAAACATCTGATATCCGTGTGTGCGCAAATAGCGCATGACCCAGCCGCTGATCCAGGCACCCAGAATGCCGACGGCCATCATCAAAAGATCGAGCCAAGTTAACCGGCCGAGATATAACCAACCGATGACAGGCATGAGGAGACTTAACCAGCCCGGCAGCCAGGTCGTCTTTAAAATCATGTTGAGAATAAAACCGATGCTAAAAAAAAGAACAAGAAAAAGGGGGATCGCAATGAGGATCTGAATCCAGTACATGCTCTCACCTTCCTGCCCGGGGAAAACCTTTATCCAAACCCTCCCCGCCTAAGCTCATCATAACAAATATCGGGCATCGAATAAAGCAGGAAGTGCCCCGCACCATGATCGGCAAAACCAGTTACAGGAAGCGTCCTTTTCTGAGCACAATCGATACACCGCCGATTTGCCAGAGATAACGCATATCGGAAAGACGTTTCATCACCGAGGCCCAGAAACCGTAAAGCTTCATCTTCCCGACAATACCGATCCCTTCCCAGCGGCCGAGGGATGCGAGCGTCCCTAAGAGATGCGGTTCAAACGGCTTCATCGGCTGATTGCGGATGAGGGATAGCAAATTGTAAGCACAGGCTTTCCCTTGCTGCGTCGCAAGCTGAGCAGTCGGCGGATACGGTCGCCCTTCTTTGTTAAAGATGACCGAACTATCCCCGACGACAAAAACATTGTCATAACCCGGGGCCCTGAGATAGGCATCGACTTTGACTCTTCCGCGCACCGTTTCCAGTCCCGATGCTTCTACGATGCGATTCCCGCGCACTCCACCCGTCCAGATCACCGAATACGAGGGGATATGCGTCCCGTCGGCGAGCGTAATACCGTCTTTCGTACAGGACTGAATGGGGGTATTCGTATAGACCTCAACGCCCATCTCCTTCAAGCGTTCCATAGTGTAAGCCACAAGCTTCGGATCAAAACCGGGCATCACGGAGGGCGCTGCCTCCACGCTGATTAAGCGCACTTTTTCACGTGGAATGTCAAACGTACGGCATAATGCTGGCAACCGTTCGGCGAGCTCGGTGACAAATTCAATCCCGGTAAAACCCGCTCCACCTACGACAATGGTCGTAAACGCCGGGTTATCGGGGTTTTCATGGTAGCGGGAAAACATGTACTCAATGTGTTCGCGAATGACACGCACGGCATTCAAACTGCGAATGCTAAAGGCATGTTCCCTTAACCCTTCGATGCCGAACGTCTCCGGCTCGCTTCCCAGGGCCACAACAAGGTAATCATAATCGAGAACGCTGCCATCTGCGAGCTGAACCGAACGCGTGTCCAAATCAAAACCAGCGACAGTCTGGTGCACAAACGTAATACGATCAAAATCAAGAAGATCTTTTAAATCGATCCGCACTTTATCATCCGTAGTCGTACCCGCAGCCGGCTCATGCAGGTGCGTGGTCATATAATGGTAATCGTGTTTGTTGACGAGGACGACCTCGGCTTCATTGTAGGACATCTGACGCTGGAGTTCGATCGCCGTCATAAGTCCACCGTACCCCGCACCTAAAATGACGATTTTAGGGGCGCTCATCCATATCACATCCTTCTCCCGATCGATTTATTTTTAGGTTACCCAAATCATGAACATAAAAATTGTCAAACATCGTTCCGTATTTCACAATATCGTGCGAGCAGTGTCTTCATGTCTTTACTCCTATTGTATGCCAAATAAACTGCTTTGGCAAGGGGGATATAGGAAAATCCGGATCAACAGGTCTTTATTTATCCGATGAAATCGCATATAATAAAATTGTGTGTTTTGATGAGGGTGCGGAGGTGTTTATATGGAGGAAGTACGTGAAATTATGGACATAACGATTGTCGGTGGCGGTCCCGCCGGACTTTTTGCTGCTTTTTACGGGGGAATGCGTCAGGCTTCCGTAAAGATTATTGAAAGTATGCCTCAGCTTGGCGGGCAGCTTGCAGCGCTTTATCCGGAAAAATATGTGTATGACGTCGCAGGCTTTCCGAAAATCAAAGCACAGGAGCTCGTCAACAATCTCGTGGAGCAGGCCATGATGTTCAAACCGACGATTTGTCTAGGCGAGAAAGTTCTTAAAATCACAAAGGACGAGGCAAGCGGCATTTTTACCTTAACGACAGATAAAGGCGAACATGCATCTCGAGCCGTCATCATTGCCGCCGGTGTCGGCGCGTTTGAACCAAGACGTCTCACGGTTCCAGGGACAGAACGTTTTGAAGGAAAAAATCTTCACTACTTTATGAAACATCTGGATCAATTTAAAGGCCAACGCGTCGCCGTTCTGGGCGGTGGGGATTCGGCCGTCGACTGGGCGCTTATGTTGGAACCGATCGCTTCAGAGGTCCATCTGATCCATCGGCGTGATACGTTCCGGGCCCATGAAGCCAGTGTGGTTAAGCTTCAAAACTCACGCGTTAAGATCTGGACACCCTATGAAGTGAAAGCTGTCGAAGGTACAGTGCAAATCGAGACTGTCGTCATTCAAAAAGGTGAAGAGACGACTGCGATCCCGGTCGATGCGGTCATCGTCAGCTACGGGTTTGTCTCTTCGCTCGGCCCGATTCAAGATTGGGGTCTTATGCTGGAGAAAGGCTCGATCGTCGTCAACAGCCGTATGGAGACGAACATACCCGGCATTTATGCTATCGGTGACATCAACACATACGAGGGCAAGATCAAACTGATTGCCGTCGGGCTGGGCGAAGCTCCGACTGCCGTGAACAATGCCAAAAATTATATCGATCCAACGGTACGCGTTCAGCCGCAGCACTCCAGTTCCATGACCTTTGCTTAACGAACGTATGCATGCGACCCAAAACAGAGCGTGTGAATTCTTTTCCCACTGAATGAGAGAAAAGGCTTGCCTGCGATCGGCGTGATCGTTCGGCAAGCCTTTTAATTTTAAACATCCATATCGCACTTACGCTTCTTCTGCCAGGCGGAATGACGAACCGCAGCCGCAGCTCGGAATCGCCTTTGGGTTACGAATGGCAAACCCCGACTCGTGACCGTCTTGGATAAAATCAATCTCGACCCCGTCGACGTACGGTAGGCTGGTTTCATCCACAACCAGCCGCACACCATGCTGCTCGATAATCTGGTCGGTATCATGGGGCTTAAGCTCCAGTGACAATCCGTAAGAAAAGCCGCTGCAGCAGCTCGGTTGAACTCCGAGGCGTAGATAACCCTCCTCGACATGTTCCGCCTGCATCAGCTCCCGGATCTTCAGACTGGCCTGTTCGGTTAACATAACCATCGCAGTGATCGCCTTCCTGCTCATGTGTCCGATCGAATGTTTTCACGAGACATCATGAGGGAAGTCGATCGTCACCTCCTTTGTCATCTAAATTATAAAGTAAAGATTGACCTATTTTGAACGTCCTGTGACACCTAGCCTTATTATACACTACACAACACGTAAAAATCAATGCAAACGTACAAAAGCGTAAAGGAGACCGCCGAAGTTTCTGGCTTTGTGGCTAGCAAAATATTTTTCTACGTTTTATAATAGGTTTTATAAAGCTTGTGAATCAATCACCTATAGTACTGACAAGTTTCGATAGAACAGACAAGATCGAACGCGACGTTAAGTCTTCAACCAAACACCGCGCAACCTTAAGGATGCGTTCTGTATGAAGCGCAACGTTTCTAAAGAAAGGGGGAGGCGCGTGTCCATCGCCTTATCCAACCTTACCGATATTCGCGAGAAAGTGGAGGCCGGAGAGCGGCTGACATTTGAAGATGGGATGCGTCTTTTAACATCCAACGACCTTTATACGATCGGGCAGTTGGCCGATCTCGTGCGCGCTCGCAAAAACGGTGATATCGTCACCTTTATCGTGAATACGCACCTCAATTATACGAACATCTGCTACCTCGACTGTAAATTATGCGCCTTCGGTGTCAAGCCGGATCAACCGAAAGCCTATGCGCTCTCCCTCGCTGAGTTGGAAAAAAAGTTTGACGAAATGAAGGGAAAAGGGTTTACTGAACTGCACATCGTCGGTGGTGTCAACCCCCGCCTGCCTTTTTCTTATTATGAAGAAATGCTGCGCATGGCCAAGGCAGCGATGCCGGACGTGCATATCCAAGCCTTTACCGCCGTGGAACTCGATTATCTCTCCCGCGTCGTTCATCTCCCTTTAGAAGAAGTGATTGACCGCCTGCGCGCAGCCGGTCTCGGTTCGATCCTAGGTGGCGGCGCTGAAATCTTTGATCCAGAGATCCGGAGCATCATCTCCGGTCATAAGACGTCAGCCGAACGCTGGCTTAAGATCCATCGGCATGTCCACCGCCTGGGGATGCGTTCCAATGCTTCGATTTTGTACGGATCGATCGAACGGCCGGAACATGTCATCGACCACCTTCTGCGCCTGCGCGAGTTGCAGGATGAGACCGGTGGCTTTGATGCTTTCTTTGGCTTTGCCTTTCATCCGGAAAATACGACCCTCGGCAGGGAATATCACATCACCGGCGAGACGACCGGACTGTATGACCTAAAACTTCTCGCCACAGCCCGCCTGATGCTCGATAACTTCCAACATATCCGGGCTTTCTGGATGATGATCGGCCTCAAACTGGCGCAAGTCTCCCTGTATTTCGGGGTGGATGACCTGGATGGAACGGTCATGGAAGAACAGATCGTCCACGACGCTGGCTCGCAAGCACCGCAGATGACGCCGAAAGAATCGTTTATCAACATGATTCGTGAAGCCGGACGCATTCCCGCCGAACGCGACACGCTATACCGTATATTAAAAACATATTAATTTAAATCATTGAAGAAACGATGAAGGAGGTGAAGACTGGATGAGCAATCTTTTTTGCTCGTCCAGCCCAGGATGACCATTCAACTTGCCCCGCAAGATACAGCCCTGTTCTCTATTATCGATAAAGTCATGCGCGGTGAACGGTTGACCTTAGAAGATGGTCTGGTGCTTTATGCCTCGCCCGACCTGCTCACCATCGGTCAGCTCGCCGATTATGTAAACCAGCAAAAAAACGGCAACAAAGTGTACTTCATTGAAAATATGTACATTAACCCGACCAACGTCTGCGAGGCAAACTGTGCCTTTTGCGGTTTTAAGCGCAAACCCGGCGAAGAAGGTGCCTATACGATGCACCCCGAAGATGTGCTCGCCTATGTAGAGGAGCGCATGACGCCGGGAATTCGTGAGTTTCATATCGTGGGCGGGCACAACCATCTGGAACCGTTCGATTACTATGTGAACACGATTCGGACGCTCAAGGAACATTATCCACACATTACGATTAAGGCGTACACCGGCGCGGAGGTCGTCTTTTTCAGTAAAATCTCCGGCAAGTCCGTGCAGGAAGTACTGGAGACGCTGATCGAAGCCGGACTCGCCACCCTTCCGGGCGGTGGCGCAGAAATTCTCTCCGAACGCTATCGTTTGAAAATGAGCCCGGATAAAGCCAGTACCGAAGAATGGCTGGACGTTCATCGCACCGCACATCACCTCGGCTTAAAAACGCACGCCACGATGCTATACGGTTCGATCGAAACATACGCCGAAAGGCTCGAACATATGCTTCATATTCGCAACCTGCAGGATGAAACGGGCGGTTTTCTCGTCTTTATCCCGCTCGCCATGCAACCGCGTTCGGTCACGGCCAGCATTAAAAAACGGACGTCTGCTTACGATGATTTGCGCACCATCGCCATCTCCCGCCTCATGCTCGATAATGTCCCGCACATCAAGTCGTACTGGATTAATATCGGGACGCAACTGACCCAGCTTTCCCTTACGTTCGGTGCCTCGGACGTGCACGGGACCCTGGTCGAAGAACGGATCAGTCACGCAGTGGGGGCCCTCACTCAATCAGCGCTCACCCGTGACGAGCTCGTCTGGTTGATTCAGGGTGCGGGCAAGATTGCCGTCGAACGGGATACATTTTATAACGAGGTTCATGTGTACAAGAACGCATAAAGCGCATATAACGTATATAACCCATATAACGCATATAACACGTAAAACACATAAAACACGCAAAACGCATAAAATGAAAAATCCCCTTCGTCGGGCAACGCGTGGGGATTTTTATATTGCTTTACGCATCCATCAACCATCGAGCGCTTCGTCCTCGGCCAGTTTTTCGATGATGCGCGCATAAAGCATTTCATCCTCGTCAGCTTCGACGTACGTACCGTTGACAAGCGCATAAGGATGAAGGAAACATTCACTGCAATGAGAAAGACAGCCGTATTCAATCACATCTATATCTGGTCTTTCGAGCAGTCGCTCATAGGTCTTCTGACTTAATGAAGCGATATTGCTGACACAAAATTCAACTATTCCGTACACGGTGCCACCTTCTTCGTCCATTCTTGCTGGCCGTCTCGAGCGAAGGATCCGACAAGAATAGCTTACCACATTATGCAGTCGGTGGCGAGTCCGAGAGATGACATGGAACGGTTTTTATATTATAATAAGATTGATTCTCAATAACTGTATGGCATGATCCCTTTGACAATGAGAGACATGATTCAGCGGTTTTTAGAACTCTCTATCGCAGATACTTTCAATGAGCCTCGTGACACACAGAGCTGGTGTTTTTTAACACCTGAACCTGGTATCTTCTGAACCTGGTATCTTCTGAGCCTGGTATCATATTAGAACGCATGACGAGCACACGGCCGAATCCAGTATAAGCACATGACGTAAGGAGTGACCGGGATGATGATAGAACGACGCGTAAGAAGGGTGATTGAACAACTCAGGCCAACCATTCAACGCGATGGGGGCGATATCGAGCTCGTCGATATTATGGACGATACCGTCCACATTCGTTTTCACGGAACGTGCATCATCTGTCCGAGTTCAGAAGTTACCTTAAAAGCCGGCATCGAACAGGCGATAACCTCTATGGTACCGGAAATCAAAGAAGTCATCCGCGTCCCTTAAACAATACTTTTGACTTCTAACATGCTGCTCTATCTATAGTATACGGTTCTAGATTGTTCCAGGCAGATTTACACATTGGTCTAAGACTCAAACCATGAAATTGGCTCGATATCATGATGGTACGTCTTCTCTATAAGCTGGCGCAGACGAGCAATCGTCTTTCCGCGCCGCTTTTCTTGTTCCAAAACACGGTGCAACCCGGCAGGATCCTCTTCCAGCGTCCGGGAAAGATTACTTACAAGCTCCATGTATGTCTCCGGAAATACGAGCAGTGTGTAGAGATAGGGGCTTTCCTGGCGATTTAGGGGACGGATCGCACTGTAATGCCGGATCATATCAAAAAGCGCTTCGTCGATCATCTCTCCTTTGGCGGACGCGCCCTCCAGGCCCGTACTTCTCTCCCCGGATTCCAACGTCTGCCTGAGCCAAGCGGCAAGATCACGCACTGGGAGATCGATAGCCAGACGTTCCGGATAGCGAAGCGGCATCCGACCACTGGTAAGCGCCTCAGCGTCAAACCAGTCATAAGGCATACGGTCGTAGACGACCGAAGCCAGTTCGCGCAAATAACTATATGACTTTTTATTATAATGATCTTGCAAATAATACAGAACCGTTTGACCGAGATGCTGAAAGTACGTATGATAATGAAGAACGACATGGGCTTCTACCGGGTAAGCATCCGGTCTCTCCATGACTTTCTGGTACCAGCTGTGCGCCTGTTTTAACGTCTTGTACCATCGTTCTACCATTTGCGTGAAAAGCACCCGACGGGACGTCCAAATCTCGGCCGCCCCTTGCGTGCGCAGGTGTAGATCGGCGAGAACTGCCGCTAACAGCCGTCTGTCCGCTGTCGACCCGTCGGGTTCCGATGCGCTTACGTTATCGTCCGGTACTGCGAAAGGCTCAAGTTGTGTGCGAACCCACCGTATAAATGAATCCACCGTCTCCCCCCTCTGCCTGCCTCTTTTTGACAGTAACAGTAACCTTCAAGCGATAGCGTCTTCCGCAAAAATATCCTATCTATGACATTCTATGATGCTCCATCACCAATCATACGTGGGAGAAGGTCTAGATCAATCAGGATTCTCCGCATAAAGGAAGGTGCTTTAAGTGGCCTACAAATATTTCCCCGATTACGATAAAGCGCTCAAAGAAAAAACGCTCAGTCTGTTAACCGAGCGCGGTGTCAGTATTGAAGATATAGCAGAACTCGTCCTGTTTTTACAAAAAAAGTATCATCCTGACTTGACCCTGGATGAATGCGTCTATAATGTTAATCGCGTGCTAGATAAACGCGAAATACAAAACGCCATTCTGACCGGTATTCAGCTCGATCTTCTGGCCGAACAGGGAAAACTTTTGTCTCCTTTACAGGAGATGATCGCGTGCGACGAAGGCCTCTACGGCATCGACGAAGTGCTAGCGCTGGCTATCGTCAACGTCTACGGCAGTATCGGCTTTACCAACTACGGTTATGTCGATAAAATGAAACCCGGCATTTTACAAAAACTGAACGATCACAGCCAGGGCGATGTCCACACATTTTTAGATGATATCGTCGGAGCCATCGCCGCAGCTGCAGCCAGCCGGTTAGCGCACACCCGCGCGCATAAAGGCGCGCAAGATGCGGAAGATACGAAAGATGCGGAGGATACACCTCCATCGTCCGATGCCTCTCCATCCCTTACCGGCCCGAAACCATCAATCGCCGAGATAGGCAAGGAGCGCCGGTAGATCATCGAAGAGGAGCGGTGTGTGTGCTCTGATCTCGCCTTCTTTTACCGCCGCGCTCACGCCGGTACGCACAAGCACCCCCAGCATACCGATCTCGGAGGCCGCCGGAATATCTGTCTCAAGCGAATCGCCAAGCATGAGCGCGTCGTCCGGCGAAGCGCCAAAGCGCGCGAGCGCTGCCTGTAACATGGCCGGTCGAGGCTTCCCGATCACCTCTGCCGCTTTGCCGCTTACACCTTCGAGCAGCCGAACGATACTGCCATTCCCCGGATGAAAACCATCTTCGACTGGAAGGCGCAAATCGACATTGGTCGCATAAAATTGGGCCCCGTGCTGCAAAGCCAACGCTGCCCGGGCCAGCGCATCATAACACAGTGAACGGTCCAAACCGACACATACGGTATCGGCCTCCCGCCAGTCTTCGACCAGCCGAAAACCCTTACGCTTAAGCGGTTCCAGAAGCCCTTCTTCGCCGATAGCCAACACGCTGGCAGAAGGTCGTTCGCGTACAAGTACATCGACCAGTGCCTGCGGTGAGGTATACACCTCATCTTCCTCGATGTCAAGCCCCAGATGACTTAGATCACGGGCAATCGCCCGGGGTGTTCGGGTGGCATTGTTGGTGAGGATTAAGAAGTTGCGCTCCGCCCGCCGCAACGTTTGGATGAGCACATCCGCTCCGGGCAAAGCCTGTCCTCCGCGGATGAGCGTCCCATCCAGGTCAATCAGCCACAGACGTGCAGTTCGAAGACGTTCGAAGCGCTCATCCTTCAAGGGCAATGCCTTCTTTCAACCAGAACTGGCGCAATAAAGAAGATAGACGGGCGAGCGCCGGGAGGGAAAGTTCGCTGAACAAACTTTCAAGAACCTCCGCGCTTTCAGGCGTCTTTTCACTGACGGATCTAAACGATCCATCACCCATGTGTTCATATGTTTTTAAATAATCGCGGGTGAGGGCGCGATAGCCGCGCACGAGAACGCGCATGGCCTTTCCTTCTTCCCTCCCGATTGCCTCTTCCAGCTCCAAAATATCAGCCATCTCTTCGTAACTGCCGACATCGCGGTGAACGAGCCATTCTATCGTCAAAATGGCGGCGTCCGATACAGACAAAAAAGCCCGCTCGAGCAATCTTTCTTCGGCGAGCTTACGGATAAGGCCCTTCGAATCGACCGATCCGTCGGTACCGTCACCGCGCGCTCCTTCCGGCTCTTCCCTGCGGAGTGATTCCCAGGCGGCGATGGTCGCATCGAAAAAATGAAGCGCACGCTGCATCATTTCAATTTTACGTCTGTCCATCCCCATCCCCCATCTTCATGTTTTTTCCGGTTAATGTTTTTTTCGGGCAAATTTAAACACAAGGCCGATGGCCAAAAGAATAAAAAGCAGTATGGAAACGCCTTCCATCAGCTCTTTCATGCAGACACCTCTTATCGTTCTCAAATCATGCGAACCGAAAAACCAAGGAGGACCTAACCATGGAACGCGATTTTCTTTACGACACCGAAGAGATGACAAAGGTACGTTATGTGAGCTTTTTTACCGAACACGGTCGTTTTGACCTGGCCCTCATACGCACCGATCGCTTTTTTGGGAAAACGCTTGTCCTGGATATGCAAAAAAGCGTCTTTGCCATCATCGGTGATGATGATCTGGAAGAAGAACACTATCTTGAAGAAGTTTTTCAGCTCACACCGGAGGAAGCCACTTCCTTGCACAGCTTTTTGCGGGAAGTCATTGATTGACCGGGTTCATTTCTTTGATTGATCGGGTTCATTTCTGCTTTTTGTCTGAGTCACTAGGCTCAATCTGTACTTCCGCAGCATCTTTGCTGCGACGTGCGGTATGCCCGGCGTGTTCAGAAAGACGCCGTACGACAAAATATTTGCAACCAAAATTACAGTATTCTTGAATGTATTGATCGAGCGCATCGATCCGTTGATCCGGTGGTGCGCTTTTTCTGTTTTCGGCGTAAAAACCTTTGAGCCTGAGCTGTCCATAACCCCAATCGCCGACGATATAGTCATATTTGTCGAGGTAGTCCAGATAACGCGCACGAAAGGCTTCTAGTTGAAACGCACCGCGCACGTCACGGATCAGTTCAAAAGCGCTCATCCCCATGCGAAACGACTCCATCCCATCCTCCTTTTTCACGGTTAAGAGTGATTACGGGGCAGACTTAAGCGATGCGCTTTGTTCGTGCGCATGATACGAACTCCGTACCAGCGGCCCCGCTTCGACGTGCTTGAAACCGAATGAGAGCGCTTTTTCTTTGAGACGGGCGAAGGCATCCGGATGATAATATTTCAGGACCGGTAAATGTTTGCGCGTCGGTTGCAGATACTGCCCGATCGTCACAATATCTACCTCATGGTCGCGTAAATCACGAAACGTCTGGATCAGTTCTTCTTCCGTCTCTCCAAGCCCGACCATAATCGATGACTTCGTCGGTATATATGGATAATGCATTTTGGAGCGCTTTAAGAGTTCCAGACTGCGACGGTATGTGGCCTTTGCCCGGACCTTTGGGGTGAGGCGCTCGACGGTCTCGACGTTATGGTTTAACACGTCGGGTCGGGCCTCCAAGACCGTTTTAAGCGCCGCTTCATTACCCATAAAATCGGGAATAAGCACTTCTACCGCTATCCCTTTCATCCGTTGACGAAGCGCACGAATCGTCGCTGCGAACATGCTCGCCCCGCCGTCTTCCAGATCATCCCGGGCGACCGATGTCACCACGACATATTGTAAATGCATCTGTTCTGCGGCCAGCGCCACACGCGCCGGTTCCAACATGTCGACTTCACCACCCGGTGCGCCCGTTTTGACCGCACAAAAACGGCAGGCGCGGGTGCACGTGTCACCGAGAATCATAAAGGTGGCCGTACGGTTATTCCAGCATTCAAATATATTAGGACAGCGAGCCTCTTCACATACGGTATGAAGCACCGCGCGACGCATGAGCTGTTTAAGCTCGGCGTAGTGCGGATCTGTGCGCAAATCGACTTTGAGCCACTCGGGCTTGGCCAGCCTCTCGTTCATCATACCCCACCCTTCTTTTGTGACAGCAGAAAAACTGTAGCAGTCCTGAGCCTTCTTCTACCTGTGCCTTTACCCATCATTATAACGCAAGCAAACGGGAAAGACTAGGATAGACGGGAGGTGAATCGATGGTGATGCTTCGCGAGCGACGGAGGAGAGCTGCACGTACGTTCTTCCTCTGGAACCGACATGCGGCGATACAGCTCGTAGCCTTACTGCGTGTGGCTGTATTTCTTGCGTTCATGCCGATAGGGTTCGTACCGGTCATGCCCTTTGCCAGCATGACACAGTATGTTCAGGCGGTGCCCAAGACAAACGATGATCCATTGGACCACCGTCTAGCCCGCTATCAAAGCGTAGCCGGGATCACTGGGACGCGCTGGAGTTATCTCGCCGCCATCGATCAGTTTCACCGTTCGTTAATAGTGAAAAACCCGGACGATCCCGACGCCGTCTCCTTCCGTTTTCCCGATGTACTGTGGGGAGGCCCCGGGAATCCCCGCGCGCCGGAAGAAGACGTGCGGCTTATCAATCTGTTCGGCGGTCTGGGAATCGACGCCGATGGCGATCAGAAAGCCTCCCAAGACAATCCGCTCGATGTTTTAACAGCCCTCGGTCGCTTTCTCCATCGCTTCGGCGATGATCCAGAAAACTTCCGCGAAGCGCTCGCAAAGCTGTATGATGATGAAAAAAAAAGGCGCATCATCCTCGGCTTTGAGCGTTTGATTGCGCACTATGGGCGACTCGATCTCGATGAAAAACACTTTGTGCTCGACAGGCGCTATCCCTACAGCTACACCAATACATTTGGTGCAACCCGGGGATGGGGCGGACGCCGCATCCACGAAGGCGCAGACCTGTTCGCAAGCTACGGCACGCCGGTTAAAAGCGCGTCGTACGGTTATGTAGAAGTGATCGGCTGGAACAACTACGGTGGCTGGCGCATCGGCATTCGCGATCTCAACAATGTTTACTATTACTACGCGCACCTCGCGCATTTCAAAAAAGGCCTTAAAGAAGGGGATCTCGTCGAACCCGGGGAGGTGATCGGTTTTGTCGGATCATCCGGTTACGGACCGCCCGGGACGCAAGGAAAGTTCCCACCGCACCTCCATTTCGGCATGTATCGCTATACGGGGAAATACGAATGGGCCTTTGATCCAACACCGTACTTAAGACGTTGGGAAAAAAACGCAAGAGCGCGTGGAGAATAAGATCGATCTCGCCGTGCGCAAGGCGCGCGCAAACAATCGTCTCCTAATACAAGAGGAAGCTTATCCTAACACAAGAGACATTTGACCTTAAGGTTTTGCGGGTGCAGCAGGCGTCGACGGCATGGGTGGGGCCATCGGCACGACTTCACTGCCCTTGAAGTAATATTGCGGGACTTTACCGATGATCAATTCCTGGGCGATGGCAATTCGCTGTGAGACGACCGCTTCTTTCGAGGAAAAGGGGATGACGACCTTGACACGCGTTTTGACGTTTAAATAGAGCGTAAGGAGTACATTGTTAATGCCTGTCTCTTCCAGTACGGGTTCGAGTTCTATTTCCGTCGCCCCGAGAGGCACGAGGGTCACGGGTATGCGCGGGCCCATGTTGGCAAACACTTCGCTTCCTAAAGCTACACCGAGCGGTATTTGAATACGCTGGCGGCTTAAGTCAGCCATCTTCTGCCGGACACTTTCCGCAGCCATAGCCTGCACGCGCGCCGTTGCCTCGACGTCCAGGCTGATGGCTACGACATTGTTAGACTGATCATACTGTTTGACAAAGAGCTGGCCAGCATGTTTGAGTTCAACGGTCCTTTTTTTGATCGCATCGCTTATGGCGTCGGTCGCAATCTGAATGACCCTGAGATCGGCATAATCGCGGATGACCGGGGCCAGCCGTTTTTCCACGTAAAAAAAAAGCTGGATGAGCACGAATAAAAACAGCCCCAGCATGAGCAAAATGACATGTTTTTTTGGGATGTTCCATCTTTTAACCGTACGCATGCGCCGTACCATCTATGCTTCGCCCCCATTAAACCATATGCATAGACGGACGGGGGCATGCTTCTTTTTGAACGGTTCAATATTCAATCGATGTGAATACGCAATACATGTGGGGGGTCAATGGATGTTTCGATCGAGCGGATACATGCGTTCTTCAGATGGATAAAGCCCTTCATCGCTTAACTTTTTACGTAACATCTCCACGACGAAAAGCGATACCATCTGAAACATTTCATCATCAGAAAGCGTGGCGACAAACTGATCCAAATCGCGCCGGGTGTGATCGGAAAATAATTGCAAGACAACTTCCAGCGCTCCATCCGGACTCTCCGTGAGCTGCTCGCGGTACAGCCGGAACACTTCATCGACGAATTTCACATTTCACCGCTCCTCTTCACCCAGTTATAACCTCTTTTTCAAACCCGCACCGACTTCGACCGGGCACAGCAGTACGACCGTCACGCCTTGTGTGTCGTCTTTTCCAGACGCACCGCCCAAACGAGCGCGTCATCTTGAAGAGCGCGTTCCAAATAATGCCGTAAAAAGTCCGGCAAACAGTAGGTGACGTTGGCCTCGTAAGAGCTCGCCTTAAAGCTATCATATGGATCGCGAAACAAAAGCATGTCAGGCCAGGCAACAGAAAGCATGCGTTCATCCTCGACTTCACCCCGGGCATCGTAGAGTCGAATTTCCTCTGATGCCCCCCTGTCCCACTCCAGTCCTGCGATCACTGGATAACCCAATACTTTTCCGCGAAAGCCAAAACCGTGAATAGGACGTAAAAAAAGTTGAGGATTTAGAGCACGGAAGAGAATTTCTTTTAATTCTATAGCGGGCATGCGAAGAATGCAAGTGGTAATAGGGTGGGGACAACTGGAAAGAATATCGCCATAGGTGACCGGGCCCTCTTCCAACCCATGTAGCAAAAGGCCGCTCGTCACAATCGATGCGTCAGCGCCTGTTTCCCGCCGTAAGATTTCCGCGAGCAGCCTGGCATACGGAGAAGAACGTTCATAGGAGATCGTAAGCGGGGCTTTGAGTGTCGCAACTACCCGCTTGAGTCTGGGTCCTTCTGTTTGCTGAACTTCATCGATCGTCCGTAAGATGCGGGCAGAGGGTGCTTCTTTGGTCACGTCGATGAGTTGAGTACGCATGGTGAGATCTTCTCCCGGTGTATAGTCGAGGATCGTCCAACCGAGCTCACGCCCGCCTTTTCCGGCTTGGGTGAGAAGCGTCCGGCCGATGCGGACGCCTTCCGGAAAACGATGGTGCGTATGCGCACCGAGGATAAGGTCGATTCCTAAGTCCGCCTGGGCAAGTGTCCGATCGGCGTAAAACCCGAGATGCGAAAGCAAGATGAGCACATCGACCTGAGGTCTTAAAAAACGTGAAAGCTCCCGTGCCCGTTCATACGGATCGTCCACGGTCCAACCGAGCAGCGGGTAATAATGAAACGCTGCGGTCAAACCAAAAAAACCCAGCGTCACATCTTCCACCCGAATCAACGTATAAGGCTTAAGCCACGTCGGCACCACACCTTCGGCGGTGCGGAGATTACTTAAGATCACCTCAAACGCTGCATCACGATAAAGATTTCCCAAGGCAAGGGGTGAGAGCGTCAGCCCTTCATTGTTCCCGATCGTTACCAGATCATAGCCGCTCGCCTCTAATACAGAGCGGTTCATCATCCCTTCCGTAATATCTGAGAGCGGTTGGACGCGATCGACGTGGTCACCGAGATCGAGTACGATGAGGCGTTCACCGAGTTCGCGTTTAAGCCTTTCTATAGCGCCACCGATCAAAGGAAACATCTGTATATGACTGTGTACATCGTTCGTGTGCAGCATATGAACGCGCATGCATGATCACTCTCTCTACAGGTGTATATATTTTAGCATATGACATTTGGCAGCAAAAAACAAAGGCCTCTCATCCATAAAGGCGAGCGTCAACGGTTGGATCCGTTGATTTGTGCAGTCTGTTAAAGGCATCAAGGAATAACGGTTAAAGGAATCACAGTTATATGAAGGCACAAAAATAACCGCTGATACCTCCCTTCGCATCAGTGAAACGCTCGAACATGATGCGTTGGATACGTATCAGCGGTATCTCGAGCACAGACATCTCTTGCATGTGCCGGAGAAAATGTGGAATCGGAAGCCATGAAAATAAAGGTTATCCAATACTTCCTTCCATCTCGAAGGCGATGAGCCGATTGAGCTCGACCGCGTATTCCATAGGGAGCTCTTTGGTGAAGGGTTCGATGAAGCCCATGATGATCATCTGTGTCGCCTCTTCCTCAGTGAGACCGCGGCTCATGAGGTAGAAGAGTTGCTCTTCGCTCACTTTGGAGACGGAGGCTTCGTGTTCCAGGGTGATGCCATCGGTTTTGATCTCATTGTACGGAATGGTATCCGATACGGACTGATCGTCCATGATGATCGTATCGCACTTCACGCTCGCCTTGGATCCTTCTGCCCCTTTACCAAACTGTACGAGCCCGCGATAGTTCACCTTCCCGCCGTCTTTACTGATCGACTTGGACACGACCGTGGCCGTGCAGTTCGGTGCGAGCATATGCACTTTGGAACCAGCATCGAGCTCCTGACCGCGTCCGGCGACGGCGATGGATAGGATGTCGGCCCGCCCGCCCTCGCCTTTCATGACCACGGCCGGATATTTCATCGTCACTTTGCTGCCGAGATTGCCATCGATCCATTCCATCGTCGCGTGCGCTTCAGTCACCGCGCGCTTGGTGACGAGGTTGTAGACGCTGTTCGACCAGTTCTGGATCGTCGTGTAGCGGGCACGGGCACCGCGCTTGACGATGACCTCGACGACGGCCGAGTGCAGTGAGCTCGAGGCGTACACCGGGGCCGTACATCCTTCAACATAGTGGGCAAACGCACCTTCATCGATGATGATGAGCGTCCGCTCGAACTGGCCCATGTTTTCCGTGTTGATACGGAAGTAAGCTTGAAGCGGTACGTCGACCTTGACCCCTTTGGGGACGTAGATGAAACTTCCCCCTGACCAGACCGCGCTATTGAGTGCTGCAAACTTGTTATCGCTGGGCGGTACGACGGTCGCAAAATATTCTTTGAAAAGCTCCGGATATTCCTTGAGGGCGGAGTCTGTATCCATAAAGATGATCCCTTTGGCTTCCAGCTCTTTTTTAATGTTATGGTAGACGACTTCGGATTCATACTGAGCCGAGACGCCGGCTAAAAACTTCTGTTCCGCTTCAGGAATGCCCAGCCGTTCAAACGTCTTTTTAATTTCTTCCGGCACTTCTTCCCACGTACGTCCTGGGCGTTCGGCCGGTTTGACATAATAATAGATGTCTTCGAAATCCAGTTCGGAAAGATCGGCGCCCCAGGTCGGGACAGGTTTAGCATAAAAAATATCGAGCGATTTTAAGCGGAACTCGGTCATCCAGTCCGGCTCGCCTTTCTGCCGCGAGATATCAAGGACAATCTCGCGCGCCAAGCCTTTGGGGGTTCGGTAAACAGAGACATCTCGGTCGTGAAAACCGTACTTGTATTCGCCGGAAACCGGTGCGACTTTCGCCATATTGAGCCCCTCCTTTGATTTTCATATCATGTCTTACGCATGTTCATCATGTCATACTCATGCTCATGCCGCTTTGAAGGCCTCTTCACGTTGATTCGCATGAATGATCCATAGATGGTGCATGGATAATGCTCTTCTAACACAGTGAACACACGGTCACGCCTTACGATGAATGATCGGTGATCCCTTGTTCTAAAGCCTTCCAAGCCAGAGTGGCGCATTTGATACGCGCGGGGAACTGAGCGACACCTTTTAAAGCGACCGCATCACCGAGTGTTTCTTCTTCCGATTCGACGAGGTCATGTCCCTGAATCATCTTTAAGAAAATATCTTTAACCCTTTCTGCCGCTTCAATGTTTTGCCCTTTTAGCATATCGGCCATCATCGAGGCCGAAGCCTGCGAGATAGAACAGCCTTCGCCGGTAAAACGAATATCCTGCACCTTCCCGTCCTGGATGCGTACATAAAGGGTGATATGGTCTCCACAGGTCGGATTTTTAAGATCGATCGCCCGCACGTCGTCACCGCTTAGCACCCCACGCGCACGCGGATGCTGTGCGTGATCGAGGATAACTTGTCGGTAAAGATCATCCAAAGACATCGCCAAAAAACTCCTTTACGTGATGCACACCAGCAACGAGTGCTTCGACATCTTGCATATCGTTGTACACATAAAAGCTGGCGCGCACCGTAGAATTCACACCGAGCCGCTTCATGAGCGGCTGGGCACAGTGATGCCCGGCGCGGACGGCAATCCCCATAGAATCGAAAACCGTCGCCGTGTCGTGGGCATGAATCGAACCGATGTTAAAGGTTAAGACCGCATGTCGTCCCGCACGCGGACCATAGATCGTCACACCGGGAATCTCGCCCAGCGCACGGGTTGCGCTCTCCGTAAGACGTAAAACATGTGCTTCGACTTCGTTCATGCCCAGTCCTTCCAGATAATCGATGGCTGCCGCAAGGCCTACCGCTTCGGCTATCGGCGGCGTCCCTGCTTCAAAGCGCCAAGGCGGATCCCGCCACGTCGCTTCATGGAGGCTCACCGTATCGATCATCTCCCCGCCGAGTTCATACGGTTCCATGTCTTTCAGCAGTTCGTACTTGCCGTAAAGAACACCGATCCCAGTCGGCCCCAGCATCTTGTGTCCGGAAAAAGCTAAAAAGTCGATGTCCAGCGCCTGCACATCATACGGCATGTGCGGCACGCTCTGCGCACCGTCTATGACGATCACCCCGCCGACTTCGTGTACCCGCGCCGCAGCGGCCTGAATTGGCTGGATCGTCCCCAGCACATTAGAGACATGGGCGAGGGCGACGATTTTGGTCCGGGGAGAGATCGCCTGCGTAAGACGCGTCTCATCGAGAATTCCTTCCGGAGACGGTTCGACAAAAACGAGCCGGGCACCGGTTTGCCGCGCCAGACGCTGCCAGGGGAGCAAATTCGCATGATGTTCGTTCGGGGTGAGCACGATCTCATCACCGGGCCCGAGCTTGGCTTCGCCATACGTCTTAGCGATGAGGTTGAGACTCGCCGTCGTCCCACGGGTAAATACAATCTCGCTGGCGCGTCGCGCATGAATAAAACGCCTGACTTTTTCCCGAGCGCCTTCATAGGCTTCGGTAGCCCGTGATCCAAGCGTGTGCACGCCGCGGTGAACATTGGCGTGATCATGCTCGTAGTAGCGGCTGATCGCCTCGATCACCGCACGCGGTTTTTGCGAAGATGCCGCAGAATCGAGGTAGACGAGCGGTGCATCCCCGATTTTTTGCTGTAAAATAGGGAAATCTTCTATAAGCGCACGCCCGATCACGGCATAAACTTCCTTTCCATGGCGGTGTAAAGGTACGCCTGTACACTTTCTATGGGTACCTGTGAGACGACCGGCTCGAGAAAGCCGAAGATGAGCATCCGCTCTGCTTCTTTGCGGCTTAACCCGCGGGTCATCAAATAATATAACTGCGTCTCGTCGACATACCCGACGCTCGCCGCATGGTCGGCTTTGACGTCGTGCTCATCGATGAGGAGAATCGGATTGGCGTCACCCCTCGCGTCATGGCTCAGCATCATAAGACGCGCTGTCTGCTCTCCATTGGAGCCCCTCGCACCTTTTTCGATTTTGGTCACGACATGGTAAATCTGCCGCGCGCTGTCAAGTAAGATGCCCTTGGCTAGCACATCCGACTCGGTATGAGGGGCGACATGACGGTTGCGAAGATCGAAGTGATTGCGCTGCTTACCGTTTCCAATACTCACCATCTTGACATCGGCCGAACCACCCTCACCGACGAGGTTCGAGACGGTCAGTTGGGCACTATGGGCGCTCCCGACTTCCCCAAACACCCATTCCAGGCGCCCGCTCGCCTCGACCACCCCGTAACGCCGGGTATGATCATACGTTTTTTGACCCAACGTCTGTACGCTCACAAAACGCAGGCGCGCACCCGAACCGACGAAGACTTCGCTCACTCCGTTATGAACGGTCGTCATTTCATCATCCGAAAGTCGGTGTTCGATAAAGGTAAGATCGCTATCCCCTTCCGTCACCACGACGAGGCGGGGGAGAAGTCCGGTGCCCTCTCCGTGTGCGGCGAGGATGAGCTGGATCGGTTCCGCAAGGCGTACTCCTTTGGGAACGTACACGAAAAGACCGCCGTTCCAGAGCGCATCGGATAAAGCCAGCAGGCGATCGTTTTTCGAAAGTGCGATCAGCCGATCGTGATCGCCGCTTACTGCCTGAAATAAGTAGCGTTTTACGAGTCCTTCATGATCAATAAGCGCCCGCTTCAAGTCACTTACAATTACGCCCTGAGCATTTAAGTCGGAGGTGTTTTCTTCCCAGATGAGGTCTCCGTTTTCCACGACGACGGTCGGTGCTCCTTGTACAAACGTATTTAAAATCGTCAGCACGGCTTCCGGAAGATCCTGCCGTGAACCGACCGGCCGCCCCGAGACAAACGGACGGAACTGAAACCAAGGCCAGTCCGTAATATTCATTTTTTCAAAAACGGGCCACGGAAGTGTATCCAATGCCCGAAAAGCAGCTTCTCTTTTTTCGCGAACCCAGGCCGGTTCCTCGCGGTTTACGTGAAGCGCATCGAAAAGATTCAGTTGCCGTACATCATAATCGGTTACCGTCACATTTTTCGCCTCCTTTCGTAGGTGCGTTTTATGCTTCCTGACTTACGGTCGTGTCGGTCTCCTCATGTTCCAATTCGATCCCGAGTTCTTCTTTGAGCCAGTCATAGCCTTCCGCCTCAAGCCGTTCAGCGAGTTCCGGACCGCCGGATTTGACGATGCGGCCGTTCATCATCACATGCACAAAATGCGGACGGATGTAGTTTAACAGCCGTTGATAGTGGGTGATCATGAGCACGCCGAATTCGTCTGTAAGCATGCTACCTACACCTTCGGCAACGATGCGAATGGCATCGATATCGAGACCGGAGTCGATCTCGTCGAGGATGGCAATGCGCGGTTCGAGCATTTTCATCTGCAAAATCTCATTGCGTTTTTTCTCCCCGCCGGAAAATCCTTCATTCAGATAACGACTGAGCATCTCCTGCGGCATCTCCAGCGTTTTCATGGCTGTATCGAGCTTGCGGATAAATTGCATGATCGGAATTTCATTGCCTTCGCCGCGACGGGCGTTGATCGCTGCCCTTAAAAAGTCGCTCGTCTTCACCCCGCTCACTTCGCTCGGGTATTGCATGGCCAGGAACAGTCCGGCACGCGAGCGTTCATCGACGCCCATCGCCAGTAAATCTTTGCCGTCTAAGGTCACCGTACCCTTCGTGACTTCATAGCGCGGATGACCCATAAGCGCCTGGGCCAGCGTGCTTTTACCCGTTCCGTTGGGGCCCATAATGGCATGCACTTCACCACCTTGCACGGTGAGATCCAACCCGCGAATGATCTCCCGTCCGTCAATGGCTACATGCAAATCCTCTATTTTTAACACCGGTTTTGCCATAGGTGTCGCCTCCTTATATATGGTCTGTTCAATGTCCATTGTACATGAATCGAGAGCGATTTTCAATCGATTCTCAATAAGAATGAAGCTTGGGTTGCATATCATTTTTATTTGATACTGATTCTTATTTAAATCTAACTTCATTATACACTGCCGGTTCCATCCTGGCAAGCTTTTTCCACTATGTCTATAGTGTTATCTTGTTTCGACGGCGTTAAAGGACGGCGTTAAAGATAGTGTTGTCTTCTCCTGACGGCTTTATCAATAAAAAACAGGCTGTGTCAGCATAAAACAGGTCTTTCCAACAAAAACCGGACCGTACCAACAAAAAACAAGCCGCACCAACAAAAAAACAGGCTGTGCCAGCCTGTTTGAGCGTCCATCTATTTGCGGTTTTTAGTCTGTACGTTATCCGATCATGATCCGTTTATTGTCTGTTCGTCAGATGTTGGAATTTGCGTGGCCAGTTTATGTTTATCTTTGTGTACTCACACGCTTCATCATGCGCCCCAGATGTTTTAAACGGAGCTCAAGCTCCAACGTCCAGGCATGATCCCCGAGTGCCTTGGCCGTGCTTAAAAGATCCAGTGATTGGTCGATCGCCTGCATCACAAGTTTTTTCGGGTCGCCGTCATCCCAAAGCGGCTGATATTGTCTTAACGCTTCTTCGTCATAATCGACAAAATCATCAAATTGAATGTATGAAGCCAGGTCCCCTTTCGCAAACTCCACCAGCTGTTCAAAATCATCGCGTACGAGCGGGTGCACTTCATGCCGCCGACATATCGGGCAGTATTGCAATGGGAGACGATCATAAAAGATACCCTCATGTTTTAACGCGCCGATCGACCCAATCATCAATGCGCCACAACAACGTTCCACGACGTCACCCCTTTTCTTAAACTTTATTATACATGGAAAACGCAAGATTTGGTATGGAAAAAAACTAAAATTTTTACCGATAGGTCTTGGGTCTGTTGGCAAACTGTGTTATAATGTGAACAAACGGTGACATATGAACATTTTGTGAACGGAAGGGTGTGCTCTCCATGTATCATTATATCGTCTCGGTGCTGGCCATCGTCCTCTTTTTAGTCGCTTCCAGTGAACCGTGGAAAATGCTCGCCGTCGGTGTGCTCATGGTTTCGGGGACGCTTTTTATCATTGAGTTTTTAAATCAAAAACCGGAAAAATCTGACCGCGGGTTTTAGTTAAAAAAAACCTCTTTTAGTTAAAAAACCACCTCTTTAGGAGGTGGCTCGTCTTGTTTTACGCCTGGCCGATCATCTCACGGTAGGCGTCTTTTGAAAGCAGCCCATCCAACTCTTCCGGACGCGTCATCTCTACGACGATCATCCAGCCTTCATCATACGGGGAACTGTTCACCAGCTCCGGTTCATCGGCCAGTCTTTCATTGACCTCGACAACTTGTCCGCTGACGGGCGCGTACAGTTCAGAGACCGTCTTTACGCTTTCTACACTTCCGAATGAAGCACCCTGGGTGAGCGTCGCCCCCACTTCAGGCAGATCGACATAGACCACATCTCCCAGCTCATCCTGCGCAAAATCGGTGATCCCTATGTACGCTCTGGAACCTTCTACGCGCACCCATTCGTGTTCTTTAGAATACATAAGCGTCGCTGGAAAATCCATCCACTATCCCTCCGCCATCATAGGTCATGTTAAACAGTTGCCACTCTCTTTGCTTTTATCATACGTGTTTTCCGGGAAAAGCGCAAATACCAAAACATATCGTTCTACGATTATTTTTATTATTCCTTATCATGCATGGACCATTTCTTTGAACATGCTTTGACCATTCATGAACCTTTCATTACTCATTCATTGATCATTCATTGATGATTCATCATCACCCATTATCATTCATTGATCAATCATTTTAATCTTCCCTCTGCCATTCATCTACGCTCGATACGTCCATACGCGGTAAAGAGGCGATGAAGCGGCTTAACGTCGTTTCGATGACTTGTGATTTTAATACATAGCAGACCCAGTTGCCGCGTGTTTCCGTCTCAACCACACCGGCATCCCGTAAAATCTTCAAATGATGCGAAACGGTCGACTGGGGAAGACCGAGTTCGGCGACGAGGTCTCCACAAAAAAGTTTGCGTTCGATGAGGAGCTGCACGATGGCATAACGCGTCTCGTGTCCCAGAGCTTTAAATAAGCGGTGCGCTTCGACGATGAGAGCGTCATCACAATTACTGTCACCGTCTCGATCAACGCCCCCAGGTGCGAGCAAATGTTTCTTCATCAAACCCTACGGTCACCTTCTCCCCATCGGTAATGAGGGGCCGCTTGATGAGCATGCCGTTTTCGGCAAGAAGCGTCAGTTTTTCTTCATCGCTCATGGTCGAAAGTTTATCCTTAAGCCCCATAGATCGGTACAGTTGTCCGGATGTGTTAAAAAAGCGTGTGAGCGACAGACCGCTTTTTTCCCAGTAAGTGCGGAGCGCTTCCTTGCTTGGCGGCTCTTTGCTAAGATCGATCTCGTTAAAAGTCAGCCCGTGATCCAAAAGCCACTTTTTCCCTTTACGACTCGTACTGCAGCGTGGATAATGATACAATAAAAGCACCACAGCCACCTCCTTACGATTACTTCTATTGTACCAAAAACACGGAAAAAGCCAAGGTGATGCGTGATGATTCCTAGTGAGTCGCGCCGTCCCCGTCCCTCACGGGCTTCAAGGGTGATTAAAACAGCGCTCGTCTTACCCAATGACACCAATAACCATCATACGTTATTCGGCGGCAAACTCATGGCCCACATTGACGATGTAGCCGCCATCTCGGCCATGCGCCACTGCCACGAACAGGTCGTCACCGCTTCTACAGATTCGATCGATTTTCTGCGCCCGATCAATCAGAATGAAGCGGTGATCTTGGAATCATTTGTCACTTGGACCGGCACCTCCTCGATGGAAGTCTTTATCAAAGTGTTTGCCGAAGACCTTTTGAGCGGTGAGCGCCAAATTGCGGCTACGGCCTTCTCTACGTTTGTAGCGCTGGATAAAAACTTCAAGCCTGTCCGCGTTCCTCCAGTCTATCCGGAGACGGATGAGGAAAAAGCACTTTTCGAAAGCGCCCCGGAGCGCGTCCGGGAACGCCAGAGAAGACGCATAGAAAGCCGGAAGATGGCCGAGTTGATCGAGACGATGAGTAAATAGGTGCGTAAAAAAAGCGCCGGTTCTCCGGCGCCTTTTACATGTAACATTTAAACGTGCTCCGTCACATTCCTTGCCGTATTTACCTGAACATGGTCACGTTTTTTTTGACCCTAAACAGCTTTAAGCGTTCGTTGTATAGCCATCGGCTTGCAGCTGACGCTTGCCAATGGCGCGGCGGAGGGCGATGATATCGATCGCTTCACGCCGCGTAAGCTTTCTTAATACGGAAAGCTGTGTGCGCAGGAGATCCCCGCTTTCCATGTGCGCGAGCATATCTTTGGCCAGCACTTCAATCTTATCAAAGGACGTATGGACGACTGCGGTGGCGAGGTCGATGTGCCCCCGTGCCTTGTCTTCTCCTACGCTCCGGACAGCCTTTTGAGCGCGGAGGATGGCCGTTTCCATAGCGAAAATATGCGCGACGACATCGGCCACGCCGGCGAGTACTTCCTGTTCTTCTTCGAGCTTTTCGCCGTACTTCTGTACACCGAGCCCGGCCACCATTAAGAAGATCTTTTTCGCTTTATCCAGCATATCCATCTCTGCGTCAAAGAGCTCATCGCTTAAAGTCGTCGGCATCAGGCTTAAGAGCTCTTGCTGCAGCCTGTTCGCGGCACCGAGGAGGTCGAGTTCACCGCGCATCGCCTTTTTCACCAGGGTGCCTGGGACGAGCAGGCGGTTGATCTCGTTCGTCCCTTCGAAAATGCGGTTAATACGGCTGTCGCGATAGGCTTTCTCTACTTCATATTCCGACATGTAGCCGTAACCGCCATGGATTTGTACCCCCTCGTCGACGACATAATCGAGAACCTCAGAAGCGAACACCTTGTTGATCGAACATTCGATGGCGTACTCGGCAATACCGCGGGCCACTTCCCGACCGTCGTTCACCTTCTCGCCCAAGGCGCGGAGCATGTCGTCGAACAATCCGGCGGTGCGGTATGTGATGCCTTCGGCGGCGTAGGTGCGGATGGCCATTTCTCCGAGCTTGGCTTGAATCAAGGCGAAATCACCGATCGGCCGATCGAACTGTTTGCGCTCCTTGGCGTATCGAGCGGAGATGTCGATCACCCGCTTCGCCGCGCCGACGGCACCGGCGGCGAGTTTGAAGCGGCCGATGTTCAAAATGTTGAAGGCCACGACGTGCCCTCGGCCGACTTCACCGAGCACATGTTCCACCGGCACCGGAACATCTTCCAGGATGAGCGTCCGCGTCGAGGATCCTTTGATGCCCATTTTCTTTTCCTCCGGCCCTGTGGAGACACCAGGCGTGTCGCGGTCGACGATAAAAGCCGTGAATTTATCCCCGTCGACTTTAGCATAGACGACAAACACATCGGCAAAACCGGAGTTCGTAATCCATTGTTTTTCCCCGTTTAAAATGTAATGCGTGCCGCTTTCGTTGAGCCGGGCCGTGGTTTTTGCGGAAAGCGCGTCGGAACCAGAGCTCGGTTCGGTCAAGGCGTAAGCCGCAATTTTCTCACCGCTGGCGAGCGCCGGGAGATATTTTTTCTTCTGGTCCTCATTGCCAAAAAAAACGATGGGAAGCGTACCGATCCCGACATGTGCACCAAAAGATAAGGCAAACGAACGGGACAGCGCAAATTCTTCGGTAACGAGCATGGTCGTAATTTTATCCAGACCCAGCCCGCCGTACGCTTCCGGAATATCCCCTGCTAAAAGCCCTAGTTCACCAGCTTTTTTTAAGAGACTCACGGTGAGATCAAAACGGTGGTGTTCTTCGATCTCATCCAGCACCGGTAAAACATCTTTTTCAATAAATGAACGCGCGGTCTCGGCGATCATCTTCTGCTCGTCGGTTAAATCTTCCGGGGTAAAGATCTCCTCCGGGGTGAGCGTGTCTAGCAAAAAAGACGCGCCTTTTTTCGGTTCTTTCATCGTCATCCTCCTGTTCTGTCCCTATCCTCATATTTTAACGTAGACTGAGCGCTTAAGCGCGTTCAAAGACTCCGGCTGCGCCCATGCCACCGCCAATGCACATCGTGACCACACCGTAGCGCGCATCTCGGCGTTCCATCTCGTGCATCAAGGTGACGGTGAGCTTGGCACCGGTCGCCCCGAGCGGGTGGCCTAAGGCGATGGCTCCGCCATTTACGTTGGTCCGCTCAGGAGAGAGGCCCAGTTCGCGCATGACATAGAGCGTCTGGGAGGCAAAGGCTTCGTTGAGTTCGATTAAATCGATATCATCCAGTCCCACCCCCGCCAATTTGAGCGCCTTAGGGATGGCATAGATGGGACCGATACCCATCACTTCCGGATCGACCCCGGCTACGGCAAAGGAGCGATAGACGAGACGGGGTTTTAAGCCCAGCTGAGCCGCTTTTTCACGGGTAGTGACGATGACCATGGCCGCCCCATCCGACGTTTGGGACGCATTACCGGCAGTGACTGTACCGCCTTCTTTAAATGCCGGTCGCAGTTTTGCGAGCGCCTCTCGGCTCGTGTCCGGACGCACACCTTCGTCCGTGTCGAAGACGAATTTTTTTGTTTTGACGCCTCCGTCTTCATAAAACGTTTCTTCGACTTCCAGTGGGACGATTTCATCTTTAAACTTGCCTTCTAAGATCGCCCGGTGCGCCCGGCGGTGGCTTTCCAGCGCATAAGCATCTTGATCGTCACGGCTTATACCGTAGCGCGAGGCGACTTCTTCGGCCGTATGGCCCATAGACATATACGCTTCCGGTTTGTGTGCCATGAGATACGGATCCGGTGCGATCGTGTGCCCACCCATGGGAATCATACTCATGCTCTCGATGCCCCCGGCGATGATCAGATCGGCCCCTCCGAGCATGATGCGTTCGGCGGCAAAAGCAATCGTCTGCAAACCCGAGCTGCAATAACGGTTTATCGTAATGCCCGGTACCGACGTCGGAAGCCCTGCTCTTAACACGATATTTCTGGCCAAGTTCATGCCCTGTTCGCCTTCCGGAAAAGCGCAGCCGATCATCACATCGTCGATCTCCGCCGGATCGAGCCCGGGTGCGGCGGCCAGGAGCGCTTTTAACACTTCCGTCCCCATTGCTTCCGGTCGCACATTCTTAAGCGCACCGCGGGGGGCTTTACCGACGGCCGTACGCTTTCCCAGTACTATCACTGCTTCCCGCATCCTGTCCCCTCCTCTTAACGTCTTGTAACGTCTTGTATTGAGGCTGTATGACGTGTCATGATACTGAACTTCTTGTATTGAACCGCAACAGTTTGTATAGAGACTGAGCATCTTATTATAAAGAAAGATCGGCTCGTAAGCGTGCTGGCTCGCCAACGAATTTTACACGTTCGCCTGTTCGTCTTTAGTTGCGCAACGGTTTTCCTTTGGCCAGCATGTGCTGCATGCGCATCTGCGTCTTGGGCTCGCCGATCAAGCTTAAGAACGCTTCGCGCTCCAGATCTAAAAGATACTGTTCATCGACGAGCGTCCCTTTAGGAACGCGGCCCCCGGTGAGGACAAAAGCGAGTTTATGCGCGATTTTGGCGTCATGCTCGGTAATGAGCCCTTGATTTTGCATGCTGTAAACGCCGAGGCTTAAGGCTGCATAGCCTGCTTCGCCCAGCACACGCACTTTTTGCGGTTTTCGTGGGATATATCCTTTCTCAAGGAGATGCAATACTTCTTGTTTGGCATCATACAGCAGGCGATCCTGGTCGATGGTAATACCGTCGGTCGACCGGGCGTAGCCTAAACGCAGCGCATCATGGGCGCTGGTCGACACTTTAGCGAGCGCGATCGTTTCAAAAACCTGGCTGACAAAGGGTAGCGGGTCGGCTTTGCTCCCTTCCGGTAGGCGTTCCATAAAGCGAATCAACAGTTCCTTTGTACCTCCACCGCCGGGAATGAGGCCCACACCCGTCTCCACGAGGCCCATATACGTCTCTGCAGCAAGTTGCATGCGACTCGCCGCCGCGGCCACTTCATACCCTCCACCTAACGTCATGCCGAAAGGTGCGGCAACAATGGGCTTTTCCGTGGTTTTGATGCGCATCGTAAAGCGCTGAAACTGGCGCACGAGGAGATCGATCTCATCCCAGTTTTCATCCTGTGCTTCCATCAGCATCAGCATGAGATTGGCCCCGGCACTAAAGTTCTTGCCTTGATTGCCGATGACGAGCCCGTCAAAATCCGTCTCCAGCAAACGGAAGGCCTGCTCCGCCATCTGGTTCGTATCGACGCCCAAGGCATTCCCGGTGGAGTGAAATTCAAGGCAGAGTACCCCATCCCCTAAGTCGATGAGCGAGGCACCGCTGTTTCCAGCAATCTTTTTTCCGGAATCTTTGAGCCATTTCAGCGACAGGCGCTCTTTTGGCACATTTTCCTCGACATAACGCCCGCCTAGATAAAACGTGCGCCGCGCCCCTTCCAACCGGTAAAACGAGGGGTGCTCTTCTGCAAGCAGCGCCTCTACCCAGTCCGGGAGTACCTCACCCTCTTTTTTCATCCGTTCCGCGACTGTGTTCACCCCAAGCGTATCCCACAGTTCAAACGGTCCGAGCTCCCAGCCAAAACCCCAGCGCATAGCCTGATCGATGGCCGTTATGTCATCGGCGATCTCGCCGACTTTTTGCGCGGCGTAAAGGAGCGTTTTTTTCGTAATCTCCCAGGCAAACTGGCTGGCCTTATCCTGCCCGAAGAGGAGAAGCTTTAGACGTGTGGCGAGGTCTTTCCCCTTCCCTTGGGCCAGTGCAGGCGAACTGAGGCGTCTTTGTGGACGATAGGTGAGCGTCTCGATATCGAGCGCCAAGATTTCACTTTTCCCATCCTGCTTGACTTTTTTGTAAAATCCTTCCCCGCTTTTTTCTCCGATCATCCCTGCCTCAACCATGCGCAAAAAGGCATCCGGCACCCGAAAAACGTCGCGTTCACTGGAATCGCTTACATGATCATAGACATTTTGTGCCACATGTACGAACGTATCAAGTCCGACCACATCGAGCGTGCGAAACGTCGCTGATTTGGGGCGACCCATGGCTGTACCGGTGATCTCGTCCACTTCATCAACACCAAGACCGTAATGCTGCATGGCCTGTGCCGTGATAAGAAGCCCGTATGTTCCGATACGATTGGCAATGAAGTTCGGCGTATCTTTGGCCACGACGACCCCTTTACCCAGACGGCGCTGGGCAAACGCGCGCATCCCATCGATGATCTCAGGCTTCGTACGGGGATGGGGGATTATTTCCAGAAGTTTTAAGTAACGAGGCGGATTGAAAAAGTGCGTGCCTAAAAAATGAGCCTGAAACGCTTCATTTCGACCTTCGACCATCGCCTCAATGGAAATTCCGGACGTATTGGTACTCACGATCGTTCCTTCTCGCCAGTTCGCTTCCACCCGGGCGAGGAGATCGCGTTTCACATCCAAACGTTCGACGACAACTTCAATGATCCAGTCGACGTCTTTAAGACGCGCAAGGTCATCTTCGAAATTACCGGTGGTGATGAGATCGAGGACCGCCGGATCGTAAAGCGGTGAGGGTTTTGTCTTCAGTAAACGAGCCTTCCCGGCATTGGCCAGCCGGTTGCGCACTTCTTTTGACGAAAGCGTAAGTCCCCGTGCCGCTTCTTCCGGTAACAGTTCGCGCGGAACGATATCGAGAAGAAGCGTCTCAATACCTACATTTGCAAGGTGAGCCGCAATACTTGCGCCCATGACCCCGGAACCGAGCACGGCAGCTTTTCGAATACGCTGCATCCTATCCATCCCTCCTCAGCCATTTGAATAAACCTCAGTCACTTGAGTGAGCCTGAACCATGCACATGAACATCACCCACTGGGAAACTTGGACATGAGCATCATCCACATGCACACGTACCTCATCCACTTGAATGAATGCTCATTCAGTATAAGTCTATCATAACGCGAAGTCACACTTTTTTCAAGTCTTTCTTTCGTATTTTCCGTCACCGAGTTTGTTCACAAATTGTTCAAAAAATGCCGCCTGAGAGATGGAAATATTCGATCAAAAGGTGTATACTATGTTTTAACCTGTTTGGTTAATATACACATGAGACCAAACAAAGTCGAACGAAGCCTTACGACTTGGCCAAGCGAGGTCTTACGACGTAGCCAAACGAGGTCTTACGACGTGGCCAAACGAGGTCTTACGACGTGGCCAAACGAGGTCTTACGACGTGGCTTCGCCCGGCAGGTTTATCAAAAGGCGAGATCAATTCTAGGCGAAGGCGCAAGGAGGGACGAACGATGGAATTTGCTTTAAGAAGTCGGCACGGTGCCTATCCGGTAGAAGTCACCATCGATGAAGACAATTACCGTTTTACCGTGCGTAACGTCGATCGTACGGGCGCATTCTTCAATTCGCCGGATGAATTGGTCTCCTGGATTGTCCACAACTGGCAAAAGGAAGACTTTGAAAATCCCGGCGATTTTGAAGCAATGCTGAGTGCGATCGGGTCGTACCTCGGTCGTGATGATCTGACGATCAGTGGCTGACGTTTTGAAAGCGTTATCATCGCAGAACCGGGGTGCGGACTGCAAAATATGGTAGTGATCCATGTAAAAACCCTGCCTTCCAACTGAAAGGCGGGGTTTTTTGTGGACACCTGCCATCTGTGCTAAGATAAACCGGAGCAGGTTAGGCCCAGTGCGATCAGCGCAGCAAGATCGACGCAAGATCGACGCAAAATCGACGTAAGACCCATATATGACCAACATCAGACCGAGGTAAAACCAACGTTAGACTGACGTAAAGCTGACGCAACACCGATAGATGACCGACGTAAAACCGACATCAGAGCGAGGTAAGTTGGACGAAACAAATAAAAGTCAGGAGGAAATGAGAGATGACCATGCATTACCGCGATATGGATAAGGAACAGCTCGAAGATACGCTCGATCATCTGACGCGTGAGATTGACGCGCTAAGCCGTGCGAAGGGTACAGCAGCCGTTCAAAGCGAGCTGGCCATATTACGTAAGAAATGGTATGTGGTGCGCTCCTATCTGATCGGCCCGGAGACCATCACCATCGGTGCCACCTACCGCGTCGATGGCGAAGAGGGCCTGTTTAGCGTGAGCAGGATAGAGGGCATTATGGCCTGGGGACGTTGGCTGGGTCAGGACACAGCCGACCCCGGGCAGGAAGTAGCCTTCCCCATCGGTCAGCTACTCTCCCCCCGCGCCACCCGCTCACCGCGTTCGTGACGATCATAGCGCCAAACATACCAGGCAAACACACATGCACTGCCGAATCGCAAAAGGGACGAGGCATGCATCGCCCCTGGCAAGGTGAGGAGTGAGGCGAGATACACTCCGACCTGCGGGGCAATAAAACCGACCGCACCGACCCCCAGATTGTAAACGGCGATATACGAAGTGCGGTCTTCAGCTGGAGAGACGTGGAGGAGCTGATTAAACAGTAACAGCACCGTGCCGGCTACGAATGCACCAGTGAAAAGGTTTACAAAGACGAGATAGACGAGCGAGGTGCTAAGCACGGTTAAAGTCGGGGCAGTAGCCATACCCAAAGCCGTGATCGCAAGAGCGGTGCCGGTGCCGAATCGGTCCGCCAGACGGCCCCAGTAGGGAAAGGCAATGCTTTGCGAGATCTGGTTGGCCACCGTAAACAGCGACAGCCAAAAGGCGGTGGCATGGACTGTTTTAATTTGATAAATATTAAAAAGCGGCCAGGCCATCTGCCAGGCGAAATTAAAAAACATGCCAGCGATAAAAAAACGAACAAAAGCTGGTCTCTGAAACATCGTCCGCACCGCTTGAAAGTTGAGGCGTTTCGGTTCCCGTTCGTCCACCGGGCGAACGGGTTCATCGTGTCTAAAAAGTGTCCACGTCTCCAGAACACCAAACAAAAATGCAATGACGAAAAAGAATTGATAAGGCCAAATGAGTTTTTTATCAAAGAGATTTAAAAGCATGCCGGTCAAAAAAACGGCGACCATCGCCCACAAGGTCGTATCGCGGTTGCGCTGACCGAAAAAAGCATTGCGCTCTTCAGCGGGTATGAGATCGCTGATAAAAGCTTGCCAAGAAAGGCCGGCCAGGGCAAGCGGGATACCGTAGAAGGCGATCACGATCACGAGTGCCTGCGCCGGATCGTCCGGATATATCCAGGGAACGAAGGCGGCGATCAAGAAAAAAACTTTGGCCAAACCGACGTTAAGCGTCGTAAAACCTTTTTTTTGCTTTAGCCGCGAGAGGAAAAGCGCACCGGGAATAAGCACGAGTAAGTTGACGAGTTGCGGCAGAGAGGAAAGGAGCGCCACCTGATAATCCGTCGCGTGCAGCGCTTCGATCGCATAAAGCGGTAAAAAACTCGAGAAAATACCGAGCGCAACGGCTGCATAAATGCCGTTTTTAATGCTCATGCGTTTGTTATATGCGATGCGCTCCGGCGTATAATCACCGCTCAAACTCACTTGACTCACCATCTTTTTCATATACAATATGCAAAGCTTCATAGGTTTCTTTAAGCCGATGGGCGTGTACGTCCCCGGAGAAAAACGACGCCAGTTCATGCCAAAACGCCGCTTCCCGCTCCAGGGGAACGGCTAGCGTGAGCGTTACCACCTCGGCAAAAGCACGGTCTAGGACGCGTATGTCGTTTTGCACGAGCTGATACGTAAACGGTTCATACAGCGCATACGGTACCGTGACCTGCACGTTCACGACCGGTACACATACACGAACACCGGCCGCTTCGATAGCCCGGGCAGCTGCGGCCGCGTAAGCGCGCACAAGCCCCCCTGCACCTAGCTTAATACCACCAAAATAGCGTGTCACGACGACGACGGTTTGCAAGAGATCTTTGGCTTTGAGAACGTCCAGCATCGGCCGTCCGGCCGTCCCCTGCGGTTCACCGTCATCGTCCGCCTTATGAATATGGGGAACGTTCAGCGGAGAAGACGTTTTCTCGGCGGTCACGATATACGCGGAAGTGTTGTGCGTCGCATCCCAAAACTTTTTTTTGCGTTCGCGTATGAACTGCTGAGCCTCTCTTTCATCTTCGACCGGACGCACGGCAGCGATAAAACGCGATTTTTGTATGACGATTTCTACTTCTTTTTCTTCGGCCACCACCCGGACCATTCCCCTCATCTCACTTATCCCCTCACCTCACTTAGACGATCACACCAGTTGCCTATGATTTGCATATTCACGCTCCAGAGCTCGACGAGAGCGATCAGGAAAAACGTGTACGTTTCAATATCGATCGGCTGAAATTCCTACGGCCAGCTTCCTGGACGAACGCGTCATTAGCCCGGGTGAGCATGTATATGTAAATATCTTTTTTTCCGGGAAAATGCCAGTAAAAACCTCCCTCACAAAATATAAAAAAGCAAAGCACGGATTGCGCCTTGCTCGTATGATCAAATATGAAATGGTGCCGAGACGGAGAATCGAACTCCGAATTGCGCATTACGAGTGCGCCGTTATACCGTTTAACTATCTCGGCCTGTCGTAAAGCACAATTTCTATTCTACACAAAAAAGGAGATTTGTCAAATAGCAAATTTTGCTTTCATGCTATGCACATACTGGCTATACTGCTTGGTTAGGTTGCTTGGCTATACTGCTTGGTTAGGTTGCTTGGCTATACGGCTGGGCTAGGCTACTTTTTATACTCATTCTGCTTCTTGTAACAGCCGTAAAAACTGGTGAACGATGCGCGCGGTCATCCCCCAGATGACATAGTCCTGATAAAAATAAAAATACTCAGGTACAATACGCTGACGAAACGGATAAGCACGTCCGCCGGTAATATGCTCATATGGAAAATCATCTTCTGGCAAAAGTCCCACCCGCATCCCGTAAACTTCCGGTGGATGCAAAAGAAGATGGCTTATCGGAACGGTAAACGTCGTTTCTACTTCGGCAGGATTGGGCTGATAGACCGCTTCCTTCTGAATGTTTCCGATATATACATGTACGGCAATTTGATACGGCGGCACTAAAATGCCGAGCTTAGACCATACTTCGATCTGTTCGCGCCCTATCCCCAGTTCTTCAGCCGTCTCGCGTACCGCTGCAAAAGCAGGCGATGGATCGCTTGCCTCGATTTTTCCACCGGGAAAGCCTATTTCGCCAGGCTGTCTTCTTAGTGTCTTGGCCCGCACTTCAAATAAAAGCGCCGGCCCTTCTTCCGTTTCAACGAGCGGCATGAGTACCGCATACTGATCGAGATCGACAAAACCGAAGACTTCCCCGCGCTGATTTTGTAGTAATTGTTTTAATGCCTTTAGAGAATACGCCATATCTGACAACCTTTCGTATGTTGATGTGCTCGACCTATGTTTATTGGTCAGTTCAACGTTTGTTGGTTCGGGCAACGCTTCTTAGTCAGTTAAATGTATCCTAGTCGGATCAATATTTCTTGGTCGGATCGATGTTTTTTGTCAATTCAATGTTTCTAAGTCAGATCAACTCAACGTTTTTTGGTCAGTTTGTTTTCAGTGTGTTTAAGTGTATACTTCTGGCTTAAAATGTCCAGATCGGATCGAAGGTCTTTTGGAATGACTTTGGAAGAGGAATTTTTTATGATAATTATTTTATTTTAATATTTATACTTTTTACGGCGTTATTCAACGATGTTTTCGTGTGTGCTTCTTTTGTCGTGCGTTTTAAGTCCTTAGCCCAGCTTTTTTCCACAAAACGTGGTACAATATGATCGTACAGGAAAAAGGGCCTTTAAAGCAAGCTAGTCCACACGCTCCTTATGAGACAGTACCGTACCATAATAGACGACAGGAGGTGACGTCTGGTACAGCCGGTGGGTCATCGCAGTTTTTAACCCTTACCCGGGATTTCCTGCTAAGGCAGGATACTTTGGCGGGGGACTCAGGCACAAGGCACGATACTTTGGCAGGGAACTCAGGCACGTGGTAAGACCCGTCGTTTAAGTTCTGAGCTAAGACACGTGACTTGAATGCGTGGCCGAGGCTTAAACCTAAGGCTATGGCTGTTATGTGGGGCTATAGCTGTTATGTGAGGCTATGGCTAGGACGCGGAACCAAGATAGGTGCCTTGTGCCGTCATAGAACCTTGATATACCGGCGGTACCGGATTTAAACATGTCTGATCACGAAAAGGCCGTACAGGAGACACCTAGCCGTCATACGTCCAAAGCTGCCCATACTGTGGAAGGCTGGCATGTTCTGCACGATTTTTATACCATTGATTGGCCGGCCTGGAAGGAGACAGAAAAAAAAGTCCGCCGTCACGCTCTGGAAGAACTCGCCGAAGTGTATGCCACCTGGGAAAAAATTGAGGCAGAAGAAGGCGGCTCGTTCGGTATGTTTCATATCATCGGTCAGAAAGCGGATCTCCTTTTCATGCATCTGCGTCCGTCGATGGATGCGCTTTTAAAAGAAGAGGTCGCCTTTCGCAAACTCATGATCGCAGATTTCTTGCTGCCAGCACACAGCTACTATTCGATCGTCGAACTCGGCGGTTATACGGGTGATCCGGAACAGGATCCGTGGGCGAAAGGTCGGTTATATCCGAAATTAAAACGGGATGAACACGTCTGCTTTTATCCGATGAACAAAAAACGGATGGGCACGGACAACTGGTATATGTTGCCGATCGAAGACCGCGCCAACATGATGCGCTCCCATGGAGAAATCGGTAAGGCGTATCGCGGAAAAGTGTTGCAAATTATCAGCGGTTCACAAGGGCTGGACGACTGGGAGTGGGGGGTGACGCTGTTCAGTAAGGACCCACTGCAGTTTAAAAAAATCATTTATGAAATGCGTTTCGATGAAGTAAGCGCACGTTTTGGGGAATTCGGAGCGTTCTTTGTCGGAAAAGGGCTAGATATGGATGACTTAAAAGACATTCTGGATGTGTGAGCGCGCGCAAGCGGTGTAACATATCTCCGAATGACTTCACCCATTTCTAAACGACGTGAAAGTGGGCGATCGTTGCGGTCTTGGATAAAGTCCAATACGCAAGGTAGTTCACGAAAACGGGAGATCGTACGATCATGCCTATCTTACGTATCATATTGAGGCCTATGGCCGATCTTCCCCAGGGCGTTCGTCGCTTTGTTTTAAGTGAGGCGCTACTCGGAGTCAGCATGGGCCTTTTTTCTCTGGTTTTAAACTTACATCTCCTTGCCGCCGGAATGAGCGAAGAAGCAATCGGCTTTTTAACAGCGCTGGGTACGATGGTTGTAGGGCTCTCCGCCATCCCCATCGGCCTTCTGGCACGTCGGCTGGGACGAAAAAAACTGTTTATTACCGGCATCTTACTGATGGGTGTCGGTTATATTGTGTTTGGCAGTACGAAAGACGTAGCCTTATTTTATCTGGCACAGACGATTCAATCGCTGGGCTTGGCGCTTCTCATCACAACCGAAGTACAGCTATTATTTTCATATGCCGGACGCGCCAGTCTGGAAACGCAAAGCTACAGTATGATGTTTGCGATCTTCACCCTATTTAGCGGTGTAGGAACGTTTCTCGGCGGGTATATTCCGCTCTGGTTTCCGACGACGCTTACACCGTATCAGAGTGCCTTGTGGATCGCCGGCGGCGGGATGCTTTTACTGGCAGTTATCCGCGGTCTCCTTCTACCGCCCGAAAAACTATCCGCAAAAAAGCAGTCCCTGGATGATGACAGGCGGTTATCGATAAGTAGCCAGTCATCGATAAATAATCTGCCATCGATAAATAGCAACCATCCGCATATGGATGAGAGCACGTCGTTAAACGATGATAACAATCTGCTGAATGCTAGGAGCACATCGCTGCACGATACAAAACAACGATTCCCCCACAGCGATTCGCCTTTCTCACTACTCTACCGTCTCCTCTCAGCTTCCGAATGGCAACTGATCGGTCTCGTCATGCTCTCCGGAAGTGTGTTTGCAGTCATTACACCTTTTCAAAACGTCATCTTAAAACTCCGCTTCGATGCCAGTGATGAGACGATCAGCTGGGTACTCACCCTGGCTGGATTTTTCTTATTTGTCGGTTCACTCAGTCTACCGCGGTTTTTATCCATCTTCGGTCACAAGAAAACATACAGCCTTCTTTTCGCGGTTAATCTGCTGCTACTCATCTTTCTCACTGTGCCTCTTCCTTTTGGGACCTTTACGATCTTTTTTCTAATCCGCGGTGGAGCTTTTACGATGCTGAATAACCTCATCGAAAGTCAGACGATGTCCTACGTCGTTGAAGAACGGCGCGATAGCTTTGCCGCTTTTCGATCTCTTTTCCGCGCTCTCGCCAGCGCAGTGGCCAGCTACCTGGGTGGGTATCTCCTAGAATACGGTTCGCCGCTTTTGCCCTTTGCCGCAGGCGCACTTCTCCTCATCTTCGAATGGCTGTATTTTCGTGCACTGGTCGCACATCATTTGTTTAAAACTGTTCAGGAGACATGAAAAAAACGACCTCAAAAATTTGGAATCAACAAGAATAATCATCTAGAAAAATCATCTAGTTGATCAACAAGAATGATCCATGCAAAACATCCTAAAAAAAGGAACGGGCAGTGTTACCCATTCCTTTTTTTTTATATGTCTATGTTATTCAATCAAGGAATTGCCAAGTACGTTGTGTGATGAGGAGATTGCTGACAGGGTTTTTAATGGTGGAGGCGAGGGGACTCGAACCCCTGTCCGAAGACCTCGCCACAACCGCTTCTCCGAGCGCAGTCCGGGTTTGATGAACTTTAAGCGCTCCCCCGAACAGGATCACTTAAAGCTGTGCCTGATGGGTCTTCTTCGGCCGCCTCCAGGCGGAAGGCGAACCGCGTAGCCTACTTGGGTTGGCCCCTAGTCACCCTACGTAGGCGATAGGGTGGTAGAGGTTAGCTGACTTACGCAGCTAAAGCGAGTTGTTGTTTGTTGCCAGTTATTGTTGGCGTCTGCGTTGTTACGGGTGCGCAGCCCCCCGGCTCGCTACGGTTGCTCGATCAGTCCCCGTCGAATCCAAAACGCCCCCGTATGAATGGAGCAAAAATAATTATAGCACAGGATAGACATAAATTCAAGCAACCTGCAAGCGTCCTTTTAGTGTCATTTCAAGTGACCTGCAAGCAACGGCGTTACGTCCTTTTCTGGAATGACGTTTCTCTAAATGATGTTTCTTGAAATGACGTTTCTTGAATAGCAGCAAAAATGTCCTGTTCCATCTCTTTCACCCCTTGTACTTCCGGTAGAAGGGCTGTTTCGATCACATAGCGGGGGCGATCTTTTACCTCGAGGTAAATTTTCCCGATATACTCACCGAGTAGACCAATCCCTAGAAGCTGAAGCCCGCCGATAAACCAGATAGAGAGCATAATCGATGTCCATCCAGCTTCTGTATAACCAAACCATTTGCTAAAAAGCGTGTATACAAGCGCAACGACGCTCACCAGAAAAATTCCAAAACCGCTGAGCGTCACTAAACGCATCGGACGGACACTAAAAGACGTGATGCCTTCAATAGCGAAGGCCAGCATCTTTTTGAGCGGGTATTTGGACTCTCCCGCCTTTCGAGCTTTTCGTTCATAGGTGACTTTTGTCGCGCGAAACCCGAGCAGAGGGACGATCCCCCGCAAAAATAAATTTACTTCCCGATATTCCCGTAATACTTGGAGCACCCGTCGGCTTAAAAGCCGGTAGTCGGCATGATCGAAGACGATCTCGACACCCATCCAGCGCATCAGGCGATAAAAAGCATGCGCGCTGGAACGCTTAAACCATGTATCGTTTGTGCGATCATTCCGTACGCCGTAGACGACATCGTAACCGTTACGATACTTCTCAACCATCGCGCTAATCGCCGATACGTCATCTTGCAAATCCGCATCAATGGAAATCGCAGCATGAGCGCGATCGGCCACGCTGTGGTAGCCGGCAAGAAGCGCGGCCTGGTGACCGGCATTTTTGGCAAGCTTTAACCCATAGACGCGGACGCCTCCGGTCGCCTGATCCGTCTTTCGCGCCCACGTATCGATAATCGACCAAGTCCTGTCTAAGCTCCCGTCATCGACACATAGGATATAACTGTTTTCGGCAATCCGTCCTTTTTGCACGAGATCGCCTAACGTCTGCGTTAGTTCTGTCAATGTGAGCGGAAGCACGTCTTCCTCATTGTAGCACGGCACAACAACCGCAAGTTGCGGCTTGTCAATCGGATCCTGCATCTATGACACATCCCATCATCCACGACACAAACGTTTTTCTTTACCAGGCATGTTCACCACCAAGCATGTTCACCATGACCTGATAGGATTATACATCTTTCTGCCTACTTCGGACAAATATCAAACAACCAGCAAACAAAAAAAGCATTACACTTCGTCTTCTACTGCAATCTCTTCTATCTCCTCCGCCATCCCCAAAAGCTTGGTCGAAGCGTCCTGTGGGAGCGCCGTTACGTCTTTTAGGCGGCGCTCGATCGTCCGCGTTTTACGGCTGGCGTCTTCAATGCTTTTACTCGCTTCATGCAGCTTTTTTTGCGTTTTTTCCAGCAATCCGGCAAACTTGCCGAACTCCGTGCGTACGGCGCCGAGGAGCGTCCACACTTCGCTGGAACGTTTTTCGATGGCCAGTGTGCGAAATCCCATCTGTAAACTGTTTAAAAAAGCCGTAAGCGTCGTCGGTCCGACGACGACGATGCGCATTTTTTGTGCAAGTTCGTCCCAGAGCCCCGGGCGGCGCAGCACCTCGGCAAAAAGACCTTCTGTCGGTACAAAAAGGAGAGCAAAATCGGTTGTCTGCGGCGGGTTGATGTATTTATCGCGGATGCTTCGCGCTTCTTGACGGAGACGGTCTTCCAGCGCTTTGGAAGCTGCTTTCAAGCCCTCCGCATCGCCCGTCTCTTCGGCATAAAGCAAGCGTTCGTAATCTTCCATCGGAAACTTGCTGTCGATCGGCAACCAAAGCGGAGCATCTTCTTTTTTACCCGGCAGGCGGATGGCGACATCAACCCGTTCCCGCCCGTCACTCACATGCACCTGATAGGCATACTGCTCCGGCGAGAGGAACTGCTCGAGAAGAGCGGTGAGTTGTATTTCGCCCAGGGTACCGCGCGTTCTAATATTGGAAAGCACTTTTTTTAGGTCGCCGACGCCGCTCGCCAACGTCTGCATTTCCCCGAGTCCCTTATACACCTGTTCCAGCCGTTCGCTCACCATCTGGAACGATTCGCCGAGGCGGCGCTCAAGGGTGGCATGGAGTTTTTCATCGACAGTCTGGCGCATCGCTTCCAGCTTCTCGCTGTTATCTTTTTGGATCTGGGTGAGCTTCCCCTCTACGGTCACCCGCATCCGCTCCAACCGGGCTTCACTCATCTCGAAGAGCCCTTTTAGCTGTTCCTGAAACGTGCCGAGCTGTTTTTGAAAAGCGCCGAGCTGCCGTTCCTGGGCATCTGCCGAGAGCTTGAGGCTCGCCGTTTGTTGGCCGGAAAACGTGTCTAATGTCTCTCGAATCTCGCGGCGCAGCGTGTCACCGTGCTCGATATTCCGGTCAAAAAAGTGCGTCATCCCCTCACGCATCTCTCGCACCACGGCATGGGTGAGTTCAACCGTACTCTTGCTCTGCTCGGTGATACGAAGGGTCGAATCAAGCGCGCTTCCTTGTTTGATGATCTCCGACGCAAGCGTCTCAAGCTTTGTGCTGAGCGCCGCACGCGCTTTTTCCTCCTCATCCAGGCGCCTCCGAAGTTCGCCGAGCGCGCGCGCCTGCCAGATGAAAAAAACGATCACTGCGATGGTCAAAATACTTATCAGGATGATGATTGTAAAAACGATTCCATCCGTCGTCACCGTTTTCCGCCTCTCCCTTGATGTGTCTAATGGTCGTGCGACCTACGCTTCTTTTTCCAGAAGGCTCACAAGCTCCACATGCGGCGTCTTAGGAAACATGTCTACTGGTTGCACATGTTTTAAGACGTAGCCAAACGCTTTTAGTTCTTTGAGATCCTCCGCCCATGTCTTCGGCTGGCACGAGACGTAGACGACGCGCGGCACACCGGTTCGCCCGATCCTACGCATCACTTTACCGCCGGCCCCGGAGCGCGGCGGATCGAGCACGATGACATCCGGTGTGCGTCCGCTCACCTCCAGTACCGCGTCGAACGAACGGCGCACATCCCCAGCAAAAAAGAGGGCATTCGTCACGCCGTTTCTCTCGGCATTGTGCCGCGCTTCTTCTACCGAATGGGGGACGATCTCAATACCGTAGGCCATCTCCGCCTGCCGGGCAAGCGGGAGGGTAAACGTGCCCACACCGGAGAAAAGATCGATCACGCGCATGAAAGGCCGCACATCGGCAAGCCGCAGCGCTTCCCGCAGGAGGCGTTCGGCCTGCAAGGCATTCGTTTGGAAAAACGTCTCCGGCTGCAACCGGTAGGTAAATCCCAAAAGTTCATCTTCGATAAACGCATCCCCTTTTAAGACATAGCGTTCATCAAAACCGACGCGATCAGCGAGTCCCCGGTAGACATACCAGATAAGTGTACGCACACCGCCCTGCGCTTCCAGACGCTCCAGGAGCGCCTGCGCCTCCGGACGGAGTTGGCCCGTATCCGATTGCGGTGCGTGTGTGGCAAAAAGCGCCAGAAGGAGTTCCCCGCGTGCACTTTTTCGCACCATGACGTGTCTCAACACACCCGTATGCGTCTTTTTATCGTATCCGGGGAGCGAAAAGTCTTGTGCCCACTCGGCGACGATTTGCATGGCGCGCACCATCTCCGGCTGGGCGATGGCGCACGTCGTAAGCGGTTCAACGGAGCGAAAGTCGCCCAGCCGGTGTAAACCGAGCGCCCCGTCCGGGGCAAAGGTGAACTCCATTTTGTTGCGATACGTCCACGGTTCCGGCATTCCCAGCACGTCTTGTACGAGCTTCTCGGAAAAACCAGCCTGTATCGTGGCCTGACGGACAAGCGCGGTCTTGTAACGCATCTCTTCCGCATACGACATATGCTGCAGCTGGCAACCGCCGCAGCGTCCAAAATGCGGACACCTTGCCGGGACGCGCGACACGTGCGCGGTCACGACGTCCGTCGCCCGGTAAATTCGTATTCCCTTCTCCCGCCGCAGCGTCGGTTCGGCGTAGACGACCTCACCCGGCAATGTGAACGGGATGCGTACGCGTTTCCCGCCCCCGCGCGTTTGTACACTGTGAAAAGGAACCTGCGCCTTGCTTAATTCGCTCAACGATTCACCCGCCGTGCCCGCACCTTCATGCGGACGGGCGAGGCCGTAACCTTTTTCATCCAATACTTCAATATAAAACTGCATGAGCCGCTCCTTCCCCTATTGTGCAACCGATCTTATGCATTTCCCTTAAAAACGTCTTTACTCTTTTTGCCGTTCCCGGAAATGGCGCTCGACTTCGCGTTTGACCGCCTGCTCTTTCATCGCCTCGCGCTTGTCGTACAGTTTTTTACCCTTGGCGAGCGCGAGCTCGACTTTGATGAGTCCGCCCTTTAAGTAAAGCAACAAGGGTACGAGGGCATAGCCTTGCTGCTGCACCAACCCTTGCAGGCGATCGAGCTCCCGCCGTTTCAGAAGAAGTTTTCGCGTGCGCAGTGGATCGTGGTTAAAGCGATTGCCCTGCGCATAGGGGCTGATGTGCATGTTTAAAAGAAAGAGCTCACCGTCTTTAAACCGGGCAAAGCTATCTTTTAAGTTCACTTTGCCCTGCCGCACCGCCTTGACTTCCGTACCGGTTAAGACGATGCCCGCCTCATACGTCTCTTCGATGAAATAATCGTGTCGCGCTTTTCTGTTTTGCGCGAGAACCTTCTCTTCACCAGCCGTTTTGCTCACTCGATCTCCCTCTTTTACTACGATGTATGGATCATCTCTTCCGGCTCCTGTCCCAATCTTCTGCCAAGCGGAACCGGCTTTTACTACGTTGTATGAATCATCTCACCTGTGGTTTTTATGTCTTAAGGATTTGTTTCACTCTGTTGATTCTTTTTGTTGCGCTTGTTTCGTTGGTTCTTCTGGCCTTTTTTGTTCTGTGTCTCCTTCTTTTTTTTCACCTGGCTTTTAGATTTATCGGAAGGATCCGGCGTTCCTTTTCCCTTGTATGCTCCG
>PEBX01000062.1 GCA_003050645.1 Candidatus Carbonibacillus altaicus
TCCAGAAGATCGTTTTCTTTTTCAACAGGAATGTGACGTTCGGACATTTGTACGCACGCTCCCTTCTTTGATATGTCTCCAAAATCACATAGGTCATTTGCCTAGATTGTATCATACGGATTCACAAAAGCCAACGACTGAACAAGAATGAAATAAAAAGCCCTCGCCATCGCCATGGGTACTAGACGACTCCTTCTGCGCAGAAAAACCTCGATCGATCATAGAACAGTATTGGCCGTCTTAATTCATGCGATTTTAACCTTAACCTATACCTCATGTGTATTCAAGGGAGGGGCAAAAGCGTGTGGAAAATCAAGATGGAAGGTCGTGCCTATGCCGAGCTTGCTCTCCACTGTAATCGAACCATCGTGAGCTTCGACCAACCGTTTGACTATGGAAAGCCCCAGGCCTGTCCCTTCGCCCTTACGGGTACGCGCTTTGTCCGCTTTGTAAAAACGTTCAAACAAAAACGGTAAATCTTCTTCGGCGATACCGGAGCCGGAGTCGGCAACATCGATCTTTAAATGACGCTCTTCTCGCCAAATAAGGACGTCGATATTCCCACCCTTGGGTGTATACCGGAAGGCATTGTCGAGAAGATTGATCAAGATTTGTTCCAAACGATGCGGATCAACCCAGGCTCTCCCTTGAACCTCACAGATGATCCTTAAATGAACATCTTGTTCGGCTGAAAAGGCACTGTAACGGCGTCTCAGTCGATCAATTAAAGGCTGTATCGCAGCTTCTTCCAGATTAAGCTCAAAATGCCCCGTCTCAATCCGCGTATAATCCAATAGATCATAGACCAGACGGCCCATGCGTAAACTTTCTTCATAAAGAATATTGATAAGCTCACGCTGTTCTTCCGGAGAAGAATAGACGCCATCCAAGAGCGCCTCCGTGTAACCTTGCAGCATGGCTATCGGCGTCTTCAGCTCATGCGAGACGTTGGCAATGAAGTCATGGCGCAAGCGATCGAGCTGCCGTTCTTGCGTCACATCGCGCAAAACGCCCACAGCCCCCAGGATTTTATCTTTTTCTTTATCGGTTAAGGGTGAAGTGAGCACGATGAGCGTGGCCCCGCCCTGTTCGATCGTCTTCTTTTCTTCCTCCTGTTTAGCGATCGTTTCCTTAAAAACAGAAGTGAGAACCGGCGGAAGCGTATCCGACGTGCCGAAGATCGTGCTGAGTAAGTTTTCTGCGTGGGGATTGATCAGTCGGATTTTTAAATGTTCATCAACCGAGATGACGCCTTCCCCCAATGCGCGTAAAATGCGCGTCAACTGATCGCGTTCGCGTTTTAACGTGGTCATCGTCTCTTCCAGTTGATGTGCCATATGGTTAAATGAACGCGCCAGTGAGCCGATCTCATCCTGAAAGTCAATCGAAAGGCGCATATTGTAATGCCCTTCAGCGATATGATTGGCTGCCGTATGCATCTCCCGAAGTGGGAGCGTAATGCGTCTTGTTAAAAATAAAGCATATAGGGTGGTGACAAACAGCGCAATGGCGAGCGCGGCGAATATGAGCTGATCGATTTTGTTTTTGGCAGCTTGAATCGGCTCATCCGTTTCATAGATCAGCACGAGTTCCAAACCATCCGGCGCCACATGGGCCTGAGCGCTTACCAGAAACGGTAGGTAAGCGCGCGTTTTCCCGGTTGGATCGGGAAACTGACCGCGAAAGACGACTGTCTCCCCCCGCCAGGCATCGGAAAGACGCGGATCGTCCAACATAAGCTGTACCGTACGCGGCAAGACATTTCGGTTGTCCTTGTTGACGACAAAAATCGTTCGATAGTCCGATTCGATAAGTTGCGTCACGCTCGTCAGTGCTTCCCCCCGATTGGGTGCGTTTTCCAGCACTTTCACTACGGATTGGGTCAACACTTTAAGATCGCTTGCTTCGCGCTCATAAAAATAGTTTTCAAAAAGCTGGGCCAGCATCATACCCAGCAAAATGAGCGCCATCGAGACAACACCGACGATGGTCAGCGACAATTTCCCGACCACCGACCGCCAGATCACGTCCCCGGCACCTCGAGTTTATACCCGATGCCCCATACGGTGACGATCATCTGGGCTGCCTCGGGCGATACTTCTTTCAATTTTTCCCGAAGCCGTTTGATATGCGTATCCACTGTACGCAAGTCGCCAAAATAGTCGTACTGCCAAACGTCTTTTAAGAGCTGTTCGCGGCTGAAGACGCGATCCGGTGATTGAGCGAGATAGTACAAAAGATCGTATTCTTTAGGACGTAAATTAACCTCTTTCCCATCGGCCAAGACGCGATGCGCCAAGTGTTCAATACGAAGATGCGGCAACTCGATAAGATCTTTTTGACTTTCTGCTTCCAGATATGCCGTGGCAGAAGAGCGTTTTAAAATTGCCTTTACACGCGCTACGACTTCTCTCGGGCTGAACGGTTTGGTCACATAGTCGTCTGCGCCCGCTTCAAAACCTCGGAGCCGGGATGATTCTTCACCTTTCGCAGTGATCATGATGATCGGCGTGGACCGTTTTTCTCTGAGGCGCTCTGTCATTTCAATGCCGTCCATCCCGGGCAGCATGAGATCGAGCAAAATCACATCATAGTCTTTCTCCAGTGCCATCTTGAGCGCATCGACGCCGTTATCGGCTTCGTCGATCTCATACTGATCCTGCGCAAAATACATGCGCAGCAGACGGCGAATGCGCTCTTCATCATCGACAATGAGTAGCGATACCGGCTTATCCACCGTAACTCAAGCCCCTTTCTGACTCGTGCAACAGTACTTTACATGTCTTAATTTTTATATATGATTGTAGCATACCTCATACATTTAGCCTATCCACGTCACCGCACTCAACAGACTGCCCTTCGTCTATCAGGCGTAGGAGTGCAAGCCGACCAGGACGAGGTTCACGACGACGAGATTGGTCATGACGATGACAAAACCGAGTACAGCAAGCCAGGCAGACTTTTTCCCCTGCCACCCGATGGAAAGACGCAGATGCAGGTAAATGGCATAGAAAAACCAGGTAATGAGCGCCCAGGTCTCTTTCGGATCCCAACCCCAAGGTCTCCCCCAGGCTTCTGCAGCCCAGATCATGGCAAAGACGAGCGCGCCGAGCGTAAAAATCGGAAAACCGATGGCCACCGCACGGTAGCTGATTTCATCGACCATGTCGAGGTCGATTTCGCTTCCTTTTAATGTTTCTTGCGCCGCTTGTGAAATCCTTTTTCTAAGGACAAGACGCAAAAAGGCGTATAGCACGGCGCCTCCCAAAAGCGACCAGATTATCGTATTCAGTTTGCGCCCGGCATTTACACCACGCATCCACTCTGGTGCTTCAAAAAACGGTCCAAACCCGCCTGCCGTCACTTTTTCGGCACCATGCGGAGCGACGATGGCCGGAAGGGTATAGGTCGTCGTCTGGCCCATACCGGTCATCGCATTTTTTTCGATGCTTTCAAAGACGACTTCGTGACCTGCGGCGCGGAAAGCAAAGGTGAGCACGATAAAAGCGATAAGCGATAAGACGGCGTAGATCGTCACTTCCAGCAGACGGTTTTCTATGTTCCCTTTATCCTGACGGACGGCTAGAATGAGGTACATAAGTCCCGCCGCAAAAGCGACAGCAAAGGCTCCTTCCCCGAGCGCGGCGACGGTGACGTGGATGTAGAGCCAGTAACTCTGGAGCGCCGGGATGAGCGGCGCGGCCTTGGTTGAAAAGACAGAGGCATAAGCGATGAGCACGACGGCGACCGGTAAGGTAAAGACGCCAAGGAGCGGTACACTGTACAGACGATAGATGATTAAAAAGACGATGATCGTAGCAAAGGCGAGGAAACTCATAAATTCAAACATATTGCTTGTCGGTGAATGCCCCGTCGCCACCCAGCGCATCACGACAAAAGCAAGTTGAAAAAGAAAGCCGAGAAATGTTAAGAGATAACCGCGTTCACCAAACCGTCTGCTGTGCTCGCTCGGATCGACTGCTGTCATTTCTGCATATCCGCCTAAAGGCGCGGCATGCAAAGCGCGCATCTTGCGACCGGTGATGGCCACAACGTAGACAATGGACGACAGGACATAAAAGATAAAGGCGATAAACAGTGCAATACCGCTCACTGTTAAAAGATCAAAGGTCATGTCAAATCCCTCCTTAAATCAACTATAAATCAAGATTAGATCAAGGATAAATCAAGTATACATCAACACGACCGTCCATACCATCAGCAAAAATCGATTCTTTGAGCTTATGGAAACCGTTAACGGATACATCGATCGCTTGGTCGTTTTTTACGCCGTTTTCCTACGGTGTTCGATATGTTCCGGATCGACGTTTATACGCGCGGCCTGGAGTGCTTGCATGAGTTCGCGCTTCAGACCAAACCAGTTTTTGTTCGTGTGGGCGGCAATTAAAATACTGTTTTCCATTCGCATGAGCCACACGCGACGGTGCTGAAAATAAAACCCGAGGATAAGCCCGATGATCACAATAAACGATGCGGCATAAATATATGGTATGGCATGATCGATCCGTACCGATAGACCACTTCGGTTGGAAAGGACAAAGTCAACAAGTTTGTATTTAAAACGCGCATCGGGAATGAGCTGATCGCTGTCGATCCCAGCGATAACCCAGTTTTTTTCTCCCTGAGGGACGGATGGCCCTTTAATCTCCAGAATGAACGCAGGGCGATTCGGTTGGGTCGTCTCCGAATACGGTTTGCCGTCTTTCATTTGCAGCTCGGGGTAATACTCGAGCACAGACACCGTCGTACCGCCCCCTACATCAACTTGGAGTGGTGGGTCGTAAAGATCAAGGGTAATCTGACCCAGCGTTTTTCCGGTTTGTTTGTCAAACACATCGAGTTTTAAACCTTTTAACTGCCCAGCCTGTTCACCGGACTGATACAAATAAAGACCCTCATATTCAAACGGATGGTTGACCATGGTTGGCCCGCGCGCGATCTCGACGAGGTCATCCCCTTCTTTTTTATAGAGTACGAGATCGGTTTGATACGATTTCACGTGATTTGGGACAAACGCAGATGGGTCGGGAAAATCTGTTTCCGTGTAAAAATCGATCTTTAGCCCTTCGCTTTTCACATAATACGGTGTACCTGGCACCGCGCGCGTTTGCCCGTCCCACAGCCATACATAATCATCGAGATAAAAACCTGGGATAAGGCGCAACATAAAAGCAAGAATGAGTAAAATGAGACCGACATGATTGATATAAGGCCCCCAGCGGCTGATGCGTCCTTTTTCAAAAAGGGACGCCTGCCCGTCAGTCGCCACATGATAGCGCTTTTTTTGAAACGCTTGATGAAGCCGCTCCCACGTCTCATTGTCGCCAGTAACTTCAAGAAAAAGGCGCTGGCGTCTTAAAAACTGATCGCTTTTCGGGATACGCTTTTTTTGTAAGGCTTTATACAGCGGTACGGCGCGATCGATACTACAGATGACGAGCGAGATCCCGATCATCAAAAGGAGCGTGATAAACCACCAGGAATAAAACAGCTGGTGAAAGCCGAGACGGTAATACACTTCACCAAACCAGCCATACGTTTGCGGGTAGTAGATCTCCGCCGGAAGCGATGACTGTTTAAATTGCTCCTGCGGCAAAAGCGTTCCTATGATCGAGGCAATGAGCGCGATAGCAATCATCCAGATCGCCACTTTGACCGAGGCAAAAAAGCGCCATATATAATCAATGGGCGTGCGGGCGGCGACCTGCGAGCGCCGGGCCATCCCCTCATAGCGCATATTTAAAAGACCGCTTTTTTCATCCAGTGGCCGTCCACACGCTTCACAAATCGTTGTGCCGGGTGGATTGACGTGTCCGCACGTACATTTTATACGATCCAGTTCGCTTTGTCCCACCCTCCATCCCCCTTTCTCTCGCTCGTTCTATAGAGCGGGTGGACACAAAAATGTCGACCTATGTTCATATTTTAACATACTGTGGCACGACGCTCGAGAGGTCATGGAGACGGTTTGTGACGAGGTTGTGACATGGCCGTTAATTGTTTTAAGGAGCCAAGCTCCTTCGGCGTGAGATCACGCCACGCGCCGGGCTTAAGACCCTCGAGTTCGATCGTTGCAAAACGCAGGCGGGTAAGTTCACGTACGGGAAGACCGACGGCGGCAAGCAAGCGGCGGACGATATGCTTACGCCCTTCAGTTAAGACGATACGCACTGTTTGCCCTTGATACCCGACATCTTTCGGCTTCACCCACCCGTCTTCAAGCACAATACCCGTTTTTAGCCGGCGCATGATGCCGTCCGTCGGCTCTCCTTCTACCCGTGCTTCATATTCTTTTTCTATGCCGTAGCGCGGATGGAGCAGTTTTTCTGTAAGCTCCCCATCGTTTGTTAGGAGGAGCACCCCGCGCGTCATGTAGTCGAGTCGTCCGACAGGATGAAGCCGCTCCGGTATGTCGGTTATAAGATCGCGTACCGTCTGTCTACCCTGCGGATCATAGAGCGTCGTCACCGTATGAAGCGGTTTATAGAGGACGATCGTCCGTCTCCGCGCTTTCTTTAAAAGCCTCCCATCGATCTCGACGATATCCACATCTGCATCAACTTGCATACCGAGCGTAGCTTTCTCACCGTTCACGGTAACCCTGCCTTCACGTATGAGGTCTTCAGCTTTGCGACGAGAAGTAAATCCGGCGCCGGCAATCACTTTTTGTAATCTTTCCATGGTATCACCTGAGAGGATTTATTCATCTTGAGGCACAAGTAACAGAGCGAATAACGGCATGAATAATGGTACGAATAACGAAGCGAATAATGAGTATCAAAATTTGCCTTCGTCTGCGAGCGGAACTTTAACTGCACCCTTCTGGTTTATTGTACCATAGAAATTAAAAAAAATGTCGCCTACTGTTATGCGTATCACGCATACTGGCGATCACATTTGCTTATCCGTTGATAGCTCAGGTATGCCCTGGATTAACCAAAGAATAGGTAAGTCATCACAATCGCCGCCACAAGGCCGGCCAGATCGGCAAGGAGACCCACTTTTAGTGCATACCGGTAATGGCGAATGCCGACTGCACCGAAATAAACCGTAAGAACATAAAGTGTCGTATCAGTACTCCCCTGCATGATCGAAGCAAGGCGCCCGAGAAAGGAATCCGGGCCATAGGCGTCAAAAATGGAGAGCATCACCGCAGACGACGCTGCGCCGGAGACGGGACGGAGCAACGCCAGCGGTACGACTTCGACGGGCACGCCGATCGCCGTAAAAAACGGGGCGCACTGCGCGATGAGCCAAGAAAGTAACCCGGATTTGGTAAACATTTGCACCGCCACCAGCATGCCGATGAGATGCGGCAAAATAGAAAGCACCGTATCAAAACCTTCCTTTGCTCCGCTAATAAACGCATCATAGACATGGACTTTGCGCACAAGTGCAACGGAGATGATGAGCGCCATTAAAAAAGGCAAGATTGCGTTCGAGAGATAGAACAGAACGTTCATCCGCGCCCCCTCCCCTGTGTTTTACGAGCATACGGCCTCATGATCACCAATCGACTTCGTCCGTATGGTTTAATCATTGTGTTTGCACTATTTTATATTGATTACGGACCGTATCGTTTCTGATAAAATTTATCTATTAAAATGGCTGCCACCGTTCCGACGGAAGAAGCCAAAAGCGCAGGCACGACGATTTCGGCAGGGTTCGCACTATTTTTAGCCATGCGGTAAGCAATGACGGTGGAAGGGACGATGGTGATTGAGGCCGTATTGATGGCGAGGAGGGTAATCATCGAGCGGCTGGCTCGCTCGGGACGCGTCGAAAGCGTCTTTAATGCTTGCATCGCTTTGATGCCCATGGGGGTTGCGGCGTTGCCCAGACCAAAAAAATTTGCGCTCATATTGGACAAAATATAGCCCTCGGCCGGGTGACCGCGGGGAATGTCGGGAAATAGAAAACGAATGAGCGGACGGAGCATCCAGGCGAGCGCCTGAAGCAGGCCTGCTTCTTCTGCCACTTTTAAAATTCCGAGCCAGAAGACGATAAAAGCTAAAAGCATCATCGTCACCTGGACACCCTGACGTGCACCTTCAAAGATCGCTTCATTTAATGCCTCAAGCTGTCCGGTAAACGCGGCATAGAGCGTGCTGGCAATAATCATACCCCCCCAGATCCAGTGAATCATCGCTTCCCCCTCCTATCGTCGATCATGCTGACCGACCGCTCCACGGTTCCGTCCAGGGGCAAACGGGCGATTGTTTTTTCCCCCAGCTTAATTTCCAGCGTCGCCACGCCAAGCGCGACCTTTTCTCCGTTCGCCCCGTTCTGAGAGAAGGCACTCTTTGGCGACCATACGATAAGCGACGTGACCGCGCTCAGTTCATCTTCAGCGAGCGGATAGACAAACGGCCGGCGGACCGTTAAACGATACGTCTTAACGCCATCCTGTTCGATAAGCGGCGTCAGCGGATCGGCCAGGCGCACCCACTGAAAGTTTGTAAATCCGTAGTCTAAAAGGGCCATGGAATCTCCCCAGTCGTTTCCATCGTTTAAAACGATGGCCGCTAGCTGGATCCCGTTGCGCGTCGCCGACGAGGCAAGGCAGCGTTTGGCTTGTTCGGTATACCCGGTTTTGATGCCGTCTGCCCCCGGATAGAGCCGTAACAATTTATTTTTATTGATCCACAGCCGCTCCCACGCTGCCCCCGGCAAGGGTGCCGTCGTTTTGGTCGTTTTTACAATTTCCTGAAAAACGGGGTTTTTTAAGGCATACGCCGAGAGAACAGCTAGATCGCGAGCCGAGGAATAGTGACCTTCTTCATCCAGACCGTGCGGATTGACGAAATGGGTGTGGCTCAGACCGAGCCACGCTGCTTTTTCATTCATGAGCTGGACAAAGCCCGGTTCCGAACCGCCGATATGTTCAGCGATGGCCACCGCGGCATCGTTCCCGGAGCGGAGCATAAGCCCGTATAAAAGATCGTTAAGCCGCATCGTTTCACCTTGTTGAAGATAGATGGATGAACCATCCACCCCGACCGCGCGTGGGGAGGCGGTCACGACGTCATTCAAATCACCTTCTTCAATGGCCACGATGGCCGTCATGACTTTCGTAAGCGAGGCAATAGGCAGTTCACGATCGATGTCTTTACCGTACAAGATCCGGCCGCTCTCGACGTCGATGAGGGCCGCGGAGCGGGCAGAAATGCTCGGTACGGGCGCGGGTTCTGACTGAACGGGCATATTTTCTGATGGTACGGGCAAGGTTCGCTCGGCATCTCCAGACATTTGAGCACGATGAGCACGAATCGTGCCCAAGGGCGTTTGTTCGGAAAAATGGGCATAAACGGTATAAAAAAGATAAACCCCTAGCAGCAAAAAAACGAGAAACAGCCCCCTATGTCCCTTCATCTTCGTCCGCTCTTCTCCTCCTTTTACGAAAGAAAACGAAAAAGTGCACGCGTGTTGTCCTACCTTTTCATTCCGCAGGCAAGCTTTACTTTAACTGTATGCTCGGACAGGCAAATTATGATGAACAAACGCTCTAAGGAGAAGCATTTCATGGACAGAGGTATTTCATGGATAAATCATCGATAAATCATTTATTATGATTATTATTTTTTTATTATTTTATCAATAATTTTATTTAAATCCATTTTTTTGTTCATACCGAAATTTTTTACTCAAAACAGGCGTATTATTTTAAAACAGGATTTTATTCAAAGCAGCATTTTTTATCAAAGTAGATTTTTTATTCGAATTAGGGATTTGTTATTCATTGATTTTTTCAAAAACAGCTTCCTACTCAAAAAGAGGCTTTTCCGTTAGTTTTTTATCCTCTGGAAGCGGCGGAAGATCGGCGAGGGAACTGAGCCCAAACACTTTTAAAAATCGATCCGTCGTGCCAAAGACGATCGGTCGGCCGACGACTTCTCGCCTACCGACCTCTTGGATAAGTCCGCGAGCAAGAAGGGTCCCGATAGCGCGTTCGCTGGCGACCCCACGGATTTCTTCGATTTCTAGGCGGGTAATCGGCTGGCGGTAAGCGATGATCGCAAGTGTTTCCAGAGCAGCCTGAGAGAGGACCGACGCGCGCGGTTTTTGCATGAGCGCGAGAAGGTCCGGTAAATAGTCGGGACGCGTCGTCATCATATAGTATCCCGCGCGCTCAACGATCTCCATCCCTCGTTTTTCTTCATCATAACGCGCTTTGAGCGCGCGCACCGCGCTTTTCGCCTCTTCTTCCGATATATGTAATATTTGCGCGATCTGACTGAACGGTATCCCTTCATCGCCGCTGGCGAAGATAAGCGCCTCTATTCGCGCCAAGTGCCGATCGTGATCCGGATCAAGCATGCGACCTCTCCTCTTCTCGCCACCAGACCAGAATCGCATCCTGTGGCGAACGTTGTCTGGCACGCACCTTCTGTTCCCGAATGAGAATCAAAAGAGCCATGAAAGTGAGTATAACGGTATTGAGCGTTGCTTCTTCACCGACCAGTTCGGTAAAGGGTGCGATGCGCACCTCTTTCAAGCGCTGGATGAGCTCAACTTTGACTTCATCGAGCGACCGCCCGTCGTTTTCAACATACGTGATGCGTTGTTTTTCCTGATTTTTTTCCAGAACGCTTTGATAAGCGATATAGAGGGCCAAGATCGAACCATCGAGTCGGTCCTCACCCACCGTTTGCCGGTATGGGGCAAGATCAAGCGGCGGACGGCTGAAACGTTCTTCCGATAGCACCAGTTTTTCCTTGAACCACTCACTTGCCGCTTTAAATCGCCGATATTCTACAAGCCGGGCGATGAGTGTGTCCCGCGGGTCGAGGTCTTCCTCCCAAGCATCCCATATTTCGCCTAACGATTTTTCGTGCTGTGGAAGGAGCGCGCGCGATTTGATGTTAAGAAGCGTGGCCGCCATATACAGAAAGGCACTCGTCATATCGAGCGGCATCTCCGGTAATTGCTCCAAGTATGCCAGATAGTCATCGATGAGACGACTGATTTCAATATCATAAATGTCCATTTTTGCTTTTTGCACAAGATGAAGCAGTAGATCGAGCGGTCCTTCAAACGCATCTAAGTGAACGATGTACGTCATCGCCGACACTCCTTCCCGTATTGCTTTCCTATTTTGATCCTGTTACACTCATGGTACACGTTAACACGCGAGCGATCCATTCTATTTTAACTGAGCCTCATACAAAAGTCTCATACAAAAGTCTCATACAAAGAGGTGAACACGATGCGCACACAACTGGCCACTTTTGCCGGCGGGTGTTTCTGGTGTATGGTCGAGCCGTTTGAAGCACTCCCCGGGGTTCAAACAGTCGTCTCCGGATATACCGGTGGAGATGTCCCCAACCCGACATATGAAGCGGTGTCTACGGGAACGACCGGGCACTACGAAGCAGTACAGATCACCTATGATCCGGACCGCCTCGACTATACGCTTCTTCTGGAACGCTTCTTTCGGAATATCGATCCGACTGATCTCGACGGACAATTTGTCGATCGCGGACCGCAATATCGTACGGCCATATTTTATCATGATTTGGAGCAAAAAAAAGCAGCCGAAGCGTATATCGCTAGGCTCGAGGCAAGCGGACGGTATGAACGGCCGATCGTCACACCAATTCTCCCGGCGACGGCGTTTTATCCAGCGGAAGAAGAACACCAGTTTTATTATAAAAAACAACCGTTTCATTACACGCTTTACCGGCAGGGATCCGGTCGTGATCATTATCTGGAGACGATCTGGAAAAAAAAGGTCGATCTGGAGACGCTCAAGCAAAAACTGTCTCCTTTATCGTTTGCCGTGACCATGCAGCAGGCGACCGAGCCGCCATTTCAAAATGCCTACTGGAACAACACGCGGGAAGGAATTTATGTCGATATCATCTCTGGCACGCCGCTTTTTTCTACACGCGATCAATATGATGCCGGGTGCGGCTGGCCAAGTTTTACAAAGCCGCTTCATACCGAAGAACTGCGTGAGGCGCTCGATGTAAGCCACGGCATGGTGCGAACGGAGGTGAAAAGCGTCTCGTCGGAGGCGCACCTCGGTCACGTCTTTGACGACGGTCCGGAAGATAAAGGCGGGCTCAGGTACTGCATTAACTCGGCCGCCCTCCGCTTCATTCCCAAGGAAGATCTTGAAAAAGAAGGTTACGGCGCTTACCGTAAACTTTTCGAGAATGAGCGCTCAAATTAAACCATGAACAAAGCACACCAAGAACAAGACAACGCATCAGCACAGGGCTATCCATAAAGACAAAAAATGCATATACTGTTTAAAAACAACAAATCGCAGTAAATATTAAACCATCGAATGAATATTGGCATCCTTAGAAAGGAAGATCGGTTTGATACCTTCGTATGAAACCGTTGTCACGCATTTAAAAGAAGCCTACGGAGAGGAACTCGAACA
>PEBX01000063.1 GCA_003050645.1 Candidatus Carbonibacillus altaicus
TAAGACCCCTTGTAGACGACGAGGTTGATCGGTCCTGGGTGGAAGTGTGGTAACACATGAAGCTTTGGGATACGAATCGGTCGAGGGCTTATTCATCCCGCTATTCGGTTTTCAGGGTGCAGACCCTGATTGATCTGGTGGCGATGGCGGTGTGGACCCACCCGTTCCCATACCGAACACGGAAGTTAAGCACACCAGCGCCGAAGGTACTTGGGGGGCGACCCCCTGGGAGACGAGGTCGCTGCCAGGTCAAAATCATTCCGCAGTAGCTCAATGGTAGAGCACCCGGCTGTTAACCGGGTTGTTGCAGGTTCGAGTCCTGCCTGCGGAGCCAAAGGCCCGTTGGTGAAGTGGCTTAACACACCGCCCTTTCACGGCGGCATTCAGGGGTTCGAATCCCCTACGGGTCACCATGGACGATTAGCTCAGCTGGGAGAGCACCTGCCTTACAAGCAGGGGGTCGGCGGTTCGAGCCCGTCATCGTCCACCATCTGTCTCTATCATTTGTATGCATCAACAAGCATCATCCTTAACTAAGGACTATCGGCTTAATATGCATGGATCATCTATATTCAGCTGATATGCATGGATCATCAATATTTAGCTCATATGCATAGATCATTTATATCTTGGCTACCTGAATACACACGCATACATGCATTGGGGCGTAGCCAAGTGGTAAGGCAACGGACTTTGACTCCGTGATGCGTTGGTTCGAATCCAGCCGCCCCAGCCAGAAGAGCCATTAGCTCAGTGGTAGAGCACCTGACTTTTAATCAGGGTGTCGCAGGTTCGAGTCCTGCATGGCTCACCATTACATACCACAAAAATCAATACCTCCGGAGAATTACTCCCCGGAGGTATTCTTTTTTTTGATGCTTCTGCCGCCATTTTGACGCCATAAAAAATATCATCAAATATTGCATCTACTAATTTATCCTGTTGCAAAAACCGATGGCCACAATCGAATACGAAAATGGACCGACGAGGGAAAAAGAACGTCTCGGGGGATGGCGAGGCTGTACTTTCACCATACAGTTGTCAATTCCTTGATTCATCCATTCCTGCAGAAAAGGTTTAAATGGATCCAATTTCGAAGGCCGTTTAGCCGAGGCGTTCCTCAGGTCCTAGGGCTTAGAATGATAAGCTGAATCAGTAGATGGAACACCGTATGAGGAAAAACTTTCACGTGCGGTGTGAAGGAGGGGAAAAGGTGAAGATCGCATCAAAGCCTTACCTATTCCCATAAGAAGGGGAGAAGGAGGAGAGATCGGTGAACGGTTCGTTGTCGAGGAATGGATCCAACGTGTATAATAGACTAGACCTCCTGCCTGAATTGAAATCCGGGGGCCCGTGGTTCTTAACGTCCTCTCCGTAGGGAGTCCTTTCGGTCTCCTTATCAAGAAAAAAATGGAAACGCGGAGAAATATGCGCTGCGTAAGACAGTTTCGTAAAACAAGAAGGCGGCCTAAGCGTTTCTCCAACCGCAGACGTTCCGAAGGATGGCTGCCTCCTTTGGGCTTGCAAAGACGAACAAAAAAGCAAACACAGCTTTTATTCTCAAGCTATCCTCAAATCTGTACGCTTGTTTTGAGGGGTTGGTCTTGCCGACATTGGTTGATCCGGATTTTGATCTTGAAGGTGCTTACCGGGTCCTCGGCCAAATAGCCAAACAGTTTGTCCAATCACAATTGACAAGCGAGGGAAAATAACATGGTTCGTGCCCTGATGCGGCTGGAAGGTATGTGCGTGGCGTTACTCAGTGTGGCAGGTTATTTCGGTCTTCATCTCAACTGGGTCGTGTTTCTTTGTTTCATTCTGGTTCCAGATATAGCGATGCTGGGATATCTGGTTCATCCCCGTGCGGGAGCGATATCGTATAACCTGGTTCACAGTTACATTCTGCCCGTTGGTTTTTTGGCGCTCGGCTGGCTGACTCATAACCTGTCGCTCCTGCAGGTTGGATTGATCTGGACTACGCATATTGGATTGGATCGAATGTTGGGATTTGGATTAAAGTATCCAACCGCATTTCGAGACACCCATCTTCAAAGGGTGTAGGTTTTTCCTTTATTGGTTGGTCATACAATTAAAAATGGTCTGCTGTTTGTTTGTCATCCTGTGAAGGTTGGAGGGCATTCAGATGATTGTGTTGATTATCTACGCTCACCCGAACCCGAAGAGTTTTAATGCCGCCATCTTGAAAGAAGTGGAACGTGGATTGTATGAAGCCGGTCACACGTATGCGGTGATCGATCTGTACAAGGACAACTTTGATCCGGTTTTGGTTTATAACGACAAAATCCGGCGCAGTGATCTCAAAAACCATCCGGAAACCGCTCATTACCGTGAGCTGGTGCGGCAAGCCGATCATCTTATCTTTATCTATCCCGTTTGGTGGTATGGTGTTCCGGCGATTCTGAAGGGGTTTTTCGATCGAGTTTTTGTCTCAGGTTTTGCCTATCGATATGACGGTATGGTGCCGAAGGGACTGCTGAAAGGAAAATCGGCATGGGTGGTCTATACGATTGACTCACCCGGATGGTACATAAGACTGGTTCGCCGAAGCGCCGAATGGGTAGTCATACGAGATGCAATACTCAAGTTTTGTGGCATCCGAAAGGTCAAGCGGTTCATGTTTGCTGGAGTCAAGCGAAGCAGTCTAAAGCGACGCCAAAGGTGGTTGGCATATCTGTATCACCAGGTCCGTTTCGGATTGTGATCCACAGGATGGGGATCCGTGCGGTTTGCTTCTATTTACAATCACCTGCCTTAGCGAAGCTGAATGAGCAAACGCTCGGAGGAAGAATTGATCGTTTTATATCTAAGGTTTGGGAGTTATTGATATTTAAATAAAATATGTTATACTGTGCTCAAGTGTGATCCAGAGGAAGCAAAAAGCGGTCATAAATTGAGAGGTGAAAGGGGATCGCAAGGATGAAAGTAGCTAACAATATTATTGAATTGATTGGCAACACACCGCTCGTCCGCTTGAACAAGTTGAGCGATGATACAGGGGTAGAGGTTTACGGAAAGCTGGAGTATTTCAATCCGGCCGGCAGCGTGAAAGACCGGATTGGTTTTGCGATGATCGAAGACGCCGAAAAAAAAGGACTGATTTCGCCGGATAAAACAATTTTGGTGGAACCCACCAGCGGCAACACGGGGATTGCTCTTGCGTTTGTGGCGGCGGCGAAAGGATACCGGCTAATCTTGACTATGCCGGAGACCATGTCCTTGGAACGCCGGAACTTGCTCAAAGCGTTTGGCGCTGAGCTGGTGCTGACACCGGGGACAGAAGGGATGAAAGGGGCGATCCAACGCGCCGAACAGATTGTTCAAGAGACGCCCAATGCCTATATGCTGCAGCAGTTCAAAAATCTGGCCAATCCAGCCATTCACCGCAGAACGACGGCAGAAGAGATCTGGAATGATACTGACGGACGGGTGGATATTCTGATCAGCGGCGTTGGTACGGGCGGGACGATAACCGGTGTATCCGAAGTGATCAAAGAACGCAAACCATCTTTTTACGCGGTTGCCGTGGAACCGTTCGACTCGCCCGTACTTTCCGGCGGCAAGCCTGGACCGCACAAAATTCAAGGAATCGGTGCCGGATTTGTGCCCGACGTATTGAACACATCCATCTATGATGAAGTGGTGCAGGTAACCGATGAAGAAGCGTTTGCCGCAGCCCGCAAGCTGGGACGGGAAGAAGGCATCCTGCTGGGGATATCCTCCGGCGCGGCGTTGCATGCGGCAAAAGTAGTGGCCAGCCGACCGGAAAACAAAGGCAAGGTCATGGTTGTCATCCTTCCGGATACAGGAGAACGTTATCTGTCCACAGCATTGTGGCAAGAAGCTTGATTCTCCGCAATGCCCAAAAGACCCTTGGTTGCCAACCCATTATGAAACGGGAAGGGAGAAGCAGGCGGCCTTTTTCCGTATGGATGATCGGTTATATCGATAGGTGTGACAAAACGGTGGCGATCGGGAAGGTATGCGATGAGCAAAGCATTTCTCAAAGACGAGCGGCCGAACGATCTGTGTCTGATGGTGCCACAATGCGGCGTGGGCGGTCATAAGAATTATTAAGTTCACCGTTATCCCGATACTTGAAATTTCACAAAATCACTCAAGATAGAGGCCTCTGATGACTTGACTCAGATCGGGGTGATGACCTCGTAAGCGATGCAAGGCTGATTGACAAGGCTATTGAAGTATAATAGAAGAGATAAAGCGTGATATGTAGAGTCGTTGAAAGGTTATGGGGAAAGAGGTGACCCATTTGGCATGGTTTGATACCTTCGCCAAGGATTACGATCAATGGTATGAATCGAAATTAGGCCGCTTCGTGGATCGAATTGAAAAGAGGATGATTGAAAGCTTGGCTCGACCGCAAAGGGGAGAAGAAGCGCTCGACCTTGGGGCCGGCACAGGAAACTATTCCCTCTGGTTGGCGGATCAAGGAGTTCATGTGACCGGTTTAGACCTGTCCCGGGAAATGCTGGCGATCGCCCGGGAGAAGGCTGGCGATAAAAAGGTAAGATGGGTAGAGGGGGATGCCCATGATCTCCCCTTTGCGGACGGCTCTTTTCACCTCGTTATTTCAGTAACCGCCCTGGAGTTTATGAAGGAACCACAAAAGGTCTTAAGAGAGGCCATGCGGGTTTTAAAACCGGAGGGACGGATCGTCCTGGGACTGTTAGCCCGGGAAAGTCCATGGGGTGAGCTTTATTCTTCTCTGGCGGCGAAAGATCCTGCCCATCTTTTTGCGAAAGCCCATCTCTACCGGGAGGAGGAGATTCCCCTCCTTCTTCCAGGGGTGGAGTATACGTTGCGAAAGGGCCTTTATCTTCCCCCGATCAATGATTTTGACGAAGAAGAAGCGTTCGCGGAGGAGGCAAAACGTTCCAGTTCCGATGCGCCAGGAGCCGGATTTTTTGCCGTTCGGTGGGATAAAAGAGAAGAGGAAAAGGGGTGAGAAGATGATTATTTCCGCACAGGTTGCTCTCTATCCGTTATCGCGGCCCGACATTGATCAGATCGTAAGCGATGCGCTCGCAGAGTTAGAAAAGTTAAAAGTGGAAGGGCTACAGATTGAGGTGGGGTCGATGAGTTCGGTTCTTCGGGGTGAAGAGGAGCTGGTGTGGAGAGCGATTCGATTGCTTTTTAGCGAGGGAGGGAAAAAGAACCCTGTCGTTCTTCATGTAACGGTCTCCAATGAGTGTGGGTGCTAGGCGAAAAAGAGAAAAAACTGTCAAAAAAGAAGCCTTTTCGTTACCAGCCTGTTGAAAAACCTCAACAGGCTAATTTTTTTGGACTTAAATTTCAACAATATATCGTGTATATCGTGTTAATTCTATTAGAATAATCTAAATGATACTGTAAAGGTGGTAGTTACATGCTTCGTTCTTGTTCTAACATAATGTGACGTGGTGCACTACAAGCATTGTCTGTGAAGAACAATATGGAAAGTGCGCGCGGTCAAAAGGATAAAGATCTACAAACCTGCAATTCTCCGCAGTTTATACCCTCCTGTACGAAATCGATCCCCCAAAAAATAGCTAATAAATCCTATTGTAATGCAAAGTTAATCCTTTAAAATGAAAGAAGGTAAAATTTTGATGAATCATATAGCCTAAAAATGCACACTCCCTGAAAAGGGAGGTCGCAAAGCTATAGAGGCTAATGTCTTCATTAGACGATGCCATCCGCTTCCTTGTCGCTATGTTTTACATATAGGTTGTGCAAAAAAAGGTGACATCATAACGTCCCTTTTTTTATATTACTGCAGGAGGGTGAAATGCTGATGGTAAAAGCACAGGATCCGCCAAATACAAAAAAGAAAGGAGGTTTATTTACGTTTCGTTCCTTAAGGACAAAATTGCTTGTTTATTTTTTACTTGTGTCTGTGATTCCTTTGCTTGTTCTTAGTTTAACAAACTACTATTTCTCTAAAGAATCACTCATTCAGACGAAAAAACAGGCACTTAAAATGATCGTGGATAGCGCTTATATATTAGCCGAAGAATTAGAATCGGAGGTCAAGGAAGGGAAGCTAACCCGTGAGGAGGCACAGGAGCGGTTCCGTATCGCACTCGTGGGAGAAAAACAGCCGGACGGGACGAGAAAAATCCCCACCAATTCTCCGCGGATTGGTGAAGGAGATTATTTCTTCGCCTATAACAAAGAGATACGAGCCGTGATGCATCCGAAAAATTTTGAAGGGAAGATCAAGGACGACCCGAACGTAGAAGGAAAGCGGGTCAACTGGGAAATGTACAACCAAAAAGAAGGGTATTACAGTTTTATGTGGCAAAACCCCGGCGAGACAACCCCGCGCCCGAAAATCGCTTATCTACGCTACTTCGAACCTTGGGACTGGGTGATCGCAATGGGTTCGTACTACGACAATTTTTATAAAGAAGCAAATGATTCGCGGAATTTCTCTATTCTTATATCGGCTTTGGGGGTCATAGCTGTCATTATTGTTTCCTTGTTTATTAGTTCAGGCTTTGTGAAACAGATTAACCAGATGAAGAATGTAGTTCAGAGAATGGGAGAAGGCGATTTTACAGAAAAAGTTGAGACGCGAAGCAATGATGAATTTGGCGATATGGCGAACAGTCTGAATGAATCGATCCGTCAAATGAATCATGTCATCACAGAAGTAAAAGACGCCTCTTCTCTCATGAAAAGCGCCACGAACCATCTCTCGGAAGGATCGGAACAACTGAGCAGGGCAGCGGAAGAGATCTCCGCATCCATTGAAGAAGTGGCATCCGGAGCAGAGAAAAGTGCTGAAAACCTACAAGAGCTAACCCAATTCATGGAAGAATTAACCGCTGATCTCAACGATACTTCAAACAATGTTCAGAAGGTGACCGACATCTCCTCTAAGACCAAGGAAGTAAGTGCAGAAGGGAAAGAAAAGATCAAAGAAACGGTAGAACAGATGAACAATATTCATGATGCCGTTCACCTCATTGAGGAGGTAACCTGGAAACTGACCGAGCGCTTGAAGGAGATCCATCAATTCGTCAATGTCATTACGGAAATATCATCCCAAACGAACCTTCTCGCTTTAAATGCGGCCATTGAAGCCGCCAGGGCTGGAGAACAGGGTAAAGGCTTTGCTGTCGTGGCCGATGAGGTGAGAAAACTGGCGGAACAATCGAATCGATCAGCCGGGGAAATCCAGAACCTCATCGACAACATCATGATTGAGACGGAAAAAAGCCGTGACGCTGTACTCAAAGGGAGCCAATCTGTGAATAAAGGGATTCAGGTGGTACAAAGCACAGGGATGAGTTTTGATGAAATTCTAAGCCATATCGATCGTCTGGTTGATGAGATGAACGGGATGAATGGGGCGATCATGAAGATTAATAAGAAAACCCAAAAGGCTGCTGAGTCCATTTATGAATTGAGTGCTTTTCATCAGGAGACCAACGCCAATACGCAAAATGTAGCTGCATCTGTAGAGGAGCAGAGCGCCATGACCCGGGATATCTTTGAACATATGCGTCAATTATCGGAGCGGGCTGAGAAACTGGAAGCCCTCGCCCGCTCATTCAAACTCACGGAGGAGTGAGTTCATCCGCCACAACCCGAAAATGGTTTGTAAAATCCGAAGAATAAAGGAGATGAGGAAGATTGAAAAGAATTTTTATTGTACTCTTGCTGGTAGGGATGTTGTTTAGCACCATGTATCCTAGTTTTGCAGCCAACCGCCCGACGACGATGGGGTTAAACGGGATGGTGACGACGCCTCATTACTTGGCTTCTCAAGCCGCCTTACGCGTTCTGCAGAATGGGGGTAACGCCGTAGACGCCGCAATCAGCGCCGCTTCCACCCTTGCGGTTGTTTATCCTCATATGAATTCCATTGGCGGGGATAATTTTTGGCTCATTTATAACGCAAAAACAAAAGAGCTAAAGGCGCTTAACGCAAGCGGTCGTTCCGGCGAAAAAGCGACGATTTCCTTCTACAAAGAAAAAGGATTTGAAAAGATTCCATCCCGGGGATATTTGGCCGCCAACACGGTTCCCGGTGCCGTGTCCGGCTGGTGGGAAGCCTATCAGTACGCAAGCAAGACGATGGGAAATAATCTCCCCTGGAGTCAACTTTTGGAGACGGCAATCGGGTATGCGGAGAATGGATTTCCTGTATCGCCCAGTCAAGAAATGTGGACCAAGATCAATATCGACCCTACCGATTTCGAGTTTCGTAATCTGCAAAGATTCGAAGGTTTTAAATCTACCTACTTAAAGCCAAATGGAGAGCCATACAAGACAGGGGAAATTTTTAAGCAGCCTGACTTGGCGCAAACCTTAAAAACCATCGCCCAAAAAGGAGCAGATGCTTTCTACAAAGGGGAGATAGCGCAAAAGATCGTCGCTGAACTTCAGGCGAACGGAGGAGTACTAACTTTAAATGATTTCCAGCAACATACAGCCGACTGGGTCGACCCCATTTCAGTTGACTATCGGGGCTATACCGCCTATAACCTTCCTCCCAACACACAGGGGATGGCTTCTCTATCGATTCTAAACATCTTAAATCAGTTTGATCTAAAAAAAATTCCGGAAGGCTCTGCCGATTATTATCATCTTTTGGTCGAGGCGACGAAACAAGCTTTTGCAGATCGGGACAAATGGCTTACCGATCCGGCCTTTGTAGAGATTCCGGTAAAGGATTTATTGTCAAAACAGCATGGTAAAGATTTGGCGGCTCGCATTGATATGAAAAAAGCGGCGCAAGTGGTGACCCCCCTCGATCCGAAAGGGGATACGGTCTGGCTGGGCATCGTGGATAAAGAAGGGAATGCGGTATCCCTTATTCAAAGCATCTATCATGACTACGGTTCGGGAATCGTGGTCAAAGGGACGGGCGTATTACTACAAAACCGCGGTAGCTTCTTCTCCCTCGATCCTACGCATATTAACCATCTTGAACCGAGGAAAAGAACGTTCCACACCTTAAATCCCGCCATGCTGTTTAAGAATGGGAAACCATACCTTGTTTATGGCACCATGGGCGGGGAAGGGCAACCTCAGACACAAGCTTTGCTCGTAACCCGCATAGTGGATTACGGATTTTCCGTGCAGGATGCGATTGAGGCTCCCCGTTTTTTACACGGCAGAACATGGGGGGCGGCCTCCAATGATTTGAAAATTGAGGGTAGAGTGCCCAAAGAGGTGATTTACGAGTTGGTCCGGAGAGGACATCCCGTCAATGTCGTGGAAGATTATACGGACACGATGGGACACGCCGGAGCCATTCTGATTGATCCGAATACGAATGTTAAGTATGGTGGGGCGGATCCCCGTGGAGATGGTGCTGCAGTGGGTTACTAAACCATGAACCGGACTAAGATTTCCTATATCGTTCATACGTTAAGGCAAGATGCTGATGGTCATGCTTTCAGCCTGTTGCAAAACCTCAACAGGCTAATTTTTTTGGACTTAAATTTTAACAATACACCGCGTTAATTCTGATAGTATAATCTAAATGATACTGTAAAGGTGGTAGTTACGCGCTTCGTTCTCGTTCTAACGTACAAAATGAGTTCGAGTTTGTCTGCATCGAAAACCGAAAGAGTTTTTCTAACTCGACCATCGTATCGTTGATCATATTTCTTTTAAACACAATCATCGGTGCGGCCCATCGATACAAATAGGGCTTTACGGATGCAGATTCAAAATCACCATACAAGTCAGGCATCAAGTTCCTGATGATGTCGCTCTTTTGCAAAAGAAAGTGCGATCAAGGATATCATTCCGTTCGCGATAATAAACAGAGCGATCGGTAGATAGCTTCCACCGTATGCGCTAAGCAATGCGGTGGCTATAAGCGGAGCAGGACCTCCGACGAGAGCGGCACCAACCTGGTAGCCGAGAGAGACGCCGGTATATCGAACTTCAGCACTAAAGCTTTCAGCAAAGAGTGATGGAAGCACAGCACCGTAAATTGGCCAAATGACCCCAAATCCAATTATCAAGGCTGTTGTCAAGAGAAACACAGACCCTTGATTCATCATCCAAAAGAAGGGGACGATGTAGGCCATTATCAAGATGGTCCCTAAAATGTACATTCTTTTACGGCCGAAGCGGTCAGACAGCGATCCTACGACAAACATAACTGGGATGGCCACGATGGCAGCTATGAGTACTCCGTTCAAGACTTGCGTGCGACTGAAGCCGAGACTGATCCCATAACTGATGGTAAAGGTCGCAAAGAGAAAAAAGGTTGAGGTTTCAATGAACTTCGCTCCGATGACCACAAGTACAGAACGCCAATGTTTTTTCAGTGTTTCAACTAATGGGATCCGGGCGGTGGTTCCCTCTTCCTTAACCTTTTTGAAGGAAGGCGTTTCAGCCACTTTGCTTCGAATCCAAAGGCCTACGATGAGCAAAATTACAGAGAGAAGAAAAGGAATACGCCAGCCGAAGGAGAGAAACTGCTCTTCAGTAAAGATCAATGACAAAATGGAGACTGTGAAGTTACCCAACGCTAGACCAAACATTGCACCAGTCTGAGGCACCGCAGCATAGAGACCACGACGCTCCCTTGGGGAATACTCAACAGCCATGAGGATTCCCCCGCCCCATTCTCCGCCGAGAGAAAATCCTTGTAGAAGTCGTAGCAGGGTAAGTAAAATCGGGGCTGCAACTCCAATGGCGTTGTAAGTGGGCATGAGTCCGATCAAAGTCGTCGATAAACCCATCATGGTTAGCGTGACGACAAGAGTATTCTTGCGGCCAATACGATCCCCAAAGTGACTAAAGAAGATGCCTCCAATAGGACGAATAAGGAATGCCAAGGCAAAGGAAGTGAAAGCAAGCAGTTGGCTAGCTGTAGCGCTCTCTGCTGGGAAAAACAAAGGCCCAAAGATCAAGCCAGACATCGTGCCATAGAGAAAGAAGTCATACCATTCAATGATACTACCCACGGCACTGCCCATGAGCGCCCGTACACGGCTTTTTTTGTCTATCATGATTGCTGTGTCTACCATCGAGTCACTCGTTTTGAAAGATGTTTCTGATAATTTGTTGGACATGAAAACAAACTCCTTTCATGATCAACACACTACTTCTCAACTGTAAAGGTCAACAATACATTCAAACCTTCCGTCAGCGATGATAATGTCTTTACGCTTCGTTCCCCCCCTTACAAGATATACTGAGGCGTTGAATGTGACTTTCGATCGTTTGAACTGAGAGAGTTGTTAGCGGTTTCATGATTTCATTCTAAATTAGTATCAAGCAGCGAACAAGACAATTGTCCAGATCTACTGGACAATAAATTATTTAAATTTACAGACTCCTAAAAGTGTTATCCAAGGCCTGTTTACTGGCCCTTGGACCATTCATAATGACCCTTTGAGGGTATAGGAATGTCTGTTGAATCAGGCGTTCCTTCACGGTGGGAATCCCCAGCATCCGCTTGCCTCCCACGTGTTTCGGGATTTCAATCCAGCGCAAGGGCTGCGGATGGGAGACCCCCGCGAGCAACTCTTTTCGAATGTGCTGCCACTTTGCTTGGATCTGTTCCTGACGGGAAATCTCAACGATCAGGACGATGAATCGACTTTAAAGCCTTTTATTACTAAGTTAAACTCATCGATTGACACACTTGGATGGTGTGCCTAGAAATCATATCGCACGAACCGGGTCAGCGTCCCGTCCCTTGCCCAGGCGGCATTCAAGCGTCCTCATGAGTGCTTCATCCGGCATGGAATCCAGCATCAGACGCAGACGCTCCAAATCTCCCAGTGTTTGAATTTCGTTCCACGCAAACAGTTTCATTTGTGATATAATGATCATGATAGATGATATCTCCAAGGACAAAATTGTGGGTCGCTTCCTTACAACTTTACCATACTGACATTTTCTCGGAACAGTTACACCCTGACGATATCACAGAACAACACCATGTAATATCCGTCGGGTGTATGAAGCGCTTCGAATTTGGTAATCATCAAGATGAAGTCTAGATGAGCCGTACGTGAAAAATATGAAACAGATCTCGAGAAAGGGTGGTCAAACGATGGTGGCCTGGGATGTTTCCCACAAATCGTTGAACGAATTGATCGCGCTCCAAGGACGAAATGCTGTAGTAACGGGCGGGGCCAGGGGCATCGGAAAGGCGATTGCTCACCGTCTGGGAGAGGCGGGCGCAAACGTGATCATCGGCGATATTCATGAAGACAGAGCGAGGGAAACGGCGCAGGAGATCGCCCGGCG
>PEBX01000005.1 GCA_003050645.1 Candidatus Carbonibacillus altaicus
TGATCCATCACGCGATAAAATATGCATAAATAAAGCATGGACATCACACCAATAGGGGAGGGTAAGTCCGATGATCCGTTATGAATCGCCACTCATCGGCCAGACGTTTACGTTCGGTGAACTGCGGGATCGACTTGAAGAACTGGGGTTTCACCTGAATGAAACCTTTAATTATCGTTTTGGTGCCTTCGATTACGTTCTTGAAAAAAGTAAATCATCGTATGACTATTATCTTCGTCTCACCGTATCGGTGGTCAAAGGCTTCTTAGAGTCAGCCGATGCCGTAGTAAAAATTGAAGAAATCTACGCTATCGGCGCGCTTTATCACCATGGCTTTCAGGATCACCTCGACATTCCTCAACCCTTGCAGAAAAAAGCACAAGAGATCGTAACCGGTCTCCCCCGGCATCTGTCTCGTGCCACGCAGGCACGTACAAACGTCGAGACAGCTTCCACCTCTCTCTAACATGCGAACAGTTTTTTGATTATAAAATAAGCCAGCCCAGCGACATCAAAATATCATGTGCTTTCTTGTAAGACATGTTGATGGGAAGAAATGCTGATGGGGAGAAATGTGGATGACATGAACATGTTGCCGGAACAATGTTGTATCGTAACGATACGTTGATGGTTGGTAAGATCCGATGAAACATGGTACGACAAACGCTCCGCCTGGGCGGAGCGCTTGCTTATATTGAAGGGAGCCTCACGATGGAAGAAGATCGCGCCTCAGTCCGCTCTGTGGAACGGGCCTTAGACGTTCTCCTCATTTTTGCCGAACATCATGAACTGGGACTCACGGATATCGCCAAACATGCCGGTCTACATAAAAGCACTGTCTTCCGCTTGCTTCACACCTTAGAAAGAAAGGGCTTTATCATTCGTGATGAGTCGACGGAACGATACCGTCTGGGCTACCGTATCTTAGAGCTTGCAAGCAGCATGCAGCACGGAGATGATCCGTTCCTCCTCGTGCTTCCGGAGATGGAACGTTTGCGTGATCTCCTAGAAGAGACGATTAGCCTCTACGTTCGCGACGGTCTCGAACGCGTGCGGGTACAGGCCGTGCAAAGCCAGCAAATTATTCGACGGGTCGCTCCTGTCGGGCAAAGGCTCCCCCTTTTCGTAGGTGCCTCCAGTAAAATTCTCGTCGCTTTTTCTGACCCGGAAATCTGCAAACAATTGATGCAGGATCCGTCCTGGCCGCCTGCACTCGACCGCGCTATCTGGCAAAAGACGATCGAAGATATCCGCCGGACAAACGTCGCGATGAGTTTTGAAGAGCGCGAGGAAGGGGTGGCGGCCATCTCTGTCCCCGTTTTCCGCGCTTCCGGCGAACTCTTTGCAGCGCTCACAGTATCCGGTCCGATTCAGCGGCTTTCCAAAGAAAAGATGGAAGCGATGATTCCAGAACTCTTTGCCTCGGCAGAAAAAATGAAACGCCTGATCCGTTAATCGATCAGGCGTTCAAACGCATGGATAAGAACGCCCCGCGCGTGCATCCGCTCCATATACATCTCACCCGGCACACTGAGCTCCGGAGGAAGTGCGCCTTTTTTTTCGATCTCGCCGCATGCGAGCATCTCGGCCACGACTGCTAGAGAATAAGCCGTAGTCTGAGCCATGGCTGTTACATTTTTGTGCCGATCACGAAAGGTAACCGTCTCGTAGCGCCGTTCACGACGATGGCCTTGTACTGTACCGCGAACTTGCACGCGCAGCAGCACGACATCATCGTCGTCACCCAGATCCAGTTCTTTTTTCAGCATCGTTAACAGCACATCGCGCGGGCGAACTGCTCCCTGTACCGATTCGATCTCGACCGTTCGTTCTCGATTAAAAAATCCCAGCGTCTTTAAAAGTTGCATCCGCTCGGCATGGCCGGGATAACGAACGGTTTTATACATAAGATTGTGAGCATGCTGAAACGTGTCGATGAGCGTGGACGTACCACCGGCAGTATGAAAGGCTTCCAGCGGACCGAATTGCGGGAAATAAACGGTCTCGATTTCGCTGAGAGCAGGGACGCGCACGCGCTGACCGTCGCGAATGATCTCCGAGTCATCTTCATAGTGATCGAACAGGCCTTCCAAGGAAAAAACATGCGCATACCCGAACGGCGGTTTGGGTCTTTGGGGAATCCCCCCTACATAAATCTCTATGGCCTCGATCGTCTCCAAATCGCGCGCCCCGTGCCCCGCGAGCACATTGATCATGCCTGGGGCCACGCCCACATCGGGGATGAGCGTCACGCCTTTGGCCCGCGCAACCTCCGAAAGAGCCAGTACGCGCTCAGTGACACCCATGATATGTCCACCGAGATCAGTGTAATGAACACCCGCTTCGACTGCGGCATGTGCCACCTTTTCGTTAAAAGTAAAGTATAAAGCATTTAATACGACATTGTGCGCCTCTAACGCGCTGACAATAGCAGTTTCATCGCTTGCATCAAGTGTTCGCGTTTGCAGGCGATGGAGCGCCTCACGCCCCATGGTCTCCGCGATTTCTTCAGTCGCAGCAAGGAGTGCCTCTTCCCGAACATCGGCCAGTGTCACCGTTTGCTCCGGTGTTTCTAACAGGGCGCGTGCCGCCACGCGCCCCATCTTGCCCGCACCGAGAACGATAAAACGATCCCCCATGGACTCATCCTTTCTCTTGTCGCTTATCATTCATCATACGAAACATCGATTTGTGCCCGCTGCAATTTGCCACTGTAGTCAACATAGATGCTCTTCCACTCCGTAAATACATCGAGCGCTTGAATACCGGAATCACGGTGACCGTTTCCAGTCATCTTCGACCCCCCAAATGGCAAGTGAATCTCTGCACCCGTCGTGCCGGCGTTGACGTAGACGATGCCCGTATCCAGCTCTTGCATAGCGCGAAAAACGCGATTCACGTCACGTGTAAAGATAGAGCTGGAAAGCCCGTACATGACATCGTTATTGATTTCAATCGCTTCTTCCAGACTGCGAATCGGAATAATAGAGAGGACCGGGCCGAAGATTTCTTCCTGGGCAATACGTGCGTTCGCCGGTACATCGGTAAACAAAGTGGGGGCATAATAATACCCCCCTGTGTATTCCGCTTCTACCAGCGGATGACCGCCGATTAAGAGCCGGGCACCTTCTTGCTGACCGATTTCGACGTAATGGTGAATCTTTTCCAGTGCCCCCCGGTTGATGACCGGACCGACGCGCACCGCCTCATCCAAACCGGATCCTACTTTTAAACTGCGGATACCGTCTAGGAGGCGCTTTTCCAATGCTTCTTTGACTTCGACATGAACGAGGACACGGCTACAGGCCGTACAGCGCTGCCCGCTCGTCCCGTAGGCGCACCAGAGGATAGCTTCTGTGGCCAGATCGAGATCAGCATCTTCCATGACGATAACCGCATTTTTGCCGCCCATCTCCAGAGACACCCGTTTGATCAGGCGTCCCCCGCGCTCCGCAATCGTTCGACCGACTTCCGTTGAGCCCGTAAAGGAAATGACTTTAATTTTCGGATGTTCAACCATGTAGATCGCGTCTCCACCACTTACGTAAACAACGTTGAAGACCCCTTGGGGAAACCCTGCTTCGATCACCAGCCGGGAGAGGGCATCGGCCATAAGCGGCGTCTCACTGGCCGGTTTCCAGATCACCGCATTCCCAGAAACGAGCGCCGGAAAAGCCTTCCAGGTGGCGATGGCGATCGGAAAATTCCAAGGTGTGATCAAACCGACGACCCCGATCGGCGCGCGTACACTCATGGCGAATTTATCAGGCAGTTCTGCTGGGGTCGTCTGACCGAATAACCTCCGGCCTTCGCCAGCCATATAAAACGCCATATCGATGCCTTCCTGAACTTCCCCGCGGGCTTCATCAATCGGTTTACCGTTTTCCAGCGTCAACAAGCGGGAGAGCTTTTCCTTATCGCGTCGGAGAAGCGCCCCGAGACGGTACAAATACTCCGCCCGCTTGGGAGCCGGTACGCGCTTAAATGCCTTCTGGGCCCGTTCTGCCGCCTCAACGGCACGATCGATCACTTCTTCCTGTCCAAACCAGACCTCTGCCAACGCTTCACCGGTCGCTGGATTGATGACCGGTTTAAACGCGCCCGGTAGATCATCGACAAACGTTCCATCGATCATGGGATACACTTTATCCGGATAGAGTCGTTCCATTTTCTTTTCCTCCTTCCAGCTCTTCCAACCAGCGTCCGACGCTAATCTCGTCGGGTGGTACGATAACATCGAGAACGACCGGCAACCCTTGTGTTCCTCGGGCGCGCTCGAGCCCAAAGGCCCAGGCTTCCGCAAACGCATCCGGCCGCTCGACGCGCCGTCCCAGCGCTCCCATACTTTCAGCCATAGCGGCAAAATTAACGGTCGAAAGTTCGGTCGCCATAACCCGTCCCGGGTAAGCATGAGCCTGGTGCTGCCGTATCGTTCCGTACAGTGCATTATTAAAAACCACCACCAACACATTGAGGTGGTAGCGCACGGCCGTCGCGATTTCCTGAACCGTCATCATCAAACCGCCATCCCCGGCAAACACAATGACCGGTCGAGCAGGGTCTGCCCATTTGGCCCCCAACGCCGCCGGTAACCCATAACCCATAGCCCCCGAAGTCGGAGCAATCTGCCGACGATGTACCGTAAACGGAAGATAACGATGGATCCATCCTGCAAAGTTACCGGCATCATTTGCAATAACCGCATTTTCCGGAAGGTTTTCACTGATGGTTTGCATGATGGAAGCATACACAGACGGTTTAGGTGGATATTGAAGCGACTTTAGATAAGCTTCTTTAACGGTGCTACACCACCGTTCGCGCACGCGTATCGCGCTTGCGTCGGGAGTAAACGTTGAATCTGTAATCGCTTCCAAAAACGTTTTCAGATCAAATGCACCGCTTAACGCGGCTTCCGGATAACGCGCCAAAACCGCAGGATCGCGTTCGATGTGAATGAGCCTTTGATGGGGATGCGGCAAGGTGTAACCTTGCGTCGTCACCTCACTGAGCCGCGTGCCAAGGGCGATCCAGAGATCGACTTCAGAGAGATGTTCGGCGATCATCGAAGGCGTCCCCAGACCGAGGTGTCCGGCGTAACATGCATGCTCAGCCGGAAAACTATCCTGTCGGCGAAAAGCTGCGTAAACTGGTATCTGATGAATGCTCGCCCACGACGCCAAAAGCTCACGTGCGCCGCTTAAGCGCACACCGCCTCCCGCAATCACCGCCGGCCTTCTGGATTCGCGGAGCAACGTATAAAACGCATCGATAAACATTCTATCCGGGCCGCCGTACACGATTGGCGTCTCAAAAGAAAGAAGAGACGTTCGGGGGGACATCGGATGAGGCATACCTACCCCATCCGGTTTCATATCATCTGATTTCATATCGACGGAATCGAGAAAAACATCTTCCGGTACGATGAGCACGACCGGGCCCGGCCGACCGCTCACCGCTTCTTGATAAGCACGACGTATAAACCAGGCGAGACGTTCTCCCTGCCCGACTTCTACCACCCATTTCGCCAGCGGTCGAAACATCCCGAGCAGGTCGACTTCTTGAAATGCTTCACGGTCTTTATCTTTCCGATCTACCTGACCGAGTACGACGATAAGCGGTGTAGAATCACTTCTAGCCGTGTGCACACCGATGGCCAGATTCCCAGCGCCAACGGCCCTGGTTGCCATTACCACGGCAGGTCGACCGCTCATCTTGGCATACCCTTCGGCCATAAATGCTGCACCGCTTTCATGACGAAATGTAAGTGTCGTCATGTCGCGAGCATCATACAGCGCATCCAGCACCTCTAAAAAGCTTTCCCCGGGGACGGTTGTCACCAGTTCAATGCCCAGTGCCTGTAACGTACGCACCATCGCCCGTCCGGCCGTCGTCATGTGCGTCACCTCTCACCTCAAGCGATGCGCAAAAACGTTTCTTTCCATTCTTCTCCCAAAGTCTTTCCTCATGCTTCTTCCCCAAATGTGTGCCTACCTCAACCGGACAGCTACCGTCTTTACTGTCTCCTCTAGACTGTTCTCACCTTCAGGTTACTACCGTGACACCCAAACTGCGCGCATGGAGACGTTAACAGCGCCTGGTAATCATCAAAGCGTTCATACGTTCCATATTGCTTTTATTATTTAAAAAACAAGGCAATTAAGTTTAATATGCTACCATTTTAATGCAAACGCTCTCAAGTGTCAAGATTAAATGCCGATATTTCATGATCTTACTAACGTTTCCGATTTTCCATAATCCACATCTAAATAAAAAAAGGCCGTTCCCTCCCCCGCATTGATGTCAATGATAGGGTAGAACAGCCCGCGTATGCCTAGTCGATGAAGAATTCCTCGTGAATCACCTATGACGCGCTTCTAAACCAAATGTACACATTGTCTTCTACCAGTCGTAGAGGCAACACTATTTTTCCATCGTCGAGAGATCCCCTGTCGGAAGCCCCAGCTCCCAAGCCTTGAGCACGCGGCGCATAATCTTTCCACTCCGCGTCTTCGGTAAAGAATCTTTAAACTCCAATTCACGCGGCGCTGCATGCGCGGCCAGCCCTTTTTTCACAAATTGCTTGAGTTCCTCGGCCAGCGCATCGGACGGCGTGTAACCGGCGCGAAGCGCCACAAACGCTTTGATGATCTCACCGCGCACAGGATCGGGTTTACCGATAACCGCAGCCTCTGCCACAGCCGGATGTTCAACGAGCTTGCTTTCCACTTCAAACGGACCGACCCGCTCTCCGGCGGTCATGATAACGTCATCGGAGCGACCTTGGAACCAGATATACCCGTCCTCGTCCATCTTCGCCACGTCACCGGAGAGATACCATCCCGGGAATTTGAAGTATTCATTGTATTTCGCTTCATTCTTCCATATTTTACGCATCATCGCCGGCCACGGCGTCTTGATACAGAGATTACCGACTTCGCCACGCGGCACTTCCTGTCCGTTATCATCGAGTATCGCCGCTTGAATGCCAGGGAAGGGCCGCCCCATCGAACCGGGTTTAAGCGGCATTGATGGGTAGTTGGCAATGAGCTGTCCGCCCGTTTCCGTCATCCACCAGTTATCATGGATGCGTTGTCCGTACGCTTTCATTCCCCAACGCACGACCTCGGCGTTGAGCGGCTCACCCACACTTAAGATGTGCCGCACGCTGGAGAGATCGTATTTTTTTATAACGTCTTCGCCGGCACCCATCAACATGCGGAAGGCGGTCGGCGCACTGTACCAGATCGTGACCTTATATTTTTCGATCGTGCCATACCAGTCGTCCGGATTAAAACGTCCGCCGCGCACGACGGTCGTGACACCGTTTAACCACGGAGAGAAGACTCCGTAGCTCGTACCGGTCACCCACCCTGGATCGGCCGTACACCAGTAAATATCTTCGTCTTTAAAATCGAGCACCCACTTTCCCGTCTGATAGTGGTGAATCATAGCGTTATGCACATGATAGACACCTTTGGGCTTCCCCGTCGAACCGGAAGTATAGTGGAGGATCAGGCCGTCTTCGCGATCGACCCAGGTGATTTCAAAGTCGGACGAGGCCTTTTCCACTTCGGCATCATAGCTGTAAAAGGTCGTGCCGGCATCGGTTTCGGGTACATCATCCGGCCGCGCCCCCACCAGAATAACGTGTTTGAGATGCGGAAGATCTTTATACGGTACGCGCGGGAGAAGCTCGGGCGTCGTGACGATGGCCACCGCTTCGCTATTTTCCAGCCGATCCTTGACCGCCTGCTCCATAAACGCTTCAAACAAAGGTCCGGCCACCGCGCCGATCTTAATAATACCGAAGAGGCTTACATACGTCTCCGGACTGCGCGGTAAAAAGATAAAGACGCGATCGCCTTTTTGAATGCCCATGCCTTGGAGAACATTGGCAAAACGATCGGTGAGCGTTTTCATCTCGGCAAATGTATACGACTCATCGCGGTTTCCATCGCTATAATAAAGTGCGATTTTGTCTTTTTTATCGCCGAGTGCATGCCGGTCGATCGCTTCATAGGCCATATTGACCTTTCCAGTCGTGTACCAGCTGAAATTTTTTTCTACATCTTCCCAGCGAAACGAGCGATACGCTTCTTCGTAATCGGGCATATTTGCATTTTTCACGGTCGGCATTAAACGTTCTTCCTGCATCTTGGCATCCGTATGTTCGCTCATGGTAAGCCCCGCCCCAAAAAGCATGCTGTTTTGCGCACGATGCGCAAGACACACCATGCCTTGGGCGGGTCAACACCTCCTTATGCTTGAATATTAGATTATGACTTTTCGCTCCAAATCCGTTTGCGCCTTACGCTCTTTAAGAAAAACTTCTGGTAAACATAACATAAGACGCCGCTTACACCATTCAATCTTGCGCCCGATGATAAAGCATGATAATAAAACATAATAATTCTTAAATCAAGGCGATTTCGTCTCATCGGATGAGCCTATTTTAACACAATCTTTCCATTAAATCTAGCCATAAAACTAGCCGTAAAATCTAGCGAGCGGACAACCTTTTCCCAAGATCACTTACATTTCTGCACCAATCCCCGTTTGCGACCGCACCGAAAGTTCAGCAAAACGCGCTTCAAGTTCTTTCTCCGGCGGTGTTATAAGCGTCACGATCCAGGAGGTGAGAAACCCCACCGGCACACTGACCACACCGGGATTGGCCAGCGGAAAGATGGCGTCTTTGCCCATCACGCTGGGCCCTAGCACGACCAAAAGAACGGCGGTGATCGCCCCGATGATCATCCCACTCACTGCGCCGGCAGTATTAAACCTTTTCCAGTACAAGGAAAAGAGGATGACCGGCAAATTGGCACTGGCTGCGACGGCAAAAGCCAGTGCCACCAGATAGGCGACATTCTGCCCCTTCGCTAATATACCGATCACAATGGAGATGGCACCGATCGTAAGCGCCGTATAGCGCGCCACCAGAAATTGTTTTTTCTCATCGACCTCACCTTTTTTAATGACGTTGGTGTAAATATCATGAGCAAAGGCACCGGAGGCAGCGATGACGAGTCCGGCGACGACGGCGACGATCGTCGCAAAGGAAACCGCGGCAATGGCCGACATAAAGAGCTCTCCTCCAAACGTGCCTGCTCCGCCCCCTAAATACTCAGCGAGAAGCGGTGCCGCCATGTTCCCCCCTTTGTCTGCCGCTCGAATCGCCTCGGGCCCGACCAGCACCATCGCCCCAAAGCCGACAAACGTAATCAAGAGATAAAAGACACCGATGATCATCATCGCCCAGATGACCGATTTACGCGCTTCCTGAGCCGAAGGCACGGTATAAAAACGAATCAAAATATGCGGCAGTCCGGCCGTACCTAACACGAGCGCGATTCCGAGTGAAAAAAGATCGATCGGGTTTTTATACAGTTTGCCGGGTTGTAGATACTCTGCGCCCTGCCCGTTCACCACCGCTTCAAACAGATGGGAAGGGTTGAAGGAATAGATCATCCCCAGCAAGAGTACGATCAAAAGCGTTCCACTCATGAGTAAAACTGCTTTGATGATCTGAACCCAGCTCGTTGCGAGCATACCGCCAAAGACGACGTATATAATCATCATCGCCCCGATAAAAACGACCGCCCACTCATACGGCAGTCCGACGAGCAGCTGAATGATCGCCCCGGCCCCCACCATCTGTGCCACCATATAAAAAACGCTGATCGTAAGCGTCACAATGGCTGCGGCCGTCCGCACCGGAACGGGTTTTAAACGATACGATAAGACGTCGGCAAGTGTAAACTTACCGGAATTTCTAAGCGGTTCGGCTACCAGATAGAGCACGACGATGTAGCCCATCAGCCAGCCGACGGCATACATAAACCCATCATACCCATTTAAAGCGACCAAGCCGGCTATACCTAAAAAGGAAGCAGCACTCAAATAATCCCCAGCAATGGCGAGACCGTTTTGCGCTCCGGTGAGAGAACGCCCTGCCGCATAAAACTCACTCGTCCCTTTCACCCTCCGCGAAGCCCAGTACGTGATATACATGGTCAAAAGAATAATCACCAAAAAAAGGATAATACCGATCAGCTTCATCGTCCCACCTCACTTTCCACATTTTTTATGCTATCCTGAAATAGGATGCGGCATTTCATCCTTCTGCTGGTGCTGCAAAGCGGCATGGAAGCTCTAGCCTGTGTTACGGGACTATACTGAGTTAGGAGACTGTGCCGTGTTTTCAACCGATTGACGGGCGATCGCCTGAGAGGCGCGATCAAAGCGGCGGGCCACCGCCACATATAAAAAGGCGAGCCCCCAGGCCACCAGATAATAGATGAGCCCGTACGCATAACCGAATGTGACAAAGCCGACGACATACTTGGACATAAGCGGTTTGGCATAACCGGCAAGGAGCGGCAGGAGCAAATAGAAAGCGACAAACAGCAACGTGACCGGCCAGATAAACGATAATTTGGCCCGACGCAGCTCCTTAAATGCCTGCGTGTCAGCAATTTCCGCAAGCTTCGTCGACCCAACTTCCTGACGCAGCGGTTCAGCGATTCCGCGCGTGCTTGCTGCAATTTCAGCCATAACTATTCACTCCTTTGACAATTTTTAAATATTTTTCTTGTTTAGGAGACGCTACCTCTTTGGCAACACATCCATTGGTAGCGCTTGCAATAAAGCATAACAAAAAAAGACGCTGCCCGGTTAAAAACAGACGTCAAATGTCGTAAGTGTAGCGTAAAACGCCTTCATTGCTAGATGAATGACAAGGACATGCAAAAACCATTAGGCTCGCCCTAATCGCTCAAATAGCTGCTTAGCCGCAGCCCGGCTCACCGGCACCGTGGAACGCGCCGCATCGCGCAAAAGAAGCGTATATGCACCATTAAACCACGGCGTAATCGCTTCGATATAATCAAGATTCACGAGATAACTGCGGTGGACGCGAAAAAAATCGTGCCCGCTCAGTTTTTCTTCTAGCTCGCTTAACGTCATACGGCTTTCGATGGTCTGCGATTCCGTATGAATATGAATCCCCCTTCCTTCGCGTACAGCATAGATCACATCCGCAGGCGTGAGCACGACGAGCCGTTCCCCATCATCAATGACGAGACGGACCGGGCGCGTCAAGGGAACTCTGGGCATCGCATCCGATCGGTCATCGGAGCGTTCATCGCGCTTTGCGCCGCCTCTTGAAGCAAGATGCCGCCGTACTCTTCCAAGCGCTCGCATCAGCCTCTCTTCGTCAAACGGCTTTAATACATAATCGACGGCTTCCAGTTCAAACGCCTGTACTGCATGCTCATCATAAGCAGTCACAAATACAAAGAGGGGGGGCTCCTTGTCCAGCGCACGAAGCGCATGTACGACCGCAAGACCTGTAAGTTTCGGCATCTGGATATCTAAAAAAACAACATCGACATCTTTCTCCTTGATTAAAAGTAAAAGTTCGCTCCCATCGGTCGCCTGACCGACGAGTTCCACATCGTTTGCCTGATTCAGTAAATAGACGAGCTCTTCGCGCGCGAGCGTTTCATCATCGGCTACAAGGACGCGCAAGATGGTTCCTCCTTTCTTGAAGTTTATTTCAGAAGGCTTGTTTCAGAAGGCTTGTTTTGGACTTGCATGAACGTCTCGATGCGCATGGTCGATTTGCAGTGTATCGTCTATTTGCAGTGTATCGTCGTTTTGAAACGTTCGATCATTTTGCGGTACAAGGATATCTTGATTGGTACGATGGTCCCGCGACAGGTGATCGTGACGTTCAGTGATCGGGATGGTGAAAGTGACTTCCCCGCCCCCTTCTGGATGATTAAGGAGCGTAAGTTCTGCCTGCGGTCCGAACAGGCGTATCAGTCTTTGATTCACATTATACAGACCGATACCGCTTCCCTTTTGACGCGTAAACAAGCGTTTGCCGGCGCGCGTTAAAACTTCGGCGTCAAAGCCGATACCGTTGTCGCGTACCCGTACCGTCATCTCTTCATGAAGTTCGATCTCGACGCGCACCCAGCCCCCCGCAAGGCGTGTGCTCAGTCCATGCTGCAAGCTATTTTCTACGAGCGGCTGAATACTGGCTGGCGGGACATACAGTTTTTTATGGTAGATCGCATCCGGTAACGTGACCTCCAGTCGATACCGACCGGGAAAACGCGCTTCCACAATGTCCCAGTAATTGGCGAGAAAAGAAAGTTCTTCTTGCAGTGGGACGAGCGTATGTTCCATCTGCCGTAAATTGTATCGCAAGACATGGCCCAGTTTGACCGTAACTTCGCGCGCTCGCTCCGGCTGCGTACGAATCAGAGCAGCAATGACATGCAGGGTATTGAACAAAAAATGCGGATGCACCTGGGTTTGCAGGGCACTGAGTTCCGCTTCCCGTACCAGTTCCTTCATACGACGCGTGGCCAGTGCGGAAAGCTCGCGGGAGAGAAGATCACCGAGCCCTTGCGCCAAAGCCAGCTCCACAGGCCGAATGTGCGCACTGGAGCGAAAATAAAGCTTGATGAGCCCCTGTACGCGATCCCCTTCTAAAAGCGGAATAATAATCGCTGCCGTAAGCGGACAATGACGCTCTGAACATTCGATCTCATCCCGGCTTAAGGCAACCTTAAGCGCGCCCTCTTCGATCGCCTGCCGGGAAAGCCGGGTCTTGAGTAGATCACCGCTTACATGATGGTCTTCCCCGTCACCGATGTGCGCGAGCACGCGGCTTTCATCGGTGACGGAGACGGCTGCCACATCCAGCGCTTCATAGAGCAGCCGGGCCAGTTTTTTCCCCCGCTCCCAGGGGCTTTCCAACGATAAAAAGGGAAGCGCCTGCCGGGCCAGCGACAGCGCTTTTTTCGTCTCCAACGCGGCTTCTTGCTCTTCTTCCAGGAGCGCCTGGTGCATAATCGCCGTAAATACGGCTAGAGAAGAACTCGTGACGACGACGAGCGGAAGACCAAACCATTCCGTAAGTGCAATTGCCGTCTCGGTGTCGCCCGCCGTCACCAGGATAAGGGACATCTGTAAAAAGGGAGGGAAAATACCGATAAAAAAGGCTCGCATCGGCGAAAGTAAGCGTCGATCGGCAAGAATTCGCGCCACCGGCGCTCCGATCCCGCCTACGATCACGACGGTGAGGGCATTGGCCACTGCGCTTAGGCTACCGATCCACACGTTAACTGCCGCGGCAAAGAGCGCCGCGCCCACACCCACAAACACCCCCCCAAAAAGAGAGGCGATCATCACCGGAATGACGCTCGTGTCGATCCAGTACACGTTTTTAAAAGCATGAGCCGGTTCGTGGAAAGAAGGTCGATACCAGTTTTCACCATCGAAGACAACCCCTAAAAAAACAGCAAGCATACTCATCAAGCCAAAGAGCACCACTGCAAAAAGACGTGCCATCCCACCTGAGTCGTGCAAAAGAAAACGAAAACGACGTTTACGCATAATGATAAACACGACCAAAATGACAATGGCCGTGCGTTCCCATAAAGCCAGGGTAAGCTCGAACAAGACCACACACCTCTTTCAAAACCGGCACGATACGCTCGCTTTTATTGCCTTTTTTTAAAACATCTGCTCAGGCGGACGACCGTGCGCTTTTACAAAAAAGCGTCGCCAGAGTGTCTCATTCTGTTGCGCATGTGACTCGAAAACATCCTCAACCTGAAGCTGTAGTCTTCCATCGAGCTGTCGTCGTCTTCTATCTTCTAACAAAGAAACAGCCATGGCGATTATCAAAGTTATCGGAATACTAAGAAAAACACCTGTAAACTGCCCATGAAAAATGAAAAGCGAGGATAGCGACATAACGACACCGGCGACGAGGCCCGCCGCAACACCATAGGTGCGCATACCGCGCCAATATAACGTAAGCATCAAGACCGGCGTTAAGCTAGACGTCGCCGTCAAGAACGTGAGCGCGACGAGATAAGCGACATTTCTTTCGGCCAGACCGAGCGTAATCGCCGTTGCCAAAATCCCGACCACGATCGCCGACAGTTTAGCTACCCGAAGCTGGGCTCGATCAGATGTTTTGCCATGGCCCAGCACCTGATGATACACATCGTAAGACAAAGCCGTCGTCGCGGAGATCACCAGTCCCGTAACCACGGCAAGAATCGTCGCAAAAGCAAGCGCCACAACAAACGCCACGAGAAAAGCCCCACCCAGTACATTGGCGAGAAGCGGTGCAGCGAGGTTACCGGAGGGATCAACCGTCCTGAGCGTATCGTAACCGACCAAAACCCGTGCAGAAAACCCCAGAATGAGCGTAATCAGATAAAATAAACCGATAATCGAAGCGGCAGTTAAAATAGAAATGCGTACAGAACGTACAGAACGTACGGTAAAAAGGCGCATCAATATGTGTGGAAGACCGGACGTCCCTAAAAAAAGTGTGAGAAGAAGCGCCAGCGCCTGTATAGTCGTTTCCGATTGTGCCAGTGCGCTGTGCGCTGCACTCTTCTGAAACATCTCTTCTGCCTCTTGAAAAAGACGCATAAACTGCCAGTCATACCGCGCAAAAGCGATAAGCACAAGGAGGATCGTTCCGCTTAAGAGAAGCACCGTTTTAATGATCTGCACCCAGCTCGTTGCCGTCATACCGCCAAACGTCACGTAGATCGTCATCAAGGTTCCGATAATTAATACCGAAGATACATAATCCAGACCGAGTAACAGGCGCAAAAGCAACCCTGAGGCGACCAGCTGAGGAACAAGATACATGAGCGAAATAACAAATTGAAAAAAAGCCACCACGAGACGCAGTCGCTGATCGGGGAAGCGGGCATAAAAAACATCACCCAGCGAAAAAAGACCTAGCCGATGAACAGGTTCGGCGACCCAGAGCATCAAAAACAAATAAGATGAAAGAAAACCAATGGAATACAAAAAACCATGATATCCAAAAAGCGCGACGGCACCGGTCGTCCCCAAAAAAGAAGCCGCGCTGATATAATCACCGGCAATCGCGAGACCATTTTGCACGCCTGTCAAACTTCGTTGAGCCGTATAAAAAATAACGGTCGTCCGGCCCTGTTCCGCCGCCCAGTGCGTAATAACCAGTGTCCCGGCCATAATCGTTAAAAATAAAAAAAACGAAACAACACCCGGTTCCGGCATCCCTCCCCTCCTTTCTATTTTTCTTCTTTATCTACTTTTCTTCTTTAGTACGAAGATACGCCTCTAAAGCAATCATAAAAATCGCAAGAAATAGCAAAAATACTCCATAAACCCAGAGCCATGCAGGTTGGACCGGTGAAATGTTCTCGTCTAGCACACCTATGACGGATGAGTCTGTCACTGATAGCGCAAATGGTAACAAAAGATAAAACACAAGAAACAGGGCAGTTAAAAAGATGCGCCGCCTGAACCCTCTAAGGTGTCTCATATGCCCCGCCCTCCTCTTCTCTTCAAATCCGAGAACGAAAACTGACTATTCCGATAAATATAGTGATCTTAGACGCCCTCTTTCACCAATGTGCGCAAGGGGCGTCTTTCTAGAGTGAACTCTGCAGTGACATACTCCCACCACCTACGCTAACGCTTAGAGGTGGGGCTGTTCGGTTAAACGCTGTGGTCATGCAAAATTATAGATGCTTCTCGATCAACCGCACAAAATTGTCCTTCGGTTGAAACCCGACGATACGATCGACGACCTCACCATTTTTAAACATAAGGAGCGTCGGGATACCCATTATTCCAAACCGCGCCGGCGTTTCAGGGTGCTCATCCACATTCAACTTCACGATCTGAATTTTACCAGCAAATTCTTGATCCAACTGTTCCAAAACAGGGGCAATCATACGGCACGGAGCGCACCATTCCGCCCAAAAATCTACGATCATGAGGCCCTCACCTTGTTCCACGTCTTTTGCAAAATCTGCATCTGTCGTATGCATAATCGCCATTCTGAACGCCTCCTTTAATCTGTGTGTATGATCCAATGCGGTCATGTGCGGTTCATTGCGGTCATTTGCTCTCACCCAAAAGAGTCATGTGCGCTTAAGCTCTGGCACATAGGACACTTCACTTATTTTAGTTTAACAAGAGATCTACCAAAAAGCAAACTAAACCCATAACGTAAACCGATATGTTTCTCAGCTTCCTGCTACAAAGAAAAACATCATCCGTATCGAAGAGAACGACGTATTTCCCGCCACTCCGGAATGTACTGCTCTACAATATCCCAGAAGCGCGCGTTGTGCGATGGTTCCAAAAGATGGGCGAGTTCATGGACGACCACGTACTCGATCGCTTCTTTATTTTTATGGACAAGCATCAGAGAAAACCAGAGACGCTTTTTTGCTGGAATACATGTACCCCAACGGGTGCGCATTTTACGGATACGCACCTCCTCCACCGTGACCCCCATGCGCGGAGCCCACATTGCTACCAGTTCCATGATCACCGAAAGCAGCATCGATTTTAACCAGTCTTCTAACAAAACATTGCGTTTTTCTGCGGTCACATAAGAAGGCACATAAAAATATAAAGCCGCGCTTTGCAAGAGCGCGAGCGGCCGTTTTTCCGCTTCGCTTTCCTTCCAAAAAAGAAACCGGCGCTCCCCGAAAAGTTCAATCCAGCAGGCTTTTTCCTGTCCAGATTGACCGACGATCCAGTGCAGTTTTTGTTCTCCTTTTTTTTGTAAAAAACGCCGTATTTTTTCTTCTAACCACGCACGTCGCTTATATAAGATGCGTAAAATCTCGTCACGGTGGGTTTTTAAAGGAGCTCGAACGAGCACATAGGGCCAGGCAGGATCCTCCTTGATCTGTATATACAGATGACGAATGGATTTATATTCGACGACCACCCATAACGTAAACGGTAAAAAGTCGCTTAACGCAAACTGCTCACTTTCATGTATCTTTTTAGACATGCCCATCTTCTCTCCGACCTTAAGATATATTTATTTTTTGTTCTCATCAACCGATACGAATCTCGAACCTCATCAAACGGTACGCTTCAAACGGTACGCTTCCCGTTCATTTCCAAGAGTCCCCTTCGCTATGTTACAATCATACTAAACAAATGTCATACGAACAACGGATCTTGCCTAAAAAAGGTATAACGCCTAACCAAACCGAAACATAGCGCACCAAGCCGTAGCATAACCGATATGAATCGTTCGATCAAACGATGACAGTGAGAATCGACCCCCATGTCGCCGCCGGGGCGGCACCACCAGAAGGATGAAATAATGCAACCTATTTCAAGATCGAACGATCGAATAAAGAAAGGATGAGTCGTATGCCCGTCACACTCGCGACCTTCCAGGAAAAAATAAAGGAAGGGACCTCCATCTGGCTTTTTACGACCAAACTGTGTCCAGACTGCCGACGGCTTAAAGTTTTCTTTCCTGAACTCATCACTGCCTATCCTCACATCTATTATGAAGAAGTAGACGCTCACGAATCAAGTGAACTCGCACAAAGATTGGGCATTTACGGCGTGCCGAGCATGGTCGCCTTTCATCGCGGTCTGGAGATCGCTCGATATGCCAGCCGTCTTCCCAAACCCCGGGAGCAAGTCGAACAATTTTTAATGCGTGTCGAGCAAATTGCTACTGCGCTGGATGAAACGCTTGCGGAAAAGAAAGGTGAGTCGTCATGAGCGCACACTACGCACGAAAGATCATCCGACAAACTATCCACAGTCACTTTTTAATGCGCACCATGGATCTTCGCCTTTTTATCCCGGCAGACGTAGAAGTATCTTTAAAAAATGTGGAAAAAGATGTTAAAAATATCGTCTATACACAAGATGGGCAGTATTTTTTTATGTACGGTCGGATCGCAACGATCGCTGCAAAAGGCATCGCAGCAGGCGAACTGCCCCCGTTTTATATCGTCGGCGTAGACGTGGATCTTGCCAAACGGCGAGCGTGGTATCACCCGGAGGGGCCGGAGAACGAGGCCTATCTCGCCTTTTTTCTGGAAGAGCTGCTCCCGGCCGTCGAAAAGCTCTTTCCTCTTCCCGAACACGGTTTGCGTCGCCTTCTCGCCGGAGACTCTTTGGGGGGCACCGTCTCCTATCAACTCGCCCTCACCCGTCCCGATCTATTTCAAGGACTCATCGGTCTCTCGACGCTTTTTACGGATCACCTTTTAGAGATGCTCGCTACAAAAGGACAAAGCTTACGCCATCTTAAACTGTTCCAGTACGTCGGTAGGGAGGAACAAGCGGTCGAAACGCCGCTCGGCACGATCGACTTTCTCTCTCAGCATCGCGCATCCCGCGCAATTCTGGAACCTTATCTCACCCGTGGACACTTCGTCGAAAAAAATGGCACGCATACTTGGGGTGCCTGGCAAAACATTTTACCCGAGGCGCTTCATACCATCTTTCAGGATACGGTTTGATCCAGCAACCGCCTCCCGCCCTTAAAACGGCGGGCTCTCTCCTCCCACCCTTAAAAGGAGAATGTTTCCCGGCGGTTTCTCATAAATACTGACCCTGCAACATTTAAAGCAAATAAAGCCCGCTCCCCTGTCTGAGGGGAAACGAGCTTTAGGACAACTGTTTGAAAAAATATTATATCTTGGATACATGGCTCCCATTTATGCGGCTTAGGCCGACTTGATCTTTTTAAAAGCTTCAATGAGCGGAGGCAAAACTTCAAACATATCACCGACGATGCCATAATCGGCAACCTGGAAGATAGGTGCCTCCGGATCTTTGTTGATGGCGACGATGACTTTGGAAGCAGACATACCGGCCAGGTGCTGAATCGCTCCGGAGATGCCGCAAGCGATATAGAGATCAGGTGTGACGACTTTACCGGTCTGACCGATCTGCAGCGCATAGTCGACATACCCCGCATCACAGGCCCCACGTGACGCCCCGACAGCACCACCGAGCACTTCGGCAAGTTCATACAAAAGCTTAAACCCTTCTTCACCCTTGGTTCCTCGCCCCCCTGAGACGACGATCTTCGCTTCGCTCAAGTCGACCCCACTTGTCGCCTTTTTAACGACCTCCTCGATCATAGAGCGCAGGTCTTTTATCTCTAACGCGAGCGTTTCTTCCTGTACATTTCGCCCGGCGCTCTCGGCCAGCGGGGCGATATTGTTAGGTCGAATCGTAAACATCATAGGCGCCTTCTCGATCGTGCGTTCTTCAAACGCTTTTCCCGCATAGATGGGGCGCACAAAATGGACGACACCATCTTTCTCGACAATGTCCACGACATCGCTTATGAGCCCTGCTCCCAGTCGCGCCGCAAGACGCGGAGCGATGTCTTTACCAATTGCGGTATGGCCAAACACGATCACTTCCGGCTGCACATGGTCAACCGCAGCGCGCAAAGCCTGCATAAAGGCATCGGAGGTATAATGCCTTAAGGCTTCGTGTTCAATGGTCAGCAATCGATCGGCACCGTAGGCACCTAGCATCTCCTTGGTCGACGCATCAGATCCGTCGCCTAAAAGCAAAACGACGACTTCACCGCTCGTCACTTTTTTCGCAGCGCTTGTCGCCTCAAGCGTGACCTGACGAAGTTTACCGTCTTTTCGTTCTCCGAGTATAAGCGCTCTTCCTTGCATCAACATGTCCCTCCTCGATCACTTGTCTCGCATGTGAGCGTGCATTCTTAAATTACTTTCGCTTCTTCGCGCAACTTTTTGACCAGCGTTTCGACCTGGGTGGCGATGTCGCCTTGTAGAATCTCACCGGCTTCTTTTTTCGGCGGGTTATAGCGGTTCGTTACGGTCGTACGTGGCGAAATGTCGCCCAGCCCCAGATCGGATAAGGTGAGCCGATCCAGCGGTTTTTTCTTGGCCTTCATAATGCCCGGAAGCGATGGGTAACGCGGATCGTTCAACCCTTGTTGCGCTGTGAGAAGAAGGGGCAGTTTTGTCCGGATGCGTTCGAGATCGCCTTCTGCATCGCGTTCCACAACAACGTCGTCCCCTTCCAAGGTCACTTTCGTCACGGCACCCACGTGGTTTAGACCAAGTATTTCCGCGACACGCGGAGCTACTTGACCAGCGCCGTTATCGACTGAAAAGTTCCCTGCTAAAATAAGATCGGGCGCTTCTTTTTCGACGGCCTTGGCCAGTACTTCCGCGACACCCGCCTCATCTGTGACCGGATGATCTGCCTCGATCAGTACGGCACGATCAGCGCCCATGGCCAGCGCTTTTCTAAGTGCATCTTCGACACGAGCGGGTCCGTAACTTACGACCACCACTTCTGCATCACCGTTTTCTTTGATGCGAATCGCTTCTTCTACCGCATATTCATCGTAAGGATTGATGACAAACTGGGCACCATCTTCTTTGATCACACCGTTTTCGATGACAACTTTTTCTTCCGTATCAAAGGTCTGTTTGAGCAGGACGACGATTTTCATCGTGTGCACGCCTCCTTATACATTATTGTCTTTGCATGTCCGCATACCATTGAAGAGAGCATCAAAAATCGGGTCGGCAAGATTTAAAAGGGGTCGCCTTTTATGCCCCATGACCCAGGACGTGACCGTCTCATCCAGTGTGCCGAAGATCATCTTGCGGGCAATATGCGTCTCTATATCGCGACGAAACACACCTTCTGTTTTCCCCTCCTCGATCAGATCATCGATAACATCGAGATAGGCTTTTAAAAACGGTTGTATGCCTTCACGGATCGTCCGGTCCGCCTGCCGGAGTTCGATCTGCGTGACGATCGCGAGTTCGATGTCATCTGCGAGCGATTTAAAATGTTCATCAACGAGCCTGCGCAGTTTTGCTTTTGCCCCGCGCTCTTCGGCCAGATGTAGCTTTAATGCTTCTACATACACCCCCATCGACTCACGAAACACGCTGATCAAAATGTCAACCTTATTGTTGAAGTAAAGATAAATCGTACCATCCGCGACACCCGCTTCTTTTGCAATACGCGATACTTGCGCGCTGTGGTAGCCAACATCGGCAAAGACGCGAATCGCGGCACGTAAAATGCTTTCGTATTTTTCGCTCCCTTTGCGCGACATCCGGCAACCCCTTCCTTTAAGCGATATAAACGCCCGCCATTCCCATCATGAAAGATCTTCAAATCCATGATCGTCTGATGCATAAACGTCCGATGCATAAACGTCCGATGCATGGAACCCATGAAATGAATGAGCATTCACTCGCCGCTGCTTCCAGTTTAGCCAAAATAATCCCGGCTGTCAATCGATGCGCATCATTTTTTCTGATGAACGACCGATCGCTCGATTCGTCCCATCCAAGACTTACTTAAAAAAAGGTTCTATACAGTCGTTTGAGCTCTATCTTCTTGTTCTTTTCCCTTTTCTTCGTCGTTCTGTTCCTTTAACCCGTTCTCATCTATTGTCAGCTGCTCTTTTGTTATCTGCGCTTTTGCCTCATCCGCCAGCACCCGCCGCAGCACCTTGCCTACGATGGTTTTCGGAAGCTCCTGCCTGAATTCATAGATGCGTGGTATTTTATAAGCGGCCAGTTTGGAACGTACATACGTATCGAGCTCTTTTTCCGTGACCGTTTGCCCGGGCTTCAGCACAATATACGCTTTGACCGTCTCTCCGCGATACGGATCGGGCACACCGACGACTGCTGCTTCCTGGACGGCAGGATGGGCAAACAGTACTTCTTCCACTTCGCGCGGATAAATATTATACCCACCGGCAATAATCATATCTTTTTTCCGATCGACGATGTAAAAAAAGCCGTCCTCATCCATCTTGCCAATATCTCCGGTTAAAAACCATCCGTCCATAAATGCTTTGGACGTCTCTTCGGGCTTTCTCCAGTATCCTTTCATGACCTGCGGGCCGCGAATCGCGACTTCGCCGACGTGGCCGATGGGGGCCGGGCCACCCGTCTCCATATCAACGATCATGGCGTCTGTATCCGGCCAGGGAAGACCGATCGAGCCCGTTTTACGAAATTCGTACATGGGATTGGCATGCGTAACCGGAGAAGTTTCGGAAAGGCCGTAACCTTCGACGATCCGCCCCTTGGTTAACGTTTCAAACTGTTTTTGCACTTCTAACGGCAGGGGGGCCGAACCGCTGATAGAAGCATCGATCGAGGACAAATCGTACTTTTGAATATCTGGATGATGAATGAGGGCGATATACATCGTCGGAGCACCGGGGAAAAGGGTCGGGCGTTCTTTATGAATCGTTTTTAAAATTTCTCCTGCCTCAAAACGGGGGAAAAGGAGCATCGAAGCAGCAATCATCACGGAGAGATTTAAAACCGTGGTCATACCGTAAACGTGAAAAAACGGAAGCGCACCCACGACTCTTTCTGCGCCCGGCTTTGTCTTGTAAATCCAGTGTTTGGCCTGAACTGTATTGACGATGAGGTTATAATGGGTAAGCATAACGCCTTTGGGCGTACCGGTGGTGCCACCTGTATACTGCAGCATGGCGACGTCTTCTTGCGGATCGATGGTAGGATACGCCGGTGGCTCTAGAGGGGCGGTTTGCATCAGGGCTTGCCAGTCATGATAACGCCGATCAGGCGAACGTTTAGGGATAGGTTGCCCTTTTTTCTTCTGTACATATGGATAAAGCCAGTTTTTAGGAAAAGGTAAATAGTCTTTAACGCTGGTAAAAATAACGTGCTCAAGCGGCGTTTCGTCGATCACTTTCTGAATACGCGGATAGTGCAGATCGAGGCAGATAAGGATTTTTGCTTCGGCGTCGTTCATTTGAAAAGCAATTTCGCGTTCCACATAGAGCGGGTTGGTCTGCACGACGATGGCCCCAAGCATGAGTGTGCCGTAATAGGCTATCACGTACTGCGGTGTGTTAGGAAGCATAATGGCCACCCTGTCACCTTTTTGCACGCCCAGTTGCCGCAAAACATGGGCAAATCGATAACTCGCTTCCAACACATCCTGATAAGAGAGGCGGCGGCCCAGAAAATAAATTGCTTCGTGATGCCCAAACTTGTTAGCGCTTTCAAGAAGAGGCTGATAAAGTGGTATAAGCGGGTAATCAATGTGTCTCGGCACTTCTTTCGGATAATACTTAAACCAAGGCCGATCTTCTAACATCCCTATCCCTCCCGGATGATACATCGATCGCCCCAAAAGTTATTCCTTATCTACTATAAGGGCGTCGCATCTTTTAACAATATTGTAACATATAGTGCGCACGATGACTAGAGGTAAAATGAATGGTTAATCATTCATTTCTATCGACCGACTATAGCGCCATACGATGACATCACGTTCTATGATCGCTTCTATGAGCACTTCTACAAGCACTTCTATGATCGCTTTTAGAAATCTGCTATACTTGTCTAGAATAAACATCTTCGTTTTAAACAAAAAATATCGGCTGCAAACGGTCCGTATGAACAAGAAGTGAGGTTCCTTGATGAAACGCTCCATCCATGTCCTCATCGGAGGCTATTACGGATTTTATAACGTCGGTGATGACGCCGTGCTCGCAGGTATCATTGCAGGGCTCAAGAAACGGCTCGATCATCCGCGTCTTACGGTTCTTTCCAATGATCCGGAACATACGGAAAAACAATTTGGCTTAGAGGCTGTCAACCGCTGGCAACTCCCGGCCATCATTCGGGCCATGCGGCGAAGCGATCTCGTCATCCTCGGTGGGGGTACACTGCTACAAGATCGCACCTCTCCGCGCAGTCCGCTTTATTATTTGGGTTTAACGACCATCGCCTTACTGTTGAAAAAACCCGTTTTCTTTCTCGGACAGGGGTTCGGTCCGATCATTCACCCTTTCAGTCAGTGGATGATCCGCCGTGTTGTAAACCGCATTGATGGTGCCATCATGCGCGATAAAGCTTCCGCGGATGAGCTTATCCGCTGCGGTGTTAACCAGACACCGGTTTTGGTGGCGGCCGATCCGGCACTCATGCTCGATCCCCAGACAGCTGACAAAAAGCGCGGTGAAGCGCTGTTAAAGGCAGCTGGCATTCCCCTTCACACGCCGCGCGTTTTTGTCGCCGTGCGTCACTGGAAAACGGATCACCCTTATCAACACATACTGGCGCGCGTCTTAGATGACGTCGCCGAATGGGGATATACGATTGTTTTCGTAGCCATGCAACACACCCAAGATATCGAACCGGCGCGAGCTATCGCCGGATACATGCAGGGTAAAGCGTTTGTGATGGAGCAAAAACTAAAATATGATCAAATCCTTGACCTTTTTTCAACCGGTGAAGCGCTTTTTGGTATGCGTCTGCACGCTATTATTTTTGCTGCGCTCATCAATCTACCATTTGTGCCGCTCTCTTATGATCCTAAGATCGATCGCTTTGTCAAAACACTGGGTTTAGAGCAGGCTTTCCCCATCGATGCGCTCGATACGGAGACGCTTATCGCCTACACCCGTGCCCTTTTCCAAAACTTGCCTGAAAGACGGTCCTTCCTGAAGGCGCGCATGCCGCAGACGGTGCAATTAGCCGAGGAAGGGATGGATGTTCTCATAGAACTTTACAACAAAAAGATGGCAAAGGGGAAAAACCATGTTTAAAGTGCCTAACGTGTCTAATATGCCTAACATCTCTCAATGGACACGCTATCTTGCCTACATATACGCGCTTTTCCCGCTGAGCGACTACCTTATCCGCCATATGCTGGGGCTTTCCACACTGGCGGCCCTCTGGGACAAAGGACTTCTGTTTATTCTTGCAGGTTCGGCGCTCCTTTTTCATTTCGATAAGACAAAATGGCACGCACTCATGCACACACTCAAATGGCCGCTTATCCTCTGGATCGGGCTCGGGATCGCCCATCTTTTTCTTGATCTCCCGAATTTTGCAGCAAGCTTTGACGGATTTCGGGCGGTCTATTTTTACATGCTCGCGGCTTTGATTGGTCTTTTTCTTTTCGATGACGAGGCATCCTCACGCCGTCTCTTAGATCTTCTACTCGCTGTCGCAACGCTTGCGGCGATTGTCGGCATTGGGCAATATATCGTCGGCGTCGACGTCCCTGCCAGCTGGACCGATGTCTCGGAAAAAACCTCAAGACGGGCTTTTTCTTTTGTGGTAAGCCCGAACGTGTTTGGAAGTTATATGGCGCTTTTCACACCGATTGCTGCTGGTCTTTTATTGATCTCGAAGACAAGTTGGGGACGCCTCTATTACAGCATCTCATTCTTTCTTTTAGGGGCCGGGCTCATTTTAAGTGCCTCGCGCGGTGCTTGGCTGGCGCTCGCTTTATCAGCACTCGTCACCGCGTTTATGCTGCGCCGTATCTATGCGCTGGCCCTCTCGTCCGTCTTTGTCCTCCTGACAGCGATCATTCCCCCTATTCGCCGTCGCATTCTGGCTCTCATTTCTCCGACGTACTGGGAAAAAAGCGGTAGCGACGGGAGAATTGCCCGCTGGACGCGCGCGTATCATGAAATGCGCTTTGATCCGTTTTTCGGAAAAGGTCTCGGCCACTACGGTGGCGCGACGGGCCAGCGTTATTTTGGAACCACTTATGTAGACAGTTATTATTTTAAAACGCTGGCCGAGACTGGCCTCGTCGGTCTGGGACTTCTGCTTTATCTCCTTCTGACGTTACTCGTCGCCCTCTGGCAAAAAACGCTCTCCCAAAGGAACCGCTCTACCAAAATCCTCACCATCTCACTCGTAACGGGGCTCACTGCCGTCCTCCTGCACAATGCTGTGGAAAATATATTTGAGGTTCCGTTCATGAATGCCTACTTTTGGCTCATCGTCGGTCTGACGTTTTCTATGCTTTGGAGAGGTGAAGATCCCGCAGTACGCTTTACAGAAGATGCTCCGTCTAAAGACACTCCTTCCGGTCATCATCAATCATCCAGCCCGATACAACCATCCAGTCTAATGCAACCACCCGGTCAAAATCATAACATGCCCCCTGCTACTCAGCTGAAAGCGAAGGTGAACGGTCATGCTTAAACTGCTGCAGCGCGGTTTTCTCACCTTTTCGTTCTACGCTGTTCTCTCCTTCTATCTTTATTTTACGTATCACTGGATCATCGTTCCGCTCGCTCTAGATGGTGGGCTTTGGGGTATACTCGCCATCATTGTCATCACTGGCGCGCTTATCTTGATCGCGCCGAAAGACAAAGTCTTACCCTATGCGATCTTTACCTTTCTCTTTCTCTTCTTGGATAAAGCGCTTCAGGAAACGCATCTCTTTGACGGAGCAGGGCAACTATTCAGTATTGCTTTACTCGGAGGAATCGTTTTTCTGCTTGGACGCCTCGTGATCAGGCTCCCCTACGCCGCATTAAGTGCTCTTTTCCTGGTGGCACTCCTTTTCTTCATGCTCTGGCCACGCACTGAAGTGCGATTGTGGACGGAGTTTCGTGTGGCCGAGGTGACGTCGCCCATCTATGTGGGTAATAGAAGCGACTACTTTCCCCTTTATATCGATCGTGATGAAAAAACCGGGCTGGATCGCATCATCGTCTACGGTAACAGGGAAGAAGTTTTGGGAGAGGGGATTCGTCCGGACGGGCGGACAAACGACAAGACGGAAAGGTTTCCAGCGGAGGGTTCTCAGGCCGATCAGGAGCAGAACAAAAAAACGTATTTGCTGGGACCTGAGATCGTCCGACCGTATGCGCTCATCTGGCAGCAAGGCGGCTTAAAACGTGAACTCATCTCCCCTGAAGAGGAACGAACCTGGGAAAATCGCTTGATGAATGATTACCCCGGTTTTCCTTATCTTGAAATCGCACACGGTACGTACCGGCCGCTCATCGAACGCGATACACTGGCCGAGCGTACGTTAAATTTCGGCCACTCGCCGTATCTCGCTTTTACGCTGGATGCCCTGCACCTATCCGGCGATCTGGCGGCACGGGACGGATATCTCGACGAGAAAGCATCGCTCTTAGACGGCGCCTTTACATCCCTCCGCCTTGCCCCCGGTCTACTGACAGGCAATTATCATCAAAGGCCCTTTCAACTCGTTACCGAGGCGACGCAGATCATCGGCGCCATGCAGGTAAAAGGAGAAGACGTACTCGTCCTGCTTGGTAAAACACTCGACATTGTGCATATTGAACGCGATGGTCAACCTCTCATCACGCATCGTTTAAGCACGAACGAACTTCCGGACCTCTTCACCGCAGATTATTTAATTGCCCCGCTTCCCGGAGAAGGAGACGTCCTCTTTGTATCCTTTCCAACCGAGTCCAACGAAACGGCCAAAATACTAAAGCCCCTTCCGGGCGGTAACTGGCGTGTCCTGTTTCATGCCAAAGATCCGCTTTTTCGTTTCGAAGATGTCCGCACCAAAGACGGTAAAACGACCATCCTGGCGCTTCCGACAAGCCGCCTATCCGACTACCCTCAGCGCTACCTGGCCGAATACACTTATGAAAATGGGCAGCTCATGTATCGATGGAAAGCTTTTTATTCTTTGATTAACGTCCGCTACGCCAAGCTCTGGCCCGAAAACCATGGGCCACTCAGCTGGATGGCAGGAGATGATGAAGCGATTGTCGGAATGCGTTATGGAGATCACAGACTCTATGTCCTCGTTCCCCATCATGTCCCGGTCTATCCGCTCCTTCTCAGTTCAAATGCGCTCGTCCTTCTTTTCATATTCATCTCAAGTTGGCGTCAGCGTCTTTCAAAATCATTGCACCAACAAAAGGCAGGTGGTGTCGTGTGATCCGTCTTTCGATTTATATTCATAGTTATATTCGTAGAGCCAGTATATATCTTCAGAGAGCCAGTGAACATCTTCAGAGAGCCAGTGAACATCTTCAGAGAGCCAGTGAACATCTTCAGAGAGCGGGCAGTTACCGACATCGATGCGCACGGTTAGGCTTACTGTTTGTCGCCCTCACCGTCATACTCGCCGGATGTGCCGAACCGTCGCTTCCACCCACCACGCTTGAAGTCCCTGTGCGTACCGAGAGGCTCGCTCCAGTGACCCCGCCTTCTCCAAAAGCCGTGCTTGTCGCATCACGCATCGATGCGCAAAAAGAGATCGAAACGGCGCTCCAGGTCATGGAAGACGCGACGCTCACTAAAAGTTTCTGGTATACCGGATACATCCGCAATACAATCCACAAACGTAAGACGACGAGCATGTTTAGCGGTACGTATCTCCGCCCGGAAAGAACCGCGATGGATGCCCGAATGGCCGCCATTCCTTATCGCTTTTATCGCGATGGTGAAAAAGCCCGTTATATCTGGACGGCGGAGACGGACTGGTTAACAGTGAAAAGTTATCCGGTATCTGTTCATCCCTTTGCTTCCTTCTCCTCTTTATTACCCTATTTTAACGAAGCCCAGCAGTGGGATGATGAAGTGCTGGGGTTGGCCGCGCGAGCCTATCGCAGTCACGTTCAACCGGAGGTTTTTATACGCGGCTGGGATGCGTATCTCTCATCAAGCGAGCGATCCGTTTTTGGGACCACCCTGGAAGAACGCGGTCAAAACGATGTTCAAGCGCTTCTTACATCCAGCGATATTTTGCTTACGCTCTGGCTTCAGGACGACCCAGCGCTTCACAAACCGCGGATCGTGCAGCTCGAAGCCATCTTTCTCCTCCCCATTCCGGCCGCGGGTTACAGCATGCAGGAAGTGTTTTTTCGCTTTTATCAGTTTAACGATCCCTCGATCAAACTTAAACCGCCCAGTGAAATCGAACGTTATTTAAAAGACAAGGATGAAGAATTACAAAAGTAAGCGCAAAAAAAAGCCTCTCATCTTGAGAGGCTTGCATCCTTAGCTACTTCCGGCAACCGATCATGTTTTAGTTGCGCATATTATCCGGCAGGTGGCGGAGAACGTCGAGGGCTTTTAAAGTGATTAAATCCCGTCCGGCGTAAAGGTCACTGAGACCCTGATCGAGATGAAACCGTTCCAGCGCTCGGTAAAACTGATCAACACTCCCGCCGTAGTTAAACGGTAGGTAACCGGTGCGGATAAAATTACGAATAAGCTCTTCACGCAGCACCTCGTCAATCGCCATTTTATCTTCGTTCGTCACGCAGGTCACCTCTTTTGATCAATATTGACTTCTTCCGGATCTTGAGCCCCCTGTCTCTGCTCAGACCGAGGACCAAGCATAAAACATGATGAATTCCGGCGCAGCTACGCTCTACATTTTGGTCGCTACGCTTAGTATACACGATTTTTAAAGGAATGGGTAATCGTTTAATAGACGTTCAAAATCGCTCGAGTAAAGGTGAGTGCGGTGGGGAAAACAGTGCGTATCACACATATTATCGGCGGTGGGGAGTTCGGTGGCGCGGAAATGCACCTCATCAAACTGTTTCACAGTCTAAAGGACACATTTGACCTGCGTCTTGTGACCATTTACAACGGAGAGCTCGCCCAGAAAATGCGAGAAGCAGGGTACCCTGTCAACGTGCTGAGTCAAACCGGCCGCTTTGACCTGAGTCTTTATCGTCAGTTAACCCGGCTCTTCAAATCCTCTCCGCCTCACCTCGTTCATACGCACGGTGTGCGCGCCAACTTTTTCGGGCGGCTTGCTGCACGACGCCTAGGCCTTCCCACGGTAACCACGGTTCACAGCTTTCTGAAACAGGACTACCCGCTCAGACGTGAATACTGGATGGCGTATGTCATGGAACATCTAACGCGACCGCTCGTTCAGCATTTTATTACGGTCAGTCATGCTCTCAAAGAAGCGCTCCAGCGCGAACATATCCCGGACAATAAAATTACCGTCATCCCCAATGCCATCGATACGAGTGTTTTTCTAAGCGGAGATGCGCGCTTAAACAAAAGAAAAGCGCTGCGGGAGCACCTGGGCATCGGAGACGAGCGCGTCATCGTATCGACGTCACGCCTCGTACCGGTTAAAGGTCTCGATGTCTTACTTCAAGCGTTTGCCGGGCTCAAAAAACATCAGGGTGATGTAAAACTCGTCCTCATTGGCGCTGGCATCGAAAAAAAAGAGCTGATGGCGTTATCCAGGGCGCTTGAAATCGAAGAAAACGTCCTTTTTCTCGGCTACCGCCGAGACATCCCCGAGCTTTTAACGATCGCCGATCTGTATGTGCTTCCCTCGCGGATGGAAGGCGGCTTCCCGCTCTCCTTGATGGAGAGTCTCGCTTCGGGCATCCCTTCTATCGCCACCGCGCTTCCGGCCATCCTGGAGTGGGTCGATGAACGGGTTGAGACCCGAACGAAAGCCCCTTTTTATCTCGTACCGCCGGATGATGCTGAAAGGCTTAAACAAGCTCTCCTCGATCTTCTCCATCACCCCAACAAGAGAGCTCAGCTGGCAGAGCAAGGAAAAACTTTTGTACAGACGACCTTCTCGATGGAACGTTTGGCAGACGATACCCGGGCCCTTTATGAAAAGCTCGTCAACCGATCGCGCTGAGCGGTCTAGGATCCGTAAAGCGGTTCATCTCGCAAAACGGTTGTAAAACGGTTCACCGAACCGACTAACACTAGCGCTGTTTCGCCCCTACAACCGACTGGAACAGTGCATAAAACGCTTCGGCCTGCACGTCCCGGCGAAATCGTCGCAGGCGATCCTCCAAAGCAAGGCAAGCCTCAGAAGTAAAGCGCTCATCCGCACTGAGACGCTCATTCGCACAGAGACGCTCATTCGCACTAAGGCGATCCTTAGAAGAACAATGCGCTATATCTTTAAGAAGCGCACCACTCCGATAAAGCGTAACGATGTGCCGTAACGCTTCCTCGATCTCGTCCACGTCGCTCGGGTCGGCATGCACCCCGAGCGCAAACTGCTCGATGATGCGGCTCGCTTCACCGGGCTTTAACAGACCCAAGATGGGTCGACCGATGGCCATGTATTCGAACAACTTTCCGGGAATATACCGCCCGGCCGTCGCTTCCTGATCACCGAAGACGACCAGCACATGCGATGTTTTTAAAAGCGCGAGCGCCTCACGATGCGGCAAAAACCCATGATCCCGCACCACCGTCTCCAGACCGAGAGCAATGAGCGCATCTCGGTTTTCACTTCGACCGGGATAATCCAGCACCCCTGCCACCTCGAGGCGAACGTCATCGGGGCGAATCATCCCGTCATCGATGAGTCGCTTTAAAGCCTGGAAAAAATAACGCGGATGACGTTTCCCGTATAATATGCCCGTATAAGCGAACGTAAGCGGAGCATTGGGGGGGGATCCCTCGAGTTCCATAAAATCTTCCGGATCAAATCCGTTGTAGATGACGTGAACGTCACGCGCCGGATAAAGTCTCTTAAAATCCTGGGCAAACGACTCGGTCACGGTCGTAATCGCATCCGCCTCTTCAAATACACTTTTCTCCATCCGCTTTTCCAGCGCCAGACGCCAACGGATCGACGTTCGATGCATATTTTCCGTCCACGGATCACGAAAATCGGCCACCCACGGTAGATGCGTTTTGCGTTTTAAAGAACGGGCGACGAGATGATTAGAAAGTGGCCCGGAACTGGAAAAAATCAAGTCGACCGGATAACGTTCGATCACCCGCATCCCTGCCCGTACCGCGCCGCGCACCCAGACGACCTCATCATCGGGAACAAAGATGCGCGCCCTGAGCCAGTTCAACGCATGCCCCACAATTTTTTGCACAGACTGTTTTAATTTTTGCGGTCCCTTTCTAAAAACCGTGTTCCTTTGATCCGTCTGTCCCTGCTTCATATTCAATGAACGGGCTTGTCCATGCTCTTGAGCGGTCTCATGTAATTTTGCATCAACGGAATGTGTTCCGTCCTGCTTCCCGCTCTCGCTCTCGGAACGTCTGCGCCACAAGCCTAAAAAGGCGTTCATCCAGCGCGGCAAGGGAACGCGGCTAATCGGCGTGTGCGCCGGAATATCGTTTAAAAGAGTGGGGTCTTCAACCATACCCGGGGGCGGTTCGACAGTAAGCACAATAGTATGAACACCCATACGGTTTAAATATTTGACCAGTTTCTGCACCCTGGGAATGCCCCCGCCAGCGAGCGGGGGAAAAAGATAGGCCACGATTAAAACCGTAAGCGGCTTTGCGGCCGGCTGATGTTGATCAAAGGGAGACATATGATGCGACATCCTTCTCTCGTTCCATCTTCTCATACATAATTGCGATCATATAATCAAAAGTTTATATCCGTAAGAGTGTCTGGGCAAGTGCATCCTTCGGGATGACGCCACGCGCATCAAAGACAACAGCATCGGGTTTGAGCCGTCTTCCAATATCTCTCCAATCAAGCGTATCAAAAGGTTTTTGACGGACGAGGAAAAAAAGCACATCTGCATCATCCACGGCTTCTTCTAGCGAATCGACGCTGAAGGGATAACGCCGAGCTACGATCGGATCATAGGCCAGGACACGCGCCCCTTTGGATACGAGCAGTTCGGCGATCACGAGCGGCGGTGACTCCCGATCATCATTCGTGTAATCTTTCATGGCCAGCCCCAAAACGGCCACACGCGCATCGGAGAAAGATTTCCCCTGCGCCTTAAGCGTCTCTTCCACCCAGCTCACAAGCGCGTGGGGCACACCGTCATTCAGTTCACGGGCCAGCGATAAAAGCGGGAGCCGGAGCCCGATTTCTTCCGCCTTCGGTTTGAGATAATAATAAGCATACGGTACACAGTATCCACCGATCCCCGGTCCGGGCGTAAGGAGCTGCACCCGCTTATGCGTATTGGCAATGCGCATGACTTCCAGCGTATCCAGACCGTATCGTTCCGTAAAGCGCGCAAATTCCTGCACCATGGCCAGGTTCACATCGCGCTGGATGTTTTCGATCACTTTTGCCGTTTCGACGACTTTAATCGAAGCCGGATAAATGGGCGCGTCGGTTACGATTTTAAGAACGTCAATGGCTCGGTTCAGCGATTTCTCATCGATTCCACCCACGGCCAGCGGCATCGTCCGGAACTCTTCAAAGGCCCGCCCTTCAGCGATCCGCTCCGAAGAATAGGCGAGATCAAAATCGCGGCTGGCTTTAAGCCCGCTCACGCGCTCCAATGCCGGTAAAAAAATTTCTTCCGTCGTTCCCGGGACGACAGTAGAACGTACGAGGACGAAGTCTCCGCGCTTAAGAACCGTTCCTAATTGCTCGGCAACCCTTAAAAGCGGCGTCTGATCGACGACACCCTGGCGGACCGGAAGACCGACGGTAATGATGTATGTATCGATCTTACGCTCCTGGAGAAGTGTGTAGTCTGTCGTAGCCTGGAACAAGCCTTTTTCGATCATTTCTTTTAAAATCTCGGGAAGCGTTTTGTCTCCGTCCCGTTCTTGATGACGGCTCACACCGCGATTTAAATCGTGAACGAGCTGCGGTAAAACGTCCACACCCACGACGCGCACGCCTTTTTGCGCATAACTCAGGGATAAAGGTAGACCGACAAATCCCAGACCAATTACAGCCAGTTGCTGCATAAAAAGCACCCCGTTTCATATTTGAACGATGTTACGTCATCATCGGATGGAGCCGCAATGCGGCATACAAATCTACATAAAAAAGAACCAGTAAATAAGCCCACCTAAGACAAACAAGATAGAGAGAACAATGCTGATCCGGGCAATGAGATCCATCGATTTCCCCTCCACCCCACCGATTGTAATACGTTAGACGGCGCATTTCAAACGAGTTCGACGATCGTTACCCCACTTCCGCCTTCATCCATATCTCCGCTCCGGTAACGTTGGACCAGACGGTGTGCTTTTAAGTAATCTGCGACGGCGCGTTTTAAGGCACCGGTACCGAGTCCGTGAATAACCGTAAGAGAGGCGCGACCGTCTAAAAGTGCTTGATCAAGCGCTTCATCGAGAAGCGCCAGTGCTTCTTCTACGGTTTTCCCGCGAACATCCAGCGTATGCATGGCCCGATGATCAGCATGAACACGGACAGACGGACTTTTGGCTGACGAAGATGAGATATTCTTTGTTGTTGTTATGTTAGACTTAGACATACTTGATGCTGGTGCTTCATGTTCTTCGGTCACCGGACTCACCGCGTCAAAAGCGACCGACATACGCATGAGCCCGACTTGTACGATGGCTTGCGAACCACTGATATGAACGAGTGAGCCCCGCCAGCCGTGCGGACGGACGACGACGTTCGTCCCCGGCATAAGCTCCGGCCGCTTGACTTTCCCCCCATGCGATGCAGGCGCGGCACGGCTTGCCTCATGAGGCGCGCCGTTGAGCTTTGCGCCGATCTCCTCGAGTAGACCGCGGGCCGTAGAAAGATCGGCCATCTTCTGCGTCCACTCATGCGGTTTGACCGCGCTTCCTTTTTTTTCGAGGGCCTTTAACTGTTCGATCACTTCCCTCGCTTCGGCTTCGATGGCGCCAAACGCTTCGCGGTATTCGCGCTCGAGGCGCTTTAAAAGTTTGTCGCGTTCACTTTGAAGCGCCGTTTTAGCCCGTTCATAAGCGGTGATGAGGCGTTTGAGGCGAAGTTTTTCAGCATCCAGCGCGCGCCTTTCTTCCTGTAAGCCGGTAAGCTGGCTGTTCAACGTAGAGAGAAGATGCGATTCACGCAGTGCTTCGGGATCGGTCATCTTCCGTACGATGGCCATCGTCTCCTCCGGGACACCGAGGCGCTCGGCGATATCTAAAGCATGCGATGCACCCGGGACACCGAGGAGCAGGCGATACGTAGGACGAAGTGTCGTAAGATCAAAGGACATGCTGGCATTCATGACGCCGTCGGTTTCCGCTGCATACACTTTGAGCTCACTGTGATGCGTCGTGGCGACGACTCTCGCCCCTTTAAGGCGAAGCGTCTCTAAAATACCGATGGCCAGCGCCGCGCCTTCTTTCGGATCGGTCCCCGCCCCGAGCTCATCTAAGAGAACGAGCGATGATCGATCGGCAGTCTCTATAATCGTCACGATCCGCCGGATGTGCGCAGAAAAGGTACTTAAATTGTGCTCGATACTTTGTTCATCGCCGATATCGGCAAAGATTTTTTGAAAGACGCGCACGCTCGAGCCTTCACGCGCCGTGATAAACAGTCCGCTTTGCGCCATAAGCATAACGAGACCGACGGTTTTTAAAAATACCGTTTTCCCCCCTGTGTTGGGCCCGGTGAGAAGTAAGAGTTGATTCGTCTCGTCAAAATAGACATCGTTCCCGATCGCTTTTTTGCCGAGCAACGGATGGCGCACTTCGTACAATGTGTATGGCGCGTCGTCGGCGACGATCTCCGGCCGGATGCCACCGATCTCCAGCGAAAAAAGCGCCCGGGCCAAGATGAGATCGAGCGCGATCAAAATGTCCAGGTCGGCGAGCAGCCGCTCTGCTCTTTCCCCCACGCGTTGAGAGAGCACCTGCAAAATACGGGCGACTTCTCGCGCTTCCGCCTGCTCCAGTAGTTTTAAGCTGTTTCCGAGCTGCACGACTTCTGCCGGTTCGACAAAAACCGTTTGCCCGCTCGCCGACACGTCATGCACGAGTCCAGGGATGTGCGCTCGGTCTCCGGCGCGCACCGGAAGCACCATACGCCCGTCTCGCTCAGTGATAATCGGCTCCTGCAACCACTTTAACGTGCGGGGATCGCGCAAAAAACCTTCCATCGTGGAGCGAATTTTTTCACGCGTGCGCCCGATTTCCCGCCTGAGCCGCGAAAGTTCGGGAGAGGCACTGTCCAAGACCTTCCCTTCCTCATCCACCGATCGCAAAAGCAGTTCGATGAGCTCTCTATCCGGTTGAAGGCGGGCGGCATAGCTGGCGAGATGGGGAACCGCTCGCCGCTCATGCGCCGCTTCAATGCTTTTTTGAAGCTTTCGAGCTACCTGCTCAGTAGAGAGGACCTGATACAGTTCGCCGGCACCGAGTACCCCGCCGCGGGCTGCACGCCGGATGAGCGGTTCCAACGGGAAAATACCTTCGCGCGGTAAGACCTCCCCTGCTTGAAGCAACCGGTACGCTTCATCCGTCTCCGCAAGACGAAGCAAGGCGCAATCTCTCTCGCGCTCCGGTACGAGTTCCATGGCGCGCAAGCGTCCGGGTTCCGAGGCTGTGTGGTGCGCCAGACGTTCTAAAATTCGTTCGTATTCCAGGTAATAAAGCGTTTTAGAATCGATGGATCATCCCTCCACCTAAGCTTTCAAACTTTTTCCATCGCGGACGCCGCTCTTCCCTATCGCTTACGCCAGTGTTTTCGATGGCGCGCTAAAAATTGAAACAGCTTCTCCGGGGGCCACGTATTGATCACTTGTGCCGGCCGAAGGAGCGCTTTTCTGGCTATCTTCACCCCGAGCGCCATCCACGCGAGCCCATCCGTATGGTGCGCATCGGTATTGATGGCGAGTTGCACACCGGCCTCCTGGGCGAGACGCAGGTAAGAGGGAGAGAGATCGAGGCGCTCCGGATAACTGTTGAGCTCCAGCACGACGCCGGATACGGCCGCTTGCTCGATCAGTTTTCCAACATCGAGCCCGTAGGCTTCCCGCCGGCCGATGAGACGCCCAGTCGGATGAGCAATGATATCGACGAACGGATGGCGCGCTGCCCTTAAGATGCGCGCCGTCATCTCCTCGTTTGACTGCTTGAAACTGGTGTGGACAGAGGCGATCACGAGGTCGAGGCGCTCCAGAATTTCATCCGGATAATCGAGCGTGCCGTCTGGCAAGATATCGACTTCTGCCCCGCGCAAAATATAAAAAGGCTCACCCCACTCATTTGAAAGCTTCTCTTCGACGGTGCGAATCGCTTCCATGTGTTGCAACAGTTGTTCAACGGTGAGTCCCCGAGCGACTTTGAGCGACTGCGAATGATCGGTCACAGCGATATAACGGTAGCCCATCTTTTTCGCCGCGCGCGCCATCGCTTCGATCGAATCGCCGCCGTCGCTTGCTGTCGTGTGCATATGCAAATCGCCCTGTATGTCTTCTTGTTTAATGAGCGCCTCTAAGGACGCCGCCGTCGCCGCCTTCCAGAATGCATCCCCCCCTACGACCTCCGTGTCTCGAAGTTCCGGTGTAAAATAAGGGATAGAAAGCGCCGCGTAAAGTGCTTCTTCCTGCTCAAACGTCTGTATCTCACCCGTTCGCTCGTCCTCTAAACCGTATTCGGAGAGCTTCCACCCTTTTTCTTTAGCGCGCTGCCGAAGAAAGACGTTATGCTCTTTGGATCCGGTGAAATGCACGAGACCGGAGGCAAACTGTTCCGGAGAAAATAGACGCACGTCGACGGCAATTGGCTGAAGGCTCGCATACCGAAAGGAGATCTTTTCCTCACCCCAGGCCACCACTTCGATGTTCCCCGGGAAAGTTTTCAAACGTTCCGCGACTGCAGGCGCCGCCTCCGTCATCACGACGAGATCGATGTCTTTCACCAGTTCTCGCGCGCGGCGAATACTGCCGGCAACTTCACAGCGCTTGACTTCCGGATAATCCCTCAGGCGGGCACATATTTCCTCGGAAATACTGAGCGCTTCGATGAGCGGCCAGCGCTCCTTAGGCATTTCTGCTTTCTCTATACCACGCAAAAGGAGCATTTCCGTTTTTGCGCCTACTCCTTTGATCGCCCGAATTTTTTGCTCTTTGGCGGCCTGTTTTACTTCTTCCAGCGTTCGAACGCCCAGCGCCTGCCAGAGCCGGCCGACCGTTTTCGGACCGATCCCTGGGATGCGCGTTAATTTGATAAGTTCCGCTGGCACTTCGGCTCTCAGTCGAACGAGCTCGGGGCTTTCCCCATCGGGGGTAATCGCCTCAATGAGCGTCCGAATCCCTTTGCCGATACCGGGGATGGATTCACCGCGCGCCCACACCTCTTGAATGGGTTCATTGAGACGAAAGATCGTCTCCGCGGCACGACGGTAAGCCTGTATTTTAAATGTATTGTCGCCGATGATCTCGGATAAATCGGCCATTTCTTCTAAAATCTGAGCAATTCGCTGGTTGTCCAATGTCCGTCACTCCAACGCCCTATCGTTTCTTTATTATAACATACCATACCAAGAAAACGACAAAAACCCGGCCGGGACGGTCAAGGCTTGCGTGTCTGGCCGGGTTTCTCTTGTATGTGGCGAATGCGCACCGAGTGTGTAGCGAAGGTGTGGCGAATGCGCACCGAGTGTGTAGCGAAGGTGTAGCGAGTGCGCATCGAGTGTGTTGCGAGTGTGTGCCGATTGTATGGCGAATGTGCACCGAATGTGTAGCGAAGGTGTAGCGAATGTGTGGCGAAAGCGCCAGTGAAGTTGTTGATTAACGGGCAATGAGTACAGGCACCTGGGCATGATGGAGCACTTTTTGACTGACGCTACCTAAAAAAAGCTCGGTAAAACGTCCAAGGCCTCGACTGCCCATGACGATGAGATCTGTCGGTTCGTCTTTTGACTGCAAAATAATCTCCTGCGCAGGGTCGCCCAGGGCGGTGATCACATCGACCGCGATGCCTTTTTCTTTAAGACGCGCTGCCGGTTCTGAGAGAATAGCCTGCCCTTCTTTTTCGGCCTGTGCATGCCAGTCGATATCAAGACTCGCCATCTCCGGCGTCGGTGTAAAGGGCTGCATCACATAAACGAGTCGAACATGACAGTCTGTTTCCTTTCCTTCACAAAGCCCGAGAACGAGATCAACCGCGCGCGCCGCATGGGTTGAACCGTCAAACGGTAGTAAAATACGACGTAAACGCATCATCCATCCTCTCCTTCATTCCAAACCATTGACTTGTTAAGGGTGTTGTTCTCAGCAAAACAAACAACGCCTATCCTGTACCCGACAGGTGTTTTATTGCGCATGTTTATTGACGCTCCATCTTATTCTACATGTTTCTTCCATTTTATTCAAATAGTTTACATAATTTTGCGTGCTGCAAACATCACAACGCCGCCGGCTACGTAACTTTTTACCCACTCTAACCGAAACCGCTCTGCCACCCACGCTTCCGTCGGTCGATTCAAATGACAGCCATCAGCCAACCTGGACCAGAGCGGCGTGAAAGAATCCTGCAGCCTGCCCACCCATCGCAGATCGTCGATCCGGACGTGTTCTAGCGCCAAAAACCGTCCATCCGGACGCAGCACGCGTTCGATTTCTTTCAGCGCTTGCTTAGGATCTTTTACCGAACATAAGACGAGTGTCGAGACAACATGATCAAAGTGTGCATCCGGAAAAGGAAGGTACTCTGCTCCTCCCTGTACAAGCTCCGCCTGATACGACACACTTTTTAAACGCTGTTCAGCCAAGCGGCGCATCTCGGAATGAGGCTCAATGCCCCACCACCTGACGGAAGTATCATAAAAAGGGAGATTGCGACCTGTTCCAACGCCTATTTCGAGCACATCCCCGCGAACCTTTTGTAACAATTCACGACGCCACTTTTTTAAAATAGATTGCTCCAAAGGTAGCATCAGCGGATCATAAAGCTTGGCAAACAAAGACATGGCGAACCTCCTTTCAATCATTGCAGCGAAACAATATGAACGATAGGCTTTCGACCTGTGCATGTCAATGGTCGCTCATCTCTAGTAGAATGTCCGGTGTTAAACGCAGAAGTGTTTAACATACCATGGTTTGACGTACTTTACTCAGCATACTTAGGTGAGCTTACTTTGTACATTACCACTGGGTAGCGTCTTTGTAATCGGATCGGTCCAATTCTACAGCTTGATCAACATGGAGAGCAAGCCCTTTTTCAAAATGACCAAAGCAACACGAACATCACGGTCGCAAATCCAGGAAAAAGAACAATGAACTGTCCGGTCTGAGAGAGAAAGCTTGCGCCGTTTTCCGCAGGCGAAGCATATCTGGGTGGTCGGTTGGAGAGACTTGTCATCGTACACCCCTTCCGGTATAATGAAGTTGATCACTAGTTGATCATTAAATTCACTCTAAAAAAGGAGGCTATCTAAACATGAGCGATCAAGTAACGACGCCCAGCACCCCAACGATGCCCCGTATCGGTGACAAAGCGCCTGATTTTGAAGCCGTAACAACCCACGGAACGTTGAAGTTGGAAGATTTCAAAGGCAAGTGGCTCGTGCTCTTTTCCCATCCAGCCGACTTCACACCGGTATGTACGACTGAGTTCATGGCCTTTCAGGAAATATATCCAGAACTCAAAAAACGTGGCGTTGAACTCCTTGGACTCAGCGTCGATAGCCTTTACTCACATATCGCCTGGGTACGCAACATAGAGGAGAAGACCGGCGTTAAAATCGAGTTCCCCGTCATCGCCGATCTCGATATGAAAGTCGCTAGCAAATACGGTATGATCATGCCGCAGCAAAGCTCCACAGAAGCCGTCCGGGCCGTATTCGTGATCGACGACAAGCAGATCATCCGGGCCATCATTTATTACCCGATGTCCGCCGGACGCAATATGGATGAGATTTTGCGCCTGATCGATTCGCTGCAGACGACGGACAAACACGGCACCCCCACGCCGGCCAACTGGCGTCCAGGCATGCAGGTCATCGTGCCACCGCCGAAAACAGCAGAAGACGCTGCAAAACGTATGCAAGAACAGGGCATCGAAATCGTCGACTGGTACTTAAGCAAGAAAAACGTGTAATCTCGATCTCTCTTAGAAAGTCCCAAGCCACCTTTTACAGGTGGCTTGTTTTGTTTGCTTTGTTGGGAACGTATTGATAGGCATAAGCAAGCAGCCGGCCATTGTACAATTTCCGGTTTTTACTGGCCTTTTCACCGAAAACGGTTTCAAACTCGGGATACGCTGTATAGATAACCATCGACCAGTCCGGGTGTTTATAGTGGATGCGTGATAATGCCTCATACAGCGCGCGGACCTCTCCCTCACGCCCCATCCTCTCCCCATAAGGGGGATTGGTAATAATCGTCCCAAGCGCCTTAGGCAGTGTGAGCTTTTTAACGTCAGCGGTGCGAAAACGGATCGTCTCACTTACCCCTGCCTGCCGGGCATGGTAGTGGGCCATCGAAACCATTTTTTCATCGATATCGCTTCCCCATATCTCTAGACTTTTCTCGCGACGCGCCAGATCTTTTGCTTCTTTGCGGGCCAGATCCCAGAGCCGCTGCGGAACGTGCGGCCAGTCCTGAGCAGCAAACGTACGCCGAAGACCCGGGGCGATGTTTCTACCTATAAGCACCGCTTCGATCGGAATCGTCCCCGAACCGCACATCGGATCAACCAAAGGCAAATTTGTGTCCCAGCGGCTCAAATAAATAAGTGCTGCCGCGAGCGTCTCTTTAAGCGGGGCAGGGGAGACGAGCGTGCGATAACCGCGCTTATGTAAGCTCGGTCCCGTCGTATCCAGGGTGACAAAGGCCTGATCTTTTAGAAGGCTCACCTCGATCGTGTAAAGCGGGCCTTCTTCGGGAAACCAGGAAACGTGGTACACCTGCTTTAAACGTTCGACAATGGCTTTTTTTGCCACGCTTTGGATATCCGGCACACTTTTTAGCTGAGATGCGCGCGTGCGGCCGAGCACGGGAAAGCGGGCATCCCGTGGAAGCCATGCTTCCCAGGGTAGCGCCTTCATGCCTTCAAACAACGCCTCAAACGAAAGCGCAGAAAAAGATCCGACCTCAATTAAAAGGCGGTCGGCTGTGCGCAACCACAAATTGGTGCGGGGGATCACACTCAGATCCCCTTCAAAATAAATCCGCCCATTATCCAGGCGAAGTTCGTCATAGCCGAGAGCCTTAAGCTCTCGTGCCGTAATGCTCTCCATACCCATCGGTACAGGTACGACATATGCGTATCGTTCTTGAGATTTGTCAGCAAGCATCTCAGCGGACATCAAACCACTCATCTCGTAAAAGTCTCATCACCCTTCTATACGCATCCTAGCAAAGTTCAATTTACTCATGAACTACATATCATGATTGGATATTTCCACTTGTCGTACGTTCGCCACCGACGATACCTGTAGCGTTGGACCGGTTGATTTTATCCTGTACACTGTGAAAGCTCATGATCATGATTCCGCGTAAAAACTATTTCACCTTACGCGGAACCGCCGGGAAATACCGAGAAATACGATTATACACGAACGTCTCGAAAAGCAAGCCCTTTCTCTTTTTCTTTCCGCAGTCGTTCGATTTCCTGAAGACGTTTTTCTTCATCCCAGCCGTAGGCGTCTTGAAACGTCCTGGATACGGTGTCAACAGCCGCTTCCGTCATCATCCACGGGTAAAAATACAGCGCCCCGGTACGCCGAATAAAAAAATCATCGAGGTGAAGTGCCCATTCTTCTTCGATGGTGTATTTTGCCAAAATGTGCATCAACTGTAACATGGCACGTTCATTCCGCGCGCTCTTTAAGGTTAGACCCTCATGTTTATCTTTTTCGGCGATCGTTGTGTGAGCGTCACGCTCCGCTCTGTCATCTTTGTCTTCCGTAAGTGGCGAAAGGTCCGCGGACGAAAAATGATCCAGATCCCTCATCTGCATAAGCTCTGCTATGAACTGTTCGGTGGCCGCACCGAACAGGTGCACCAGCACTTCCACCACCCGCGCAGAAATCCCCACCTTCTCTGCTTTTGTACTTAGCTGCTTGACAAACGCAAACACGTCTTCACTTGTGCGCATAGCACCGCTGCCTAAAGGGACATGCGTACTATCGATGCGCTCGACCGGTGGTCTCTGGGCTTGCCTCACCACTTTGAGCACGCGTTCGGCCATCTTGCGAAAACCGGTCAGTTTCCCGCCAGCAATCGAAACGAGACCGCTCGGCGCTAAAAAAAGTTCATCCCTCCGAGACAGTTCCGATGGTCCCCTACCTTCGGCGTGAATGAGCGGACGAAGCCCCGCCCAGCTCATCTCCACATCGTCTTCCGTTAACTTCACATCGGGAAACATCTCCCGGACGGCACCCAGTAAATAAGCGACATCTTCGTGATCGGCATAGACCGCGTCAAGATCGCCTGTATAATCCGTATCAGTCGTTCCGATATAGACGATGTCATGACGCGGGATGGCAAAAATCATTCGACCGTCCGGTACATCAAAATAAACCGCTTGACGCAAGGGAAAACGTTCACGTGAAATGACGATATGAATGCCTTTGGTGAGATGGAGGCGGCGGTTCGTAAGCGATCCGTCCAAACCCCTTATGGTGTCCACCCATGGTCCGGCGGCATTAACGACCTGTCTCGCACGTACCTGAATACTTTTTCCGCTTTCGATGTCATAGACCTCGACCCCTATCACCCGACCCTGCCCGTCGTAGACAAGACTGTCTACCCGCGATCGCGTCCACACCTGTCCACCATAGCGCCTCGCCGCTTTGGCCACTTCGAGGGTGAGCCGAGCATCATCGGTGCGATATTCGACGTACAGACCGCCGCCGATGAGACCATTATCTTTAAGAAGCGGCTCTTTAAGGAGCGTCTCTTCTTTACTTAGCATGCGCCGTCGTTCCGATTTGTTGACCCCGGCCAGATGATCATAGATCCAGAGTCCGACCGAGGTCATCCACGGGCTGAGCGAACCACCCTTAACAAGCGGAAGGAGCATCGCTTCCGGCACGACGAGATGCGGGGCCTGAGCGTGCAACACAGCGCGTTCCCGCCCCACTTCTCTCACTAGCGCGACATCCCCCTGCTTAAGATAGCGGAGACCACCGTGAATGAGCTTCGTCGAACGCGAACTCGTGCCACTGGATAGATCATCTTTTTCGATTAAAAGCGCCTTGTACCCGTGGAGCGCAGCGAGAAACACTATGCCGGCCCCAGTGATCCCCCCACCGATGATGACGAGATCAAACGATTCCTGCTGCAGTCGAGAAAGGAGTGCGAGGCGCTGTTGAGAGACATCACGCATTTGATCTGAAGTGAACGTCGTAACGGTCATATGATCCCCCCACGATCATGCCTTTTTCTAACCAATATTATTTCTAATTTCTTTTACTAAAATCTCTTTCATAATAAGAACTGCAATCATGACTACTTGAGCCCGCTTTGCATCATCGCCTCTACTAGATATTTCTGGAAAAACACAAACACGATGATCACCGGGATGAGTACAGTGGATGACATGGCCAGAAGACTTGGCCAATCGACGTCAAATTGACCGACAAAATTAGCGAGTGCCAGTTGCTTCATCATCAACAACCACCCACTGCTTAGCCCTCTCCACCGCCCGCAGCCAGCGCGCGTATAAAAGGCGTCGCTCCGTCTCCGGCATTTGCGGCAAAAAGCGCGCCGCTTCCGTATGAAAGTCCAAAATATTCTGGCGTGACCATACACCTGCGGCCAGTGCTGCAAATGCAGCCGCACCGTACGCAGTCGTCTCCAGCTCGTGCGGTCTCGATACTGCGACTCCCAGTATGTCCGCCTGAAATTGCATCAACCAGTTATTGTTAGCGGCGCCACCGTCTACTTTTAAGAGCTTAAGCGGGCTTCCCGCCTCTTCCGCCATGACGGAGAGCACATCTTTCGTCTGATAAGCCAGCGACTCCAGCACCGCCCGAACGATGTGGGCCTTTCCGGTACCTCGAGTGAGGCCCACGATCGTTCCTCGGGCATACATATCCCAATGCGGCGCCCCCAGCCCGACAAAAGCCGGCACCACGACCACACCCCCGGTATCCGGAACAGTTGCCGCAAGCATCTCACTCTCTTCTGCACGCTCGATGAGACCGAGACCGTCGCGTAACCACTGGATGGCTGCTCCGGCCACGAACACACTGCCTTCCAAGGCATACACCGGACCATCCCCGAGATCCCAGGCGATCGTCGTAAGCAGCCCTCGTTTGGAAAAAACCGGTGTATGCCCTGTCGGCATGAGCATAAAACATCCCGTGCCGTACGTGTTCTTAACCATCCCTGACTCCCAGGCACCCTGCCCGAAGAGCGCTGCCTGCTGGTCACCCGCCACGCCTTGAATCGGTATACGCTGCCCGGAAAAAAGCTCTTTCACTGCATAGCCAAAAAGGCCGCTCGATGGCAGAATGTCCGGGAGCACAGCCCGGGGGATATTAAAGTAACGAATAAGATCGTCATCCCACGTCCCTTTTTGTATGTTATAAAGCATCGTACGAGAAGCATTGGTGACATCCGTCGCATGCACCGTACCACCGGTTAACCGGTACATAAGATAACTGTCGATCGTCCCGAATAAAATCTCTCCGCGCTCCGCACGCGAGCGCGCCTGCGGGATGTGATCCAGCAACCAGGAGAGCTTTGACGCGGAAAAGTATGCATCCAATTCCAGCCCTGTCTTTTCACGGACCGCCTCCGCCCACCCTTCTTCCCGCATCGCTTCGATCTGGCCCGCCGTTCGGCGATCTTGCCAGACGATGGCCCGGTGAATCGGTTCGCCACTTTCCTTTTCCCAGAGGACGGTCGTCTCGCGCTGGTTCGTGATGCCAATTGCAGCAATCTCTTTAGCCTCGAGTCCTGCTATGCTCATAGCTTCCCGGATCGTCTGCTGGGTATGATGCCATATCTCTGTTGCATCATGCTCCACCCAGCCTGGCTGAGGATAATGCTGGGAAAGCGGCTTATGCGCTTTTGCTACCACTTTTCCCTTTTCAGAAAAAATCATGACACGCGTACTAGTCGTCCCCTGATCGATGGCTAGAATATTGGACATGATGGATCCACCTTTCTTTATCATCCCCATACCTTCTTCTTACCATCTTACCTTCTCCCAGATCATTTTTAAAGCGTTAGGTTTCTATTCAAGGTCTAGGGTTTTTCCCCTATAATAACAGTGCAAATGCTAATTTTCATGTTATTTATGAACAATTTTTGTATTTTTCATTGTATCTATCGACGATAACGTCATCTCACGTTTATACTGTAGATAGATATTGTGTTTACATGTTTAAAAATAGCTGTAACACACTGACGTTTGCACACGACGCAGACGAAGAAAGAGGTGAAACCATGTCCTATCAGCAAACGCCTCCCGGGCTGACAGAGCCAGCCAGCTCAAACCTTAACAGACTGCCCAACGAGGCCCATCCCCCAACACAGCAGGAACAGGAACCGTCTTATCTCAGCACACTCATTTTTTCCTTAAGCCTTGGAGCGCTTATCATCATCGGCTGGGTTGCAGCGTTTCTACTGTACTTAAGTCGCGCTTAAGTCGCATTTAAGTTGCTTGGATACCGCATTTAGGCCGCATTCAATGTGCATTAATGTGAATTTTATGTGCATTCATGTGAATTAAGGCACACCGATAGTACTTGTAGCTCTTGGCCTGAGCCACTAAAAGCGACTTCGAAGCCCGTGTCAGGCGGTTGTGAAAAGCATATATAAAACGGGCTAACATCAACACACATGGATAAGGAGGTAGCCCATGCATCTACATCGTTATGAAAAAATCTGGCTTTCGTTTGGCATCACATCACTCATCGTCTTTTTAGCCGTCCTCGCCTTTACCGCTTTTGCCGAAGGGCATACACCGCCGGGCGGAATCCTGACCGTAAGCCCCGAATCGGTTGATCAAGTTCCCCCCTTCAATGCACCGGGCGTCTATGACCGGGGCGACTATGTAGACGTCTATATCGTCGGGCAAATTTTTTCATACAATCCCAATCGTATCGAATTACCCTTAGGCAAACCCGTTCACTTTTATGTCACGACCAAAGATGTCGTCCACAGTTTTACTATTATCGACACCACGGTGAACATGATGCTCATCCCTGGTTATGTTAATTCAGCCACCTACACCTTTGAAAAACCGGGCTCCTATCTCGTCCTTTGCAATGAATACTGTGGTGCCGGGCATCAACTCATGCAAATGGAAGTGGAGGTCAAGGGATGATCACAAAACAACATACGCACGTTTTATCCCGTGTTCATTTGTTTCTCGCCTTTTTTTCCATTGCCCTGGGAGGCACCTTTGGTCTTTTGCAAGGACTGGTTCGGGCAGGGGCGATCACCCTTCCGAGCTGGCTTAGTTATTACCAGATCCTAACGGCGCACGGGTTATTGCTGGCCCTTATTTCGACGACGTATTTCATCTTTGCCTTTTTGCTCGCCGGTAACGGTGCGACGCTCGGAGACCTCAGCAAGACGGAGTATACGCTCGCCAAATGGGGTACGATTGTGCTCACAGCAGGCGTGATTCTCGCCGCGACCATGATTCTAAAAGGAGATGCGAGCGTACTCTATACGTTTTATTTACCGCTTCAAGCTAGCCCCTGGTTTTACGTCGGACTCGCGCTTTTCGTCATCGGCACGTGGCTTTTTGCAGCCGGGCTCATCCATCAATACTTCGCTTGGCGCAAAGCCCATCCAGGGCAGAAAACACCGCTATTTGCTTTTCTCGGAACGGTTACACTCCTTCTGTGGATCATCGCCAGCCTGGGTGTCGCCGCAACAGTTCTGTTTCAAATGATACCCCTATCATTCGGTTGGGTACAAGGTGTGAACGTTGAACTTTCCCGGACGCTCTTCTGGTATTTTGGGCATCCGCTCGTTTACTTCTGGCTGCTCCCCACCTATATGGCCTGGTATACGGTGATGCCTCGGTTGATCGGCGGAAAATTGTTTAGCGACACGCTGGCGCGCTTTGCCTTTCTGCTCTTCCTCGTCTTTTCCTTCCCGGTCGGCATTCACCACCAGCTGACCGAACCGGGCATTCAGGATGGTTGGAAGTTTTTTCAGGTCATTCTCACGTTTATGGTCGTCATTCCCTCTTTAATGACTGCTTTTAACGTCTTTGCTTCCTTAGAAAGTGTCCCGCGGACAGCCGGGCAAAGACGTTCCCTGTTCGGATGGATCGGTGCGCTACCTTGGGGAGACGTGCGTTTTTTAGCCATGATCATCGCCATGTTGTTTTTCATACCAGGCGGCATCGGTGGGCTTGTAAACGCCAGTTATCAGATGAACGCTATGGTTCACAATACGCTTTTTGTCGTCGGCCATTTTCACATTACCGTTGGGACACCTGTCATGCTAACCTTTTTTGCCATCAGCTACTGGCTGATCCCCCACCTGACCGGCCGTACGTTTACACCGCTCGCCAATCGCCTAGGCATCCTGCAGACGGTCATCTGGTCACTCGGGATGCTTATCATGTCCTGGACGCAGCACGCCCTGGGCCTCATGGGCGCACCGCGCCGCACCGCTTATACCGTCTATCAGAACCATCCCCAAGCGCAGGTGTGGTTTGACACGCCCTGGGCCAATTACACGCTCATGGCCATCGGCGGTGCACTTCTCTTTACTGGGATCGTGCTAATGCTGGTGATCGTCATATATCTCGGGTTTTTTGCCCCGCGCTCCGAAAAAGCGACCTTTCCTCTGGCCGAAGCACGGGATGATGGACCCCAGCCAGCCTTTTTGGAAAACTGGAAACTGTGGCTTACCATCACCGCCGTACTCATCTTGATCGCCTATACGGTTCCAATCTTTGATATACTGGCGCATAACGCTCCACTCGCACGGGGAATGCGAACATGGTGACCCTCCTCCACCCTTCAAGCAGTGCGACAGTGCGGTAGACGGCTTAGGTGCGCTCGACGGGAAAACCCTCCGCGATTAAATGCTCAATCGCCGCTTCAATATCTTCGCTCGTTTCGGAAACCAACGTATGATAATGAAACCCACCCGTCCACTCGCTGAAAAGCTCCAGCGATGAAGCCTTCCAGCGTTCGATAAAAAGGCGTATGTCTTTTGGTGTATAGAGATTAAGGTCGGCCGTGACCTTACCGTAAACAGGATGATCGATCATCACATCTTTCACCCCTACATGATGGGCGATGATGATCGAAAGTTCCCGCTCTAGGCGTTTCGGTGGATGCGAGATCCCGATCACTTCGTGCTGCATCGCGCCGAGCTCTTCCAACCGGTAACCGCGAATCGTACTTAAGATCGGGTGTCCTTCTTTTCGTAAAAGGGCAATATCGCCGACCAACGTTTGGCGGCTTACCCCGAGGCGTTCCGCCAGTTCGCTCCCTTTAAGCGGCTGGCGGCTTTCCTTTAAATACTGTATAATTTTCTCCCGCCTTTTTAGGCCTTGAATACTTTCTTCAATCACAGAACGTCACCCTGCTTCTCTTGCCATTCATTGTTATTATCTTAACAAAGCACGCAGCACCTGACAATGGAGAAAGCCATGAAAAGCGCGCGGCATGATCATTCATTTCAAATGGGTATCGATATCCGAATAATTATTTGTTATAATCCATATAACCAGTGTAAATACCATAGTCTGTATTGGATAGCCCCGTTGACCCTCTTTCCATCTTGACAAAGGTGTAAACCTAGTATACCATATGGGGTATCAGAAAGATAAGACGATAATCTGAGGAAGGAGAGAGGTTATATGTTACTTCGCTATTTTTACGATCACAAGCTGGCACAGGCCTCGTATCTCGTCGGCTGTCAGGCGAGCGGAGAAGCGATTGTGATCGACCCGATGCGCGATATCGATCCTTACTTGAACGTCGCCGACCAGGAAGGACTCCGCATCGTGGGGGCTTTAGAGACGCACATTCACGCTGATTTCGTCTCGGGTGCACGTGAACTCGCTGATCGTGTGGGCGCCACCTTGTACTTATCAGATGAAGGCGATGAAAACTGGAAATACCAATATCTCGACAGCGTTCCACATGTGCTCGTCAAAGACGGTGACATTATTAAAATCGGTAATATCCAGCTTGAAGTGATGCATACACCCGGTCATACGCCAGAGCACATCTCCTTTATTCTTTATGATCTACCGGCGACCAAAAAACCGATCGGTATTTTCACCGGGGACTTCGTCTTCGTCGGTGACGTCGGCCGACCGGACCTTCTTGAAGAAGCCGCTGGTATCAAAGGAACCGCTGTTCCCGGTGCCAAAAAAATGTTCCAGAGTTTAAAGCGCTTCCGCGAACTCCCCGATCACGTTCAAGTATGGCCGGCCCACGGAGCAGGCAGTGCTTGCGGTAAAGCACTCGGCGCTGTACCCTCGTCGACCGTAGGTTATGAAAAAATTACGAACTGGGCGCTTCAGATCGATGATGAGGATGCTTTTGTTCAGGCCTTACTCGCCGATCAACCGGAACCGCCCAAATACTTTAAACATATGAAACGGATCAACAAAGAAGGCCCAACGCTACTCCGCGACCTGAAAGTCATTCCCCGTCTCTACGCTTCAAAAGACGTCGTGGAACGGTGGATTGGCAAAGGCGCACAAGTCGTCGACATTCGTCCGGCCAGCAAGTTTGAAACGGCTCACCTCGCCGGTACCATTAACATTCCTTTAAATAACTCCTTTACCAACTGGGCCGGCTGGCTCATCGATTACGATCGTGACCTTTACCTCGTAGCCGATCAGCAACATGTTGAAGAAGCCATCACGGCGCTGCATTCGATCGGTATCGACCGTATTGCCGGCTACATCGACCTCGGCTTTGTCAATCAGTTCAATGACAGCCGGCTTGAACTCGACAGTTATGAAAGTGTCGAACCGGAAGACGTTGTAAGCCGCCTTGAAGACTATCATATCCTCGATGTACGCAATCTTTCTGAATGGAAAAGCGGTCATATTGAGGGAGCCCAGCACATTATGCTCGGTTACCTCACCGATCGCATCGACGAAATCCCGAAAAATAAACCGCTCCTTGTTCATTGTCAACTTGGCGGTCGTTCCGCGATGGCCGTAAGCATCCTCAAACAACATGGGTTCAAAAAAGTCTTCAATCTTGCGGGTGGGTACGATCGCTTTACAAAAGTCACGAAAAAAGTAGACGTGCCCGTTCATGCCTGATGAGTCCGAGCCTATGCACCTTAGCAACTCAATCACTGGGCATCCGAATCATATGAAAAATAAAAAGCCTGTTAGAGGTCTCCTCTTACAGGCTTTTTATTTTATTTATTGGAGTGCTTCTTTTCATCCGCGCTTCCTTTCATACGCCTGAATCACGTACGCATACGCTTCTCCCGGTGTCCAGCGGTATGAGCTTTCCGCAATTTTTATCCAATCAGTTCGATCCCAGGGCGGAAAATAAGTGTCTCCTTCGATTTCAGCGAGGACAATCGTCTGTACCATCCTAGTACAATAAGGTAGAAGTAAAGAAAAAATATCCCGCCCCCCGATGACCATCGCTTCTTCCTGTCCGTATCGATCGAATAAAACGGTCACATCATGGACATAATGATGCGTCGCGTCTTGTGCCGTCACTATCTCACGAGCAGCATCCTCCCTTTTCCATCGACTCAAAACGACATTATGTCGATTGGGAAGTGGGCGGCCGATAGCTTCAAACGTTTTTCTCCCCATGATCACCGGATGTCCCAGTGTTAGGCGTTTAAAATGCTGAAGTTCACTCGGAAGATACCAAGGGAGCTTGCCTTCTCTGGCGATGATGCCTCGAACGTCCATCGCTACCACTGCAGTCCAGGGAAAAAACATCGTGTCACCTCACGGTACGGAAACGGCATTGTGTCACCTTACAGCACAGATCGAGCATCGAGGACAGTACGATACAAGCACCGAGTTATCCCGTCGTACGCTCTCTTTCTTTTGCACGAAAAGCTTCTTTTTCACGAGAGGCGTCATTGGATCCTGTCGATGCCTTGTCTGAGTCCAACTTCGCCTGACAGCTCGGACACACGCCTTCTAGGAGAAACCCTTCGTCATCGACGCTGTAACCCGTCTCTTTTTCGGTCTGTTTCAACCAGTTTAGTGGTAACGGCACATACACTTCTTCAATGCGGTTACATATACGACAGCGAATATGGTGATGTGCTTCCATCCGGCCGTCGTAACGGCTCACACCGTCACCGGCCCGAATCTCCCGAATATAACCCTGCTCCGTTAAATATTTCAGTGAATTGTATATCGTTCCGTAAGCAAAATGAATGCCCTTTTCTTTCAGCCGATCGATGACATCAGCAGCGCTGGGATGATCCTCGCTTTCCCGGACGATGTCTAAAATAACTTTACGTTGATGCGTCAAATATCCTTTCTGGCGCATGCCTATCACTTCCTAAGTCTATGATTGACATGAAGCTGTGTAACAATGGTAGGTTCAGAGATATACGTGTGATTGTACTGACGGTGAGCAAAAACGCATACGTGTTTAGGCTAGGAAAAAGTTGTTGATCGTATATTCGTTCCATTATACCATACAAAAGGTTAATGTGTCAGCAACTGAGTTGCATTATTACAATATTTGCATATTTTCCTCCCCTACGTTATAATGTTCCCAGTGAGGTGCGTTCATATGAACAGTCTATCGCGCACGGCCCGTGAACAACGTGTTGCCTGGATCAGCGTCATCGCCAACCTGCTTCTTACGGCAGCCAAAATCTTGGTCGGCTGGTGGGCCGTGAGTGAAGCGCTGTTTGCCGACGGTTTGCATTCAGCGGCCGACCTCTTTGCCTCGGCCATCGCCCTTTCCGTCATCGGATATGCCAACAAACCAGCCGACGAAGATCACCCGTACGGACACGGCAAGGCAGAAGTCGTCATTTCCGGTATCATCGGCATCATTCTCGTTTTAGTCGCTCTATACGTTATCATCTCTGCCGTTTTAAATATCATTCATGGTCCAACCCGCTCTCCGGAGCTCATCGCCTTATGGACTGCACTGGTCTCCTTTGCCCTGAAGTGGTGGCTCTACCGCTTTTCACTGCAATATGCAAAAAAATTTCACAGTAAAGCGATTGAAGCCATCGCCTATGACCATAAAGCCGATATCATCGCTTCTCTGGCCGCTGCGTTAGGGATCGCTCTCGCCATCGTCGGGGCGCTTCAAAACTGGCCGATTCTTTTTTATGCGGATCCTCTGGCCGGTATCGTCGTTAGCTTCCTAATCTTGCATATAGCCTGGCAGATGCTACTGGAAGCGTTTCATATTCTCCTTGAACACACCATTGACCCGGAAGAACTTAAAGCCTTTGAGTCCATTATATTAAGCTTCCCGGAAGTAAAACGCATCGATCGGATACGGGCCCGCGACCACGGTCATTATATTTTGCTCGATGTTCGTATTAGCGTGCCGTACGATCTGAGCGTGCAACAAGGGCACGACCTCGGACGTTCGATCAAACAGGCGCTCATGAAACAGTACGATCATATCCAGGAAGTCCTCATTCACCTCAATCCGTATCATGCGGACAATCATCCGGATGCACGACTGGATGAACGACTGAAAGAATACCCTAAAGAAGTCGAACGGGAAAGCTCACCAGAACGTCGAGCGGAACATCACCCGGAATATCTTAAAGCGCGTCATGGCAGTAAAAATGCAGGAGAACGCTCAACCCGCTAATATAATGAAAATGATAACGTAGTGACATAGAAACCCGTGACGGAAACCAGAATCACCCACATTTTGGAGATGTTTTTTAGAAGGCATTATGCGCATCACAAAAGCTTAATAATCTCAGGAAGAATGTGCCGTCTTTTCGTCTAAAAGCAGATAAAGCTCGCGAATCTCCTCCTGTGCGCCTTTGTAAGCTTCATTCACACGTTCCAGTTCAAGTTTTAATGTGTGCGCGATCTCTTCCAACTGCTCTTTATCTCGCTGCAAATTTGTACGTTCTTCTTCCATAAGTTGCAGCTTTTTTTCGAGGGATACAAGATACTCTTCGCGTGCTAATTGCTCTTTTTCAAGCTTAGCAAGACGCACGTTCAACACTTCAAATGCCTGCACCTGTCTATCGTAAGCGTCCTTCAGTTCACTGTGTTCATTTTTCAGCAAACGGATCTGATAGGCTATGTTAAGTGCTGCAAGTACGGCTAATTTATGATGATCGAGTGCGGGGTGCTTCCCGGCAATATCTTTCATCGTCTGATCGACAAGACCAGCCACTTCCTGCACCTCTTCAGGAGAAGCCATGCCTTTAATCATATACTGTTCACCAAAAATAGAGATACGCACAGATTTGGGTTCCTGCATCTTTCTTCCCCCTCATCCCTCTCCCCTAGCGTAAAGGAAAAGACGCGGCAGGTCAATATGTTTCTACGCCGCGCCTTTTTTGCGCTTGACGATCATGTGACAGTCATGTGACGAGCATACTCGAAGGGGATGTTTAACACTGACCCCTCAGATCGTTCGTTTATATCCCTTCCCGCCGTTTGATGCCGGAGCGCTCAAGGTGCTCTAAAATCGTTTGGCAAGCTGCCTCGACCTCTTCATCCTGCAAGGTCTTATCCGGCGCCTGAAAATATAGAGCGTACGCCAGCGACTTTTTACCGGAGGGAAGGCCTTGCCCGGTATACACATCGAAAAGTTGCACATCTTTTAAATACGCTGCTCCACTCCGGACAATTCGCTCTTCTACCGTTTGATGTTCCAACGAAGCGTCAACTAAAAGACTCAAATCCCGTCGGATACTGGGGAAACGGGCGATCGGCTCATACAAACGTTCGTCCGGAAGAACTTCTATCAACGCGTCTACATCGATTTCCCAGCCGACCGGTCGCTCGAGATCAAAACTTCGGGCAACAGCAGGATGCACTTCGCCGATCCAACCGATCGTGCGCCCTGTCCCGGACGCCTCCTCCTTTAAGGGAGACGTGACGATGATGCGTGCACTGCGTCCCGGGTGCAGCCCAGGAAAGACCGCCCGTTCCAGTACGAGGGAAAGACCGAGCCGGGAGATAAGCGCCTTCAGCACCCCTTTGGCCGTATAAAAATCATCGGGAGCGTCTTTACCGTGTACGTGCTTTTCTTCTCCACCATGCCAGAGCGCAGCCAGGTGATACGGTTCATGGGGGAGGGTATCGTACAGTTGTTCGGAGGGCTCAAACACTTTCCCCAGTTCAAATAAACGGATATGATGTTCACCATGATGCTTGTTGTATTCAGCCTGGATGAGAAGTCCCGGGAAAAGCGAACGACGGAGCACCTGGTGCTGGGCTGCCAGAGGATCGCGCACCCGTAAAAAGCGATCGTGATCCGTTAAAAGCGGCAGCATCGTCATCTTTTTTTCATCACCGAGGACATACGTCCGCGTTTCCAAAAGACCGAGGTCGCTCAGCAGATGGACGATTTTTCTTCTTATTTTTTGCGGTGTGTTAAGCCCCCCAGATGTTTCAGGTAGAGTGGCCAGTGTGACGGGAATGGCGTCGTATCCAACGAGGCGGGCAACTTCTTCAACGATATCTTCCGGCAAACGTATGTCGGCGCGGCGGGTCGGAACCGTTATGCGCCACCTGTCCTCAGTCGGATTGTAAACAGCAGGAAATCGCAGGCGGCGAAAAACATCGGCCACCGTCTCCGAGGTAAGCGCCATTCCCAAAAGATCCTGAAGCCGCTGCCCCAGTATCTCCACCTTTTCTTCACGCACCGGATAAGGTCCTTCTTCACTAAGATGCGCGATGCCCGGTACGACCTCACCACCCGTGAGCTTGGCGATCCAGTAGGCAGCCTCATCCAGCGCCTGCCTCAGCCGGCTGGGATCCAGCCCTTTTTCAAAACGTTTGCTCGCCTCGGAGCGAAGATCAAAGGCCTGAGCCGTCTTGCGAATGGTGGAGCCGTCAAAAAGTGCAGCTTCCAGAAAAATACGCCGGGTCGTATCTTTCACTTCACTCGACGCACCGCCCATCACACCGGCCAGCCCGACGGGTGCGTGACCGTCAGTGATGACTAGATCGTCTTCGCGAAGAATACGCTTTTTCCCATCTAACGTTGTCAGAGTCTCTCCCGGACGGGCGCGGCGGACGACGACGCGCTGTTCACGAAAGGTATCGGCATCAAATGCATGCAGCGGCTGACCGTAACGCAGCATGATTTCATTCGTCACATCGACGATGACATTGATGGGGCGAATACCGGCGGCGAGGAGACGATTTTTGAGCCAAGCCGGAGAAGGAATCGGCCGCACCCCTTCGATCAAGCGTCCTTCATAACGGGGACAGAGATGAAGATCGTCCGAGTGGACAGACCATCCGGAAAGCGTCTGAGCGTGATCCGAAAAAGCGGGAACGGGCGGTTCTTCGATTGCCAGTGGACGGTCAAAGACGGCGCTAACTTCATAGGCGACACCGATCATGTTTAAACAATCCGCGCGATTCGGGGTGAGATCGAGCTCCAGTACCCGATCATTAAGGTCCAGTACGTCGATGATATCCGCTCCGAGCGGCGCATCGTCATCCATGAACATCAAGCCTTCCCGCTCCTCAGCGGTAAGATGCGCATCATCCAATCCGAGTTCTTTGGCCGAAGTAAGCATACCTTCCGAGCGTATGCCTCCAAACGTTTGAACGCCGATGTTTACGCCGCCAGGCAAAACTGCACCGACGGTGGCATAAGCATAACGCTTTCCCGGATACACATTGCGCGCTCCGGTCACCACAGTTTTCTCTCTCCAGTGCACTTCATCCGGGCTTCCTTCGTCGTGCGCGGGAGTCTCCGGGTAACGCACGGTCGCCACATGGAGCCGATCTCTTTCCGGGTGCTGCTTCACCTCGGTAACCTCGGCGACGATGACGCCCATTATTCCCGGGTTACGTTTCACTACCGCATCGACGGCCACTCCAGCGCGGGTTAATCCTTCGGCCAGAACCTCAGGAGCAAGATCATCTACACGAACGAGCATTTTTAACCAGTTATATGATACGCGCATATGTGCCGCTCCCACCCTACGTTCATGCGCTCGAGCGCTCGTGGTAAGCGGCTTCACCTCCTTTACAGTCCGTAGAAGCTTTTACCGAAAGGTCTATGGAATGTTCGCGATTATGCAGTACATAGTGGCGATTCTCCTGTGAATGCAGGCGAGTCACTATTACAGTAAGCGAGCGCCTACAGAAAACGATCGCCTGCCACAAATTGTTTTAAAAAGCGACGGTCCCCTTGATAAAAATGGCGAATATCATCGATGCCGTACTTGATCATGGCGATGCGTTCGACCCCTAAACCAAAAGCAAAACCGCTCACTTCTTCGGGATCATAACCATTTTGCCGAAGGACGTTCGGGTGTACCATCCCTGCCCCCAGCACTTCCAGCCAGCCCGTCCATTTGCAAACGCGACAGCCGCTACCACCGCACTGACTGCACGTCACATCCACTTCAGCGCTCGGTTCGGTAAACGGAAAAAAGCTCGGGCGCAGCCGGATTTTTGTCTCTTCACCAAAAAGACGACGGGCAAATGTAAGGAGCGTCCCCTTAAGGTCGCTCATACGGATCCCGGGAGCGATGAGCAACCCCTCGATTTGTGTAAACATATGCGAATGCGTCGCATCGTCCGTATCACGGCGATAAACGGTTCCCGGGCAAATGATTTTGACGGGCGTTTTCCCGCCCATCTGGAGCATGGTCCGCACCTGCACCGGTGACGTATGCGTCCGGAGCAACATCTCTTCGGTTATATAAAAGCTATCCTGCATCTCCCGCGCCGGATGATGCTTCGGGATATTGAGCCTTTCAAAATTATACGTGTCCCACTCCACATCCGGCCCTTCCTGAACGGTATAACCCATCCCGATAAAAATATTTTCGATCTCTTCAACGATGATCGAAAGCGGATGCCGTCCACCGCGCGCCGGCATTTTTCCCGGAAGCGTGACATCGATCGTCTCGGCCTGGAGACGAGCTTTTTCCTGTTCTTGAAAGAGGAAGGCATGCCTATCTTGAAGCATCGCCTCCAGCTTCCCTCTCAGTTCATTCAGCCGCTCGCCGAACTTAGGACGCATGTCTTTAGGCATTTTTCCAAGGAGCTGCATCATCTGTGTCAGCACACCCTTTTTGCCTAAATAGTTAATACGCACGTCTTCCAGAGATTTTAAGGTATCGGCATCCTGAATACGCCTTTTTGCTTCCTTCTCTACATTCGTAAGCTCGGTTTGGAGTTCATCGAAAGACAACTGCCTCTCATCCATTGCCCGTCACTCCTTAAGAACATCTCTTTTAAAAAAACATGCGCTAAAAACAAAAAGCACCGTCCCCAAAGGGGCGCGGTGCGCGGTACCACCCTTTTTTATCCGCTGACGATCGGACGGCTAAAGAACCACGGAGCGCGACGCTCGCCGAACAAACACCGTGCATGCATCGTACGTGCAAACGACATGCAACATGCGCGCGAACGTAAAACACGCGCGATCATCGGCTGACCTCGTTTTGGTAACGGCGCCAGGGCGCCGCCGACAACTACCAGATACGGTCAAAACCCGTACCCTTCCCTGCCGGTGCTCGGAAGCGAACTTCAGCATGTGTACCTGAAAAAGGCTTTCAGTCACGGCCTTTTCTCCCTGACACGTACGTGGCATGCTTACTTTTCTTCGTCATCACATCGCATAGAATGGATAATTGAATGTATTATAACCGATGGCGAGGACGGATGGCAAGTGAAGCGCCCCTTTCCTTTATCTCCAAGGCTTAATGGATCGAACGCTTGTTGAAACGACCACCCATCACATCGTGGACATTTTCAATCGTTACAAACGCCTGAGGATCGAACGCCTCAATGATGGAACGAAGCTTGGAAATTTCCAGGCGGGTTACGATCACGAACAAAATTTCTTTATCCTCGCCGGAATATCCACCGCGACCGTACAGATGCGTCACACCCCGTCCCAAGCGGGCCATGATCGCCTCGGCGATGGGCTTTGCCTGTGACGATATGATGACTACGGATTTCATTTCATCGAGACCTTGCAATACCAAGTCGATCACACGGTATGCGATATAATAGACAATCACCGAGTACATAGCGCTTTCCAGGGAAAAAAAAATCGCTGCCGCTGAAAAAATAAACACATTAAAAAACATCACAATCTCACCGACGGAAAAATCGAGCCGTTCACTGAGCACAAGCGAGACGATCTCCGTCCCGTCGAGCGAACCGCCGTTACGTAATATAAGACCGACACCTATCCCTAAAATCAGTCCACCAAAGACGGTCGCTAAAAAATAACTGTCAACCAGAGGGGGCCAGTGCGCGAGAATCGTCACCCAGACCGATAAAAAAGAAATGGAATAGAGGGTTGAAAAGACAAACGTCTTACCGATTTCCCGATAACCGAGGTAAAGAAAAGGGATGTTTAAAAGAAGTGTCCAGAAGCCGAGCGGCGTATGGCTAAGATGAGAGACGATGATCGCAATGCCCACTACTCCACCGTCGATCATCCGATGTGGAATTAAAAACTGCTCCAGCGCGAGCGCCACCAAAAAGGTGCCGATCGTCATCCACAGCAAACGCCAGAGGATAAGCCACCACGGTGTTTTACGATGTTCGCTCGGCATAACGTCCCCCTTTCCCAAGACGTTTCACACGCCCTATCCGTTTGCACAGCATACGCATTTTTCACAACATACGCATTCCATAAAGCAGTATCGAACCTGCCACGGCCACATTGAGTGATTCCATCTCCCCTGACATGGGGATGCGCACCCATCGATCGGCCAAATGAAACAGTTCTTTGCGAAGCCCGTGCGCCTCGCTTCCTAAAAGGAGCACCCGTCTTGCGCTTTTTTCGACCACCTCAAGTTCCTCGCCACGATGGGGCGATGCGGCATACACAGCATATCCGTCGGCTCGCAAGCGTGGAAGCGCTTCCTCTAACTCGACCTGATACAGTCGAAGATGAAAATGGGCCCCCATACCGCTCCTGAGTACTTTCCCGCTCCAGGGGTCCACCGTACCTTTCCCCAGAACGACCGTCCGCACACCAAAGGCCACCGCCGAACGTAAAAGCGTACCGACATTGCCCGGATCCTGCAGGGCATCGAGAGCCAGAATGAAACAGCCAAGATCGCGTGACGTTACATCCGCTGCAGACCTGTGCACGTCGGGCATGGCCATCATGCCAAACAGACCTTGCGGTGACTCTGTTTCCGAAAGACGACGCGCAAGATCGGGCGATATGAGAAACGCGAGCGGTGACGTGTTGAACGCCGTCCCTTTTCCCGAGGAAAGTAAGGTCTTAAGCTTCTCTTCGTCATCGGCTATGACTTCCTGCAACACACCCGCTTTGAGTGCATCGCCTACCAGCGTCCAGCCTTCCAGCAAGACCTGCCCTTCCCGCTTTCTGCCCTGCACCGTTTTTAACTTAAGCCAGTGTTTAAAACGCGGGTTTTGTGCGGATTGGATCACCCGATAGCGTTTTCGCGCCTCTTTCATCAAAGAACCTCCAGCCTCTCTCACGCTGTGCATGCGCCAGTGACTCTATTGTATCAAAAATTAACATCTTGAACAGCACGAGCGCATGTTTAATCACGACGCCTTTGTGGCACGTTAAAACTGAATCAAAAGACCCAGTCATATGACTGGGCCAAAAGGAGGAAAAAATATGGCCACCACGTACCGTGATCTCAATTTACGCGCGGCTTTAAATACCAAGCTGAAGGGGGCAAAACCTCATGATTTGCAGGATATAATCGAAGATGCGATCACATCACAAGAAGAAAAAACGCTCCCCGGACTCGGTTATCTTTTTGAACTGCTCTGGGAAAAGAGTGATGCGAAGATGCGGGAGACCATGCTTAAGACAATCTCTGATGCGCTCACAACCGTCTAGCCAGGACAGTCTTGAGTCTTAGAATCCTCACGAAAGTACCCAGCCCGGATCGCTCTCTCCTTTCAGCGCTTTGTATCCCCGGTACCGACACATGGCGCTAAGCCGTATGAATCCTTCGAATAGCACCACATTATAGAGATTTCGGGCAGTCTCAAATCGCAGGGAAGGAAGCGGATGTCGATGCTGGTAAGGGGGAACAAGTAGCCCCATCACTTCAGCAAATACTCTCTCCGATTCACGAATAGTTGCCCCAGGAACAGGAGAAGCAAGGATACAATAAACAAGATCAGCGCTACCCGAAGCGGATTGGCACCGGGCAACGGTGATGCCGCCTGAAATGGATTAAACGCGACAGTCCTGTCGGAGGGCACTGAATAGCCAACGCGAAGACTCGTCGAATACACGCGCACCCATTCCCCCAATGAAAAGACTGCCACAAGCATATACGTAAAGACCAGGCGTCGGGTAAGCGCGACAGTGAAAAACGCAAGCGCGGCGAAAAACAGAATGCTGGCAGCCAAGATCGTCCACCACATCTGAGACACACCCCTGTCAGAGCTAAAAAGGAAAAGCAAGCGGGTTATGCCCCACACGAAAAACCCATAGAGCGCTGTCGTGCGGAGAACGCGTCCGATCCCAAAGGCCCAACTTTTGTAGGGCAGCGCCAGCAATGCCTCCTTCCCGTCGCTTTCGAACCAGTCCTGATACAGGCCCACAATCCAAAAGGTGATTAGAAGTGGCGACCATAAGCCGATCGTGCCTAAGATGGTCTTCTCCGTCAGCATTCCCACCCGGCCGCCTTGGCCAAGATAAAGGTAAAGCACTATTCCCAGATGCGCCACGAGGGGAAAAGAAAAATTCCAGCCCATCGTGCGCAGGTCGAGCCACAGCGGGGGAAATGTCATTCGCCGACCCATGCGAGGTAGCCCTCCTCTAGCGTGGGGGCGACGGGTTCGACCGCTTCACTCGGTTGTGTATCGCTCAAGATACGCGCTTCCATGGTACTTCCCCGCGACACAGACGAGACGATGCGGTACTTCTCTTCCAGCAAGGCATAATCCCTGATGTCGCCCACCCAGCGCCAGATCTGACCGTCGGCAACCTTTGCCAACTCTTCGGGAGAAGCAAAAAGATGGGCCTTCCCCTTCTTGATCACTGCCAGCTGGTCGCACACGGCTTCCACATCTCCAACGATGTGCGTGGAAAGAATGACCACCCGCTCCTCTTGGGCCAGACGACGCAGAAGGAGGCGAAAACGCACGCGCTCCTCGGGATCGAGCCCCGCCGTTGGCTCGTCGATCACGATCAACTTTGGATCGCCCAAAAGAGCCTGCGCAATGCCGAGACGTCGTCTCATCCCGCCAGAGAACGTACCCACCTTCTTGTCCGCGTGTGTCGTCAAGTTCACTGCATCGAGGACTGCGTTGACCTGGTGTTTCAGTTGATCCCTTGCCACGCCCTTGAGCGTGCCGATGTATACCAACACCTCGCGTGCCGTCACGTTGCGAAAAACGCCGAAGTCCTGAGGCAAATACCCGAGCATCGTCCGTACCCGGTGGGCGTCGCGTGTCCAATCAATCCCATCGGCCGTTATCGAACCCCGGTCAGGGCGGAAAATGGTGGCCAAGATGCGCATCAAGGTTGTCTTGCCGGCCCCGTTGGGGCCCAGAAGCCCAAAGATCCCCGGCTTTAGGGTCAACGTCACGTCTTCCAACGCTGTTTTCTTTTTGAACGCTTTCTTCACCCGTTCAATTTGAATGATCACTGCTCCAGACCCCCTGTTGCTGCTTTTGTCAAGCTCTTGTACCAAGCTGAAAGTTTCTCCTTTGCCTCGTCCCTCTTCCCTTCCCGCTCTAGGAGCAAGATCTCTTGGACCGCTTTCTGATAAGTCGTCGGCATCGGTTGATCGACATAGGATGAAAGAGAGGTTTTATCGTAAATTTGCTCGTAGACGGCAGCCAGAAAAAATGGGGCATAGCCATCCGATTCACGATAACGATTATACCAATAAAAAGCGGGCAATATATCCCTCGATTGAGCAAGGTAGTCCCCTTCCCTGCCATAATAAATACGAAAGATACCTTCATCTAGATGAAGTTCGTCGTGGTAAACCCTGAACGGAAAGTTTAGCCCTCCCTGTGCGCTATAAAGCGGCGTGACGAAAATATTGGACGGGATGGGATAGGTAGAGGTCCCTAGACGTCCTCCCGCACGTTTTATACTTTCCTGGAGAGGAGCTAGCACAGCGGGAACACGGTTGATCTGATCCGGCGGCGCAACGATTCGAAACCCGTTTACCCGCGCCTCGACAAGCTTTCCGGCTAGGAGGGTTGGCCCTGAAGCTGTTCCTCGAAAAGCGTTGGCACCGGTCTCCGACAAATTGCTATAAATCTTAAGTGGTGAAGATACCGAAATATTAAAGTATGTCGGCTCCTCAAGCTCCAAATTGAGGAAAAGACTCGGAATTTGATATCCAAACGCGGGTTGCGTATATATGCTTTCGGCCACACGCCACTTGCCGGGAACCGGATACCAGGGAAACCCCGAAGGAAGATAAATCGCCTGGGGCTTCAGTACGCCACCGCTCCCAGGGGATCCTTCAACGCGTAAAACAATCGACCCTTCCTTTTTTTCTCCCGGCCATTTAATCCGCAGAAGATCTCCTTCCTGTTCCCAGGGAAGGGATTGCTCACCAATTTTTGCTTCCTGAACCGTGTATCCGTGATAGAGGGTGAACTCCAGCCAATCAACATCGCCCCGGGTCTGGATGCCGAGTTCAGCGGTATACGTCATGCGGTACCCTTGGTGTTCAACATCTAAAACAACTTGCTGAACGGAGAAAGAAGGCAGTCGAGCATATGAGCTCCCAAGGGGAGATCGTTGTTGCATCGTTTCATAGTAACGCATGTCCACTCCGCCAAGGAGAGCGACATTCTCCCCTTCAGGGTAGGGATTAACTTTCACCACAAGTGCTAGCATGCCTACAAAGAAAAGCACGGCATATGTAATCAACCCAATTCTCTCTTTCCACGTCCGATCACGAAGACGGCGGATAAGAAGGGACACAGCCAACAACGACAACGAAAGGAGTAAGAGAAAAATGTGACGCCAAAAGTCCACCGCGTTGACTGCCAAGCCTTCATAACTGATATACACGGGATAGACGATTTCGCCCTGATTTAGCCACAACGTCAGCGCGTGCGGAAGGCGAAACCACTCAAGCCATCCATTGTAAGGCGTAAGCGTAAGCCAAACGAGGAGGATGAGGGGATAAATCCAATTTGATGTCACTAACATGCCCAGCACGTACCCAAGGATGCCCGCACTCAACTGCGGAAGAACCCAGAATACCGCAAGATAGGAGACGGTGTCGGACCAGTAACGAAGGAGCGAGCTATTCTCGAGCCACTGAAGGCCCAATGTCGCCACAGAAGCCGAGAGAAAAAAGATCAGCACAACCGTCGCCCAGGCCAAAAGTTTGGCAAAGGGGCGAAGGGCATCGCCCGGTAAGGAGGACATGATTTCATCAAAGTGAGCGACATGCTCTCGACGAGCAGAAAGCACGCCCGCAAGTAGGCCGATCATGACCACACCCATGCTCAGCCAATACGACATGAGTTTGAACATGCCCCCGGCATCGAATGTCCCATCAGGATATCGGTAATAATACCATCCGGCCCCAGTATAATAAAGCAATAAAAATATTTGTGCTAGCCATAGGAAAAGGTCTCTTCGGAATAGGCGCCATTCCATCCGAAACAATGCGGCAAAAACGTTCACGTTACAGCCCTCCAAATGAAAAAACAATGAATCACTGGTAGTAGATTTGCTTGTCTACCAGTGACTAACTATAAATAAATTTTATTTTATCTAACTTTCTTCATTATTTGTGTTGAATATACCCTTCACCATTTGCGTCCCATGATCCAACTTGAGTGAGCTTCACGTAATACATATTCTCCCTGCTTGGCAATGTCACAGTTATGTGGAGAGGTGATTCTGGATAAACAACCCGATAAGCAATTTTTTCATCAGGAGCCCACTCTTTGACCTTCATCGTTGCAACTTCCATATCAAAACCACTGTTCACCTTCCCGTACATGTCCACTCGACCCGTTTCGTAATAGATCGGGGAACCTGTGGAGGAACCCTGCCAGGAATACAAGTAAGCACTCGAAGTTGCGGCAAGTGCTACCCCTGTTAGGAGCATGAGCACGAGAGGAACACTCAAAAGAATCTTTTTAAATTGTCTCATTCGACTAACTCCTCCTTCCCAATCATAGGGTCTTGGATTTTTGACCCAGGGATCTATTTAAATCTAGTTCACCTCCTTCTTTCAATTCCATCATAACCTTGGAAGATTTATTTGTAAACGATATTTTTAATAAAATTTAAGACAAAATTCGACTGCATCTTTCAACAGTTTTAGTCAAGTGCATGTGAGTAATATGTTTTGATCCGTAATCTATAAAGTCTTCTTCGCCTGCTCCTGGGTTTTGAGTCACCACGAGACAGTAAAGCCGTCCTTGATAGGTTATCGGTGAGCAAAGATTTTTAAGAACAGGGAAAAGGTTATCCCTCTCTTTGCACGTGAGGCTGTGCCTTCTTCTATGCTGGATGCTTTCATGCCCTTATATCCCTTTATGCTCTCTTAGTGCTTGATGCATGGGGTGCTTACGTGATGTATTCGCTAGATATTGGCGTGCCCCTTGAACCATACCTTCCCCATTTGTTTGATCTTTTGAACGGATCTCGAAATCATTTCTTAGGCATGAGCTTTTCAGTTCTGTTCGATTCTATGGATGTCGCCTACCCCTGTTTCTGCCTTATCTGAAGCGCTCACAACCGTCTAGCCAAGACAGTCTGGCGTGCTCCCTAAAAATTTTACGGCAAACGTATACAGAGCAAGTGTTAAGCTTTGCCATAAAATATAAACCATAAAAAACATAAAAAGACACCTCTATCAGGGACGTGCACGCAAGATGGCCGTGCTGTATGGAGCGAGATGGACAGTACGTCCACCTTCTGACAAACGATTATCGACGTGCGTCCCATAGACGAGTGTAAACGATCGATTTTCACCATCTAACGAAAGATCGAGCGCCGCTTGCCCCACATTGTGGAGGACGAGCAGGTGCTCGTCTTTATCGCGACGATAAAACGCGACCAATCCAGGAGCTCGAACATGGGCCACGGCCATATCGCCGTGAACAAGTGCATCGAGCGAACGCCGGAGATAGATCATCGTCCGGTAGTGTCGATAAAGGCCCATCGGATCACGCTCTACCTCATCGTAAACCGGACCATCACGGTTCGCAAGTCTGGGAAGTGCAATCGGGGAATGCACGTCTTCCTCTCCACCCCAGCGGATCGGCTCACGAATGCGCGGATCCGGCTTCGGCCCCAGCATCCCTATTTCTTCTCCGTAATAGAGAAAAGGCGCACCCGGTAAGGTTAAAAGAAGACTTGCCGCCATCTTGGCATGATTGATGTCACCATCCAGCACCGTCATCACCCGCGGCGTATCATGATTGGACAGAAAAATGGCATCGATAAAATCGGGGTTAACCTTTGCATAAGCCCCACGGACACGCGCGAGGTACGATACGAGCCCGCCTTCCGTCTCCGTCTGTACCACCTTTAAAAGACGCTCGGACAGATCAAAATCAAAAGTCGCATCGAGCGCCTGATAAAAAGGTGCGATCACGCCAGGCGTGTCCCAAATCTCACCGACTAAAAACACGTCTTCTTTTGTTTTTTCCAGTGTCGTTCGAAATGATGCCCACCAACGGACATTATCGAGAAGGCGTGACTTAGGATAGATATGCTTTGCAGCATCGAGCCGAAACCCGTCGACATCTGCTTCCGTAAGCCAAAACTTGGCCGCCTCAATGATCGCCTCCCGGACATGAGGATTATCGTAGTTCAAATCTGGCATCGATCGATCAAAGGTAGCCAGATAATAACGCACTCCCTCCTCATCCTCCTGCAGAGGCAGCTGCTGATCGTTCTCTTGAGCGTCCGACCGAACGCGTTCGGCGTTCTGTTGAAGGGCATCTTTTTCTACAGACTTCCCTTCCGTTTTACCCACTTCGTCCACTTTACCCACTTCGTCCACCGTCCCAGCATGCACCGTCGGAGCTGGATACCAGAGCGTTTGCCCCCATTCCCCGCGCTCCGAAAGATTCGTCTGCACATCGGCCCATATGTAAAAATCACGATAATACGGATCACCGGCTAGCGCTTTTTGAAACCAGGGATGATCGATACTTGTATGATTGGCAACAAAATCCAATATGAGATGCATCCCCCGCGCATGCGCCGCATCCGATAAGCGTTTAACGTCCTCTACCGTCCCGTATTCCGGACGTACGGACGTGTAATCGGTCACATCATATCCGTGGGCACTAGGGGACGGATAAATCGGCATAAGCCACAGCGCTTCCACACCGAGCGCTTTTAAGTCATCCAGTTTACGCCGCACCCCCTCCAGATCGCCGAGACCATCGCCATCACGATCGTAAAATGCGGGTACATATATTTCATAAAAAATGCTCTCCGGCCAGCTCGTGATCAGCTCATCTTCTGAACGAATCGGACCGCTTTCTGCCAGATACAAAAAAAAGAGCGAAAAAACAATAAGGAGAAGCGAAAAAACAATCGCCCCTCCCCACAACATACGCGCTCTACTGCCTCCCTTATCCCCCATAGGTTCGTGCCCCCTTGACTGCGTCTTAAACCATGACACGTTCATACGCTTATGAGTTAAACCGCCATTCGTATTTCCGCAAAACCTTAAACACCAGATGCGTCCATCGCCTAAGAGACAGACCAAAAAGGCGCAGATGATACCACCACTAAACCCAGCTCAATCCATAGCCCACGAATGAGGCGTTATCTAGGCAGCACTTTGTTCTATGACACCTTTCTCGCCTTTACCCTTTATTCGCCCCTGCGGTGAGCCCTTCAATCAGATACTTTTGCAAAAAGAGGAATAGGAGCGTTATCGGTATGGCCACGAGCACAGCCCCCGCCGCAAACGTCGTAAATTTCGTATTGCCTGTACCGGTGACCATCTCAAACAAACCGATGGCCAGCGTCTTATTGGCTTGCGAGCGCAACACGAGGCGGGCAAAAATGAAATCCATCCACGGGCTGATAAAGTTGTTGAGCATGATAAACGTAAGAATCGGGTAAGAAAGGGGCAGCATCACCTTTAAAAAAATTTGCGTATTCGTCGCCCCGTCAATACGAGCCGCTTCTTCCAAACTGCGCGGAATACCGTCAAAATAGCCCTTAACCAGCCAAGCCCCAAAAGGAATCGAACCGCCGGCATAGACCAGAACGAGCCCCCAGAGATTATCTAGAAGACCGAGCTGCAAAAGGAGAATATAGATGGCCACCATGCCCATAAAACCGGGGAACATCTGCAAAACCAACATGGCCATGAGACCCGCCCGCCGTCCCGGAAAGCGAAAGCGGGAAAAAGCATAAGCCGAGGTGACGACCAGGAACGTCGATAAAAACATATTGGCCGTCGCAATCTTCAAGGTGTTCATATACCAACGCGGGTAATCCGTCTTTGTAAACAAATCACGGTAATGATCGAGCGTGAGCGCTTTGGGCCAGAGAGAAGTCGAAAGTAAAGTGTCACCAGGGTTGAGTGAACTGATCACGATCCAGACGACCGGTAAGAGCACGATGATCGCCGTCGCGACGAGCAAGGCGTACAATAAAAAGGTCGCCAGATACGAACGCAGTTTATTGAGACCGACTGTCGTGTTCATACCAGATCCTCCTCCTTAAAAGCCCGCGTACGCCGGAAATTAATGATGGAGATCGTCGCGACGACGATAAAGATCAGAATCGATACCGCAGACGCCATATTAAACTGACTTTGCTCTAGCGTGAGTTTATAAATCCAGCTGATCAAAATATCGGTTGAGCCGGCGTAGGCGTAACTCGGATTGGCCGGGCCTCCGGACGTCAGAAGATAGATGAGGTTAAAATTGTTAAAATTAAAGGCAAACGACATGATCATGAGAGGAGCTGTTGCCAGCATCACGAGCGGCACCGTGATACGCCAGAATTGCTGAGAAGGACTCGCTCCGTCGACCTCCGCCGCTTCATACAGCTCCCGATCTACGGACGTTAAAACACCACTCATGAGCGCCATCCAGTAAGGAAACCCGAACCAGAGATTGACCCCGACAATCGATACTTTTGCCCAAAAAGGATCGGACAGCCAAGGAATGCGTGGCAAGCCGATCGATACGAGGAGTTGATTTAAAGGACCGAACTGTCCGTTTAAAATGTTGCGAAAAATAAGGATGGCAATAAATTGAGGAATGGCCCACGGTAAGATAAAGATCGCCCGCCATATGCGTTTACCCTTTACGCGTTTGGCGTTGATTAAAACGGCATAAAACAGACCGGCAAAATAAGTGGAAAGAGTCGCCAAGACGGCCCAGATCACGTTCCACCCGGCAATGCCCCAGAACGTGCGGCTCCACGTCTTAAGACTGAAAAGATCAATGAACGTTTTAAAACCGACCCAGTCAACGAGCGACTTCGGCGGTAGATGATACGGACCGGAATAGTTGGTAAAGGCAATGAGTACACCGAACAAAAGCGGTAAAACGGTCAAAAAGAGCGTAAATAAAAAAGCCGGTGTGAGCAAAATGTAGGCATAACCCGTCTCCCACAGTTTCCGCCCGGCGGCGAAGAGCGATAGCGGCCTCTCCCCGAGATCACGCGCCCGCCCGTCTGTATACGCATCTCGAATGTTCTGAATATAGAGAATCAACACCAGTAAAAGCAGGATCAGAGCAATCAAACCTTCGATCATTAAAAAAATAGAGTGGTCACCCTGTACCACGATTTTTCCACCGACGCGTTTTTGTGGCGTCTCTCCCAGCGTCCAGAGGCCCCACATCGCCCGCAAAAACGGTTCCCGGGCAAAAATAACAAGGATGAGTTCGAATAAAAAGAAAAAGAGGCCTTTTAACCATTGACGATTGTACAGCTGTCCGAGACCCATCCAAACCGTCGAAAGAAACGCTGCCATCCGGGCATGGCTTCTTATCATCGCCAGCCCCTCCTTTCCGAAAAAGAAACGTGGTGTGTCAGAGTGACCTCGCCTAAACCCTCTAACACGCTCTGACACACCTTCATTCCGAACTTTCGCTCCGACGAATCGAATCAGAGACGAGAACAGTATACAACTTAAGGAGCAGCGTGCTAAAACGCGGCTGATCGTACGATCAACTACGGTTATTTGCTACTTTCCTGGGTGGCAATGGCATCTTTAATCTGCTGCACGGCCGCATCTAACGTTTTTTGCACGTCGGCATTGTCATTCCAGATGGTGGAAAGGGCCGAGCTCATCGGACTCCAGACCGATTGCATTTGCGGGATGTTCGGCATCGGCACGGCATACTGTGCTTGTTCTAAGAAGCCAGAGGCAATTTCATTTGCTTTTACGCTCGGATGATCGAGAAGCGACGCATAGACAGGGAGCATACCGGTCATCTCGAATAACTTGAGCTGCATCTCCTCACTGGAAGCAAACTTCGCCAGAAGCGCAGCGGCATTCGGATACTTCGTATAGGCATTCACATAAAAGGCACGAATTCCTGAAAAGTTGGTTGGATGCTCGCCGTTATCGAGAACAGGGAGCGGCATGATGCCGAAGTTCAAACCGGCCTTACGATAGTCATCGACCGCCCACGGGCCATTGACATTATAGGTGAGTTTACCCTCTTTAAACAATCCTTCCTTCGCGTCATAGGTGATATCTTCAACTTTTAACGGCAGGATCTCCCGATGCATTTTTTGTAAAAGTTCGCCTGCTTTGACGGAACCGGCGTTGTTGAGACCGATATCATTGGGGTTGGTATTGTTCTCCCCGAACACATACCCACCGTAGCCGCCGATTAAGCTATAAACAAAGTAAAAATTAGCCACTTCCATCATAAAACCGTACTCGTTTTTCTTCGTATCGGTCATCGACTTGGCCTGATCGATCATCTCATCCCATGTTTTGGGAAGATCTTTGGCTAAGTCCTTGTTGTAAAAGAGGGCATACGTCTCGATCGAAGTCGGATAACCGTACAACTGACCATCATAACTCGTTCCCGTGATCGCCGCAGGTAAATAGGCCTGGTCACTGAAATCTGACGGGAACATATTTTCTAAAACCAGCCCACCCGAAACGAGTTCACCCAAATGATCATGCGGCGCTGAAAAAACATCTGCGCCCAAGCCTGCCGGTCCATCGGTTTTGAGTTTTTCCGGCGCATCGACATTGCTGACTTCTTCGTATGTCACCGGGACACCGTATTTTTCCTCAAACTTTTGCGCAACGTACTTGGCCCATTCACCGACAGCGCCGCCTGATTCCCAAAGAACAAGCGATGCGCCTTCTTCAGGTTGAATCTCCTCGCCGGAAACCGGCTCTTGCGGCGTCGTCTGCGTCCCCTCAGGCGGCGCAGGTGTCGCATTGTTAGGCGTTTCCGTATTGCCGCCACAAGCCGTGACCGTAATCAAGAGAAAGACAGCAAAAAGCAGCAAAAGTGATCGCCAAGATCTGTGCATGGCACGTCCCCCTTTTTCTTCATCGTCGCCTGCGCATGTGTACGGGATAGATTGCGCAAACGTTTTCACATTCATTATACGCCTTTTGCCAACGCTTGCATAGAGTTCTACCTCAAAGCGTAAATGTAATAATTGCTCGTTCATAGGGCGGGATGGAGAGACACTCTTCCCTGTTAAGTAGTCTTTCCAGATTTTTACCGTCCCATGCTTGAACGGCATCCGAGCCAAAAAGCACAGATACGGTCCAGTTCACGCGGTCCGCCTGGCGTGACGTGGACCAATCGCCTGACGTCTCAAGCTGTGCAAGAAGTTCCGGGACGTGGATCGGCCAGCAGACGGGACGACGGCTTTTACTCACTAAAACGACGTAAAGTTCATCCGAACCGTGATATGGCCTGGCATAAACTAAAAAGTCTTCAGCTTCATCTGCATACAACACCGAAAAACCGCCGCGCCTAAGAGGCGTATGCGTTTTTCGCAAATGGGCAAGGGTGCGAATCTCGTTGATGAGCGCCTGCTTTTCATCACGCCGTTTCCAGGGATAAGGGCGGCGGCAGTCTGGATCGGTTTTCCCTTCCAGAGCCACTTCCGTCCCGTAGTAAAGCATGGGCATGCCCGGGTACGTGAGCGTCACAAAGAGCGCCTGACGCAAAAGCATCTCATCTCCGCCGGCCGTTGTGATAAAGCGCTCTGTATCGTGGCTATCCAGCAAATTAAACATCGTATGCGCAACTGGTTCCGGATAACGCATCCAGATATTCACTAATCGTTCAGCAAAAGTCGCTGCGCCGATCGACTGCTTCGCAAAAAAGTCGACCATAGCCTCCCGAAACATATAATTCATCACACCGTCGAACATATCCCCACCGAGCCATGGGAGGGCATCATGCCAGATCTCACCGATGATGAGCGCCTCGTGTTTTAGGGCTTTCACCTCTTCGCGAAATGCTCGCCAGAAAGCGGGTGTGACTTCATTCGCCACATCCAACCGCCAGCCATCGATGTCCGCACGCTCTATCCAATAACGCCCTACTCCGATCAAATAACGCACGACTTCAGGATGAGCCGTATTCAGTTTGGGCATGCTCCAGACATCGTTGGCAAAGGTTTCATACCTACCCACCTCATCTGCCCCGTCCTTACTGGAGACCAAAGCGTGCCCCTTCGATGATGCTTCTACAAATGTGGCCGTAGAGACTTCTTTGTTTGCTTCTAAGGACACGTCTTTTGATTCGTCTTTTGATTCGTCTTTTGATTCGTCTTTTGATTCGGTTTTTGACAGTTTTTTTGGCAGTTCTTTTGACAGCTCTTTTGGTATGGCGATTGATTGTTCCTCTGATTCCAAAAAAAACCAATCGCGATACGGTGATCGGTTACCTTTTTCACGCACATCGCGAAAAGCAAAAAAATCATAGCCGCTGTGATTAAAGACCGCGTCCAGTATAACGCGGATGCCACGGCGATGGGCTTCTTCTACCAGTTTTTTGAGCGTCTGTTCGTCCCCGAAATGCGGGTCGATTCGATAATAATCGGTCGTATCGTATTTATGATTGGAAGGCGAGAGAAAAATCGGTGTAAAGTATAAAACGTCAACTCCCAGTGCCTGAAGATCATCGAGATGGTTGATGACCCCCTGCAAATCTCCCCCGAAAACATTGTGCGGTGTGGGGAAGTCTTTCTCCCAGTCAGCGACCTTCGGCGGATCCAGCGTTGGATCGCCTTTGGCAAAACGATCGGGGAAGATTTGATAAACGATACTTCCGACCGCCCAGTCCGGTACCTTGAGGGCCTCTCCACGATGCAAATACGGATAATAAAAATAGCCGGCATCATCCCGCGCGTGGCCCACACCGATTTCACCGTACCAAAAGCGCGCCGTATCCGTTTCTAACAAAAACTGATAACGTGCCCGTCGTTTGGGGAATTCTAACACACACTGCCAGTAATCATACTGCGAATCATGTCCCATCTTACGCATGGATCGGCGATCATCCTCCGTGTCCG
>PEBX01000064.1 GCA_003050645.1 Candidatus Carbonibacillus altaicus
GCGGGTTATCAAAGGGAATCTAGGTTTTACCATCGGCTACAGCCTTCTGGGGGTGGCGCTAGCCGCTGTCGGGATTTTACCACCTGTGCTGGCGGCGGCGGCACAGTCGATTCCGGACGTTTTCATCCTAGGTAATTCGGGAAGACTTTTGCCATCTAAACACGTTTCTTGACCAAAAGACGACGGTTCACTTGTGTCATTTTGTTATCCAGTGTAACGCGGAGATAGTTAAACGGGTTTTGCAATGACAAAGGTTGTGTTGTCCGGCGGCTATACGCCGAAGCCGGCGCGGATGTGATCATCATTTTGCAATGACAAAGGTTGTGTTGACGGGGTGATAAGAAAAGAGAGCATTTCTTCCAGTTTAGGAGCAACCGCTGTGAAACCTCACCCCTCAATCAATCGTAGCACCTAAGAACATTCATAGTGTTGTCCATAATGACAGAAAAATCGAAATATATATTCGACCTGTTGTATGGATCAGCAACAGACCGGATCCCTTCACGGCGTGTTCTCATGTTCAGTTTCAAAACACGTCTCTTCGGTAACATTTTGTCGTGCGCGAACGATTTTTCTTGGGCAACCTTTTAACTGAGTGATTACTCAGTCTTGACACACAAGTTTTATCATGCGATAATCATTATTAATAAAAAAATCTATTAGTTGCTAAAAGGCATGAACTGTGATGGAAGTATGAACGACAATCGAAGTATGAACAATGATAGATGGATGAACGAAGATGAGGTAGGTGGATATTATGTCGGAGACGGTTTCGAACAGTCAATGGTCTGGGCATCCTCTGTCAGAGGCGCGGTTTAATGCTTTATTTGATCATTGGGCAAAAACATACGACTTGGTCGTGAGCGGTGCAGATGTGGAGTATGCAGAAGTGTTTGCCGGATATGATCAAATCTTGGAGCGCGTCGTAAGGGACATCGGTTTGCCGTCCGGGGCGCTCGTTGTTGAAATAGGTTTAGGTACGGGCAATTTGACCAAGAAGCTTAAAGCGCGGGGTTATCGTGTGATCGGCGTCGAGCCTTCACAGGCCATGCGTGAAGAAGCCAGGCGCAAGATAGAAGGGGTCGATATTCGGGACGGAAGCTTTCTTCACTTACCTCTCGATTCAAATTTGGATAGTAAGGAATGGCAGATCGACGCATTCGTCAGTACATATGCATTTCACCACCTGACGGATGAAGAAAAAGAGTTCGCACTACAGAAGATGGTAACACGGCTCGTACCTAAGGGGAAAATCGTCTTTGCAGACACTCTTTTTGTCGATGAAACGGCGCGCCAATCGATGATTGAGGAAGCACGACGACGTGGGTTTTCCCGGCTTGAACGGGATCTGACGGAAGAATTTTATCCGCTCCTCCCTAATCTTAAAAAGATGTTGGAACGGGTCGGACTAGAGATGAAATTCGAGCAGCTTAATCGTTACGTTTGGTTGTGGAAAGGGGAGCGACGTCAAACGTGAAACGGGCAAGTTTGAATCGGAAGGCTTCCATTAATCACACGGCTTCCTTAAGTCACACAGGTTCCATCTACCGGCACCGGTTTAAAGGCGTCCGGTCACTGATCGGCTTGACACCGCTTTTTGAAATTACGGCCTTTCCATTACCTCCTGGTGTGCGCATTTTTGCCAAACTAGAAAGTATGAATCCCGGAGGGAGTGTCAAAGATCGTTTGGGTCTTGCCCTGATCGATGCGGGCGAACAAAGCGGTCGTCTTTTGCCAGGAGGTACCATCATCGAGGCAACGGCCGGGAATACTGGTATCGGTTTGGCGATTGCAGCCATCGGGCGGGGGTATCGCCTCATCTGTGTCGTACCGGAAAAGTTCTCGTATGAGAAGCAAATGATCATGCGGGCGCTGGGGGTAGAAATTGTTCATACACCTTCTGAGCGCGGCATGACGGGAGCGATCGAGCGGGCAAAGGAGCTTTCAGAAAGTATCTCGAACGCCTACCGACCTGATCAATTTACGAACCTTGTAAACCCGGAAGTTCACTACCGGACGACCGGCCCAGAAATATGGGATGGTCTAGCAGGAGACGTGCAAGTTTTTGTGGCTGGTGTCGGAAGTGGAGGAACATTTATGGGGTGTGCAAGATTTTTAAAAGAAAAAAATCGCACCATTCGTACGGTGGTCGTTGAACCACAGGGTTCTATCCTGGGCGGAGGACCTGCGGGACCGCATCGGACAGAGGGCATCGGTGTAGAATTTGTGCCACCTTTTATGGATTTTTCTTATGTCGATCATATTTATACGGTTCGCGACGATGATGCTTTTCGTCTGGTGGCAGAATTAGCTCGGCGGGAAGGTCTTCTCGTCGGAAGCTCATCCGGAGCAGCGTTTTATGCAGCACTCCAAGAAGCGGAAACGGCTCCAAAAGGAACCAATATCGTCGTCATCTTTCCCGATTCGAGCGAACGATATTTAACAAAAAATATTTATGAAGACATATAAACAAAAATTTTGGGAAGGAGAATGGGCGTGCGGATAAAAACAAAACTTATCCACGGCGGTAGGAACGCTACCTATTTCGGTGATGAAACGACAGGAGCGGTCAATGTTCCGGTCTTTCTTTCTAGTACGTTCAAACAGGATGGGCCCGGGAAACATCGAGGTTTTGAGTATTCACGCACCGCGAACCCGACGCGGGCCGCATTGGAAGCGCTCATCGCGGATTTAGAAGAGGGGCATAGGGGATTTGCTTTTGCTTCTGGAATGGCGGCGATGACGACGGTGATGATGCTTTTCGAAAAGGGTGATCACATCATTGTCGGTGATGATGTGTACGGTGGGACGTATCGCTTGATGACGCGCGTGCTATCCGGTTTTGGTCTGGAAGTGACGTTTGTCGATGTAAGCACGGGGCAGGTGCAGCACGGTTTGGAGGGCGAACAGCCTTTGACAGAGGGTGCACCTTCCGACGATATGCGAGAGATGGATCCGCTGGCGACGCTGGCGGCCGCCTTACAGCCGAATACACGTGCCGTGATGATCGAGACACCTACCAACCCGCTCCTCCGCATCGTTGATATCGCCGCCGTAGCGTCTTTTTGCCGGCAACATGGTTTACTGTTGATCGTCGACAACACGTTTATGACGCCTTATTGGCAAAGGCCCCTAGAATTGGGTGCGGATATCGTGATACACAGTGCCACAAAATACCTTTCAGGTCATAGCGATATTGTCGCCGGGTTAGTGGTCGTGCGCGACGAGGCACTTGCCGAAAGACTTCATTTCCTGCAAAACGCGACTGGTGGAATTTTAGCGCCGCACGACGCGTATCTTTTGATCCGCGGTATCCGGACCTTGAGCTTACGCATGGAAGCGCATGAGCACAATGCTGCGACGATCGCTCATTTTTTGACGGAAAGAGAAGACATAAGACGCGTCTATTATCCGGGACTCGCAACCCATCCGGGGCATGCCGTAATGCGCAAGCAGTCGCGTGGATTTGGAGGGATTGTCAGTTTTGAGGTGGAAAGCGGCGAGCAGGCTGGGCAAATCGCTCGCGCCATGAAGCTTTTTACGCTCGCCGAGAGTTTAGGTGCAGTTGAAAGCCTGATTTCTATTCCGGCGCGCATGACGCATGCTTCAATACCGGAAGAGCGCAGGAAAACGCTTGGAATTACGGATGGGCTCATCCGGCTTTCTGTCGGTATTGAGGATGTGGACGATCTACTTTCCGATCTCGCTCAGGCATTGGAGACAACGCGTACACGTTCCTCAACGATAGAAAGATGAATCAGCAGGGCGAAAAAATGAATATAATGTTCTCTCCATTATTTTTTTTATCCTTATCAGTGTACTGTTCATCAATACACGTAACTACGTACGTAGCTGAAAATCCAACATATACGGATCATGCAAAAAAAAAATTTATTATCGTCATATTTAGCAATGATGCATATGTTACATTCATTTTAATCCTTAAAACGATTGACAATAGCATTTGGTGCTGTTACACTGTGATTAGTTTTGAAAGTTTGACAATTTTATAGCATACCTTCTTATCCAGAGTGGCGGAGGGACTGGCCCGATGAAGCCCGGCAACCGTCTTATGTGGCGGCGGCGTTGATGATGAAATACATAAATCGTCAGCGCGACGCCTACCCACTAAGAAATGGTGCCAATTCCTGCGAAATGCTGCTTAGCATTTCGAGAGATAAGAAGAGGTGACGGTGCAATGCTAACACACCCTCTTCTTATCGAAGAGGTTTTTTTGTTGTGCGGCTACTGGAGAGCCGACGAAAGGGGGAATGGAGAGAGAAAAACAGTCTATAAAAAGTTTATGAAAGCGCAAATAACCAAATAACGATGAATGAAAATAACTCAACTTGAGGAGGATGGTTTAAATGAATGAAGATCGACAATGGGCATTGGAGACGCTGGCCATTCATGGCGGTCTGACGCCTGACCCGGTGACAGGTGCGCGGGCATTACCCATTTACAACACGACGTCTTATGTGTTTCGCGATACGGAACAAGCTGCCAACTTATTTGCTTTAAAAGAGCTGGGCTACATTTATACGCGCATACACAATCCGACGGTGACGGCGCTCGAAGAACGCGTTGCGCTTCTGGACGGCGGTGTCGGGGCGCTGGCGCTCTCGAGCGGTCAGGCGGCGATCACGCTTTCCATCTTGAACATCGCCGGTGCGGGTGACGAGATCGTCGCTGCCAATCAGCTTTACGGCGGAACATATAATCTTTTTGCAGTGACGCTCCCGCGCTACGGCATCAACGTCCGCTTCGTCGACGGGCGTGATCCGGAGAACTTCCGCCGAGCGATTACCGAGAAGACCAAAGCGATTTTCGCTGAGACGATCGGCAATCCGAGCCTCGATGTGCTCGACATTGAAGCGGTGGCAAAGATCGCTCACGACCACGGGGTAGCTTTGATCGTTGACAATACATTTGCAACACCGGCGCTACTAAAACCGCTTGATTATGGCGCTGATATCATTATTTACTCGGCGACGAAATGGCTTTCGGGGAACGGGACGACGATTGCCGGTGTCATTGTCGATGGGGGTCGCTTTGACTGGCCGAAGGAGCGCTATCCCGAATTTTACACATCGGATGCAAGTTACCACGGGGTGGTGTATCGTGAAGTATTTGGGGCGGCAGCGTTTATCATCAAGGCACGCGTACAGCTTTTAAGAGATCTGGGCCCGGCTCTTCATCCGCAGGGTGCGTTTCAGGTGGCACTTGGTTTGGAGACCCTTCCTTTACGGATGGCGCGGCATGTAGAAAATACCCGGCGTATCGTGGAATATTTGAAGAAGCATTCTGCAGTCACATGGATCAATTATCCGGAGATTCCAGAACATCCATCGTACGCGCTGGCGAAAAAGTATTTGCCAGAAGGCGCGGGGTCTATCATTACTTTCGGGATTCGTGGAGGACGGGAAGCAGGTCGAAAGTTTATCGATAGCCTTACGCTCTGGTCGCATCTCGCTAATGTCGGTGATGCGAAGAGTCTCGTGATTCATCCGGCGACGACGACCCATTCGCAACTTTCAGATGAAGATCTCCGCGCGTCCGGGGTGAGCGACGATCTTATCCGTCTGTCGGTCGGACTTGAAAACGTAGACGATCTCATCTGGGATCTCGAGCAGGCGTTTAACAAAGTTACAGCGCCCGTATCCAGCTGATCCATCACCACGAAAGCGAGGGCTAGTGATGTTAGAGATACGATGATATTCGCGTATGTTATGGTTCAACTGACATGTGAACGCGCGTGATTAAATGCGGAGGCGAGTTTAAGAGGACTCAGCGAATAAATAGATCAAATGGTTATGACCATAGATGACTAAGTGGAAATTAGGAGGGAAACCAGATGGCAAAACTAACTTTTAAGTCCCATGTTGATTGGTCAGGAGAAGGTGTGCGCGGCATTGCCCAGATTCGCGATAAACAAATTATCATCGACGAGCCGTCAGACCTCGGTGGAACAGATCAAGGCCCAAACCCTGTGGAACTCATTCTCGCGGCGCTTGGTGGTTGCCTGAACGTCCTGGTGAGCATGCATGCTAAGAAACACGGTGTGGAGTTAAACGGCGTGAAGATAGAGGTGGAGGGCGACCTCGATCCGGACGGCTTTTTGGAAAAGGTGCCGGGTGTCCGACCGGGCTTTCAAGAAATTCGTTATCGGGTTACGATTGACTCCCCTTCCCCTGCAGATCAGATTCAGTCACTTCTCGAACATGTCGAGCGCATTTGCCCGGTAAAAGACACGCTCCGGGGTGTGCCAACGTTTGCTATCCCACCGGCTTATAGTGGTCGATAAACATCGTTGTCATACGGTGATTCGGCACGATTGATCGGCTTTCCTAACAGGGATATGAAATTTTAAACCGTTTAACAAGTTTAAATCAGGTGATAAAGAAAAGCCGTATTGCCGAGTCTCGGTTCGGGTAGATTCGAATCACCCTGTCTCGCTTGCGAATTTCCTCATTAAGGCGCTCCTGACCGCCCGTAGTACGGAGACGTTTCAAGTACCGTGAAGGGACGGATGACCGCATCCGGATGACGCCACCAAGGTGCCGTGCCTATTACGTTCATGCCAGATGAAGATTAGGAGTGGAGGAAAACCGCATGCCCAAACAGACCTTTGCCTCTCGCGTCGATTGGTTCGGAGACGGTATGAGTGCCGTCGCGTACATCCGCGACAAAGACAAACAGATTGTCATCGACGAACCGCCGAAGCCCGGTGGGTGCATAAGCGTCCTGGTGAGTCTGCTGGCCAAGCGACACGGTGCGGATCTTCGCGGCGTGACGATTCATGGGGAAGGTGACCTCGATCCGGATGGCTTATTTAGAAAAAGCTCCGAACGTCCGGTAAGCACCGGTGATCGAGAAAGCACGGAAGGGAAGATCGATGACTCGAGCGGATCGCCGACAATCAAATGCCTTCGGTTGGCGAATAGCGATTCATTCGGGGGGCCAGTGATGTCTGAGCAGTCGATCTTGAGCGCTGAAAACATTTGTAAAGCGTACCTTGCAGGCGATCGACCCGTCGTCGTGCTGGATAACTGCTCATTCAACGTGTTCAAAGGAGAAATGGTCTCTCTGCTTGGACCAAGCGGCTGCGGCAAAAGCACGCTGCTCAACATTTTAGGCGGCTTTGTGCGCCCGAACGAAGGGGTCGTCCGGTTTGGATTGGAGGTTGTCACGCGGCCGATCCGGAAATGCGTGATGATGTTTCAGGGATACGCGTTGCTGCCGTGGCGAACGGCGCTTCAAAACGTCCTGTTGGGACTGGAGGCCAGCTCGTGGCCCAAAAAAGAACGGCTTGAGATCGCCCGTCATTATTTGCGGCTGGTCGGTTTAGAAGACATGGCTGATCGGTATCCGCACCAGCTGTCCGGCGGTCAAAGGCAGCGCGTCGCGCTGGCCCGTTCGCTTGCCGTTCATCCGGACGTGCTGCTCATGGATGAACCGTTTGCCGCCTTGGACGCGTTCACGCGGTATCGCCTTCAGGATGCACTGATGGCGCTCCAACGCGAGATCGGGATGACGGTCGTCCTCGTTACGCATGACATCGATGAAGCGATTTATCTCTCCGATCGGGTCCTGCTCATGCAGGGCACACCGGGTCGGCTGGTCGATGAGCTGGTCGTCCCGCTGCCGAAACCGAGGGATCGGGGAAGCCGGGCGTTTCAGTCGTACCGCGAACGGATTTTCAAAGCTTTTGCCCTCAGCGACGATGTTCATGATGCCGCCGATGACCCGAAGCCGCAAACGACGGGGGAATGGACGGCAGAGAAAGAGGAGGCGTTCCATCGTGGCTAGACGTCGGGTCCAGCGGACGATCATTGGGGCTTGGGTTGGTTTGCTCGTACTGCTCGGCGCGTGCGGCGCCCGCCCCGAGCCGTCGTCTCAAACCGAGACTGGTAAAGTTCGCTTCAAAATCGGTTATCTGCCGATCACCCATGCGGCGCCTCTTTTTTTGGAAAAATATCGGTGGAACGGGTCACGCGCCGCCTATCTTCCTTTTGAACTCGAACTCGTCAAGTTCGGTTCGTGGACGGATCTGATCGACGCGCTCAATGCCGGGAAGATCGACGGCGCTTCCGTACTGGCACCTTTGGCCGTCAAAGCTAAAGAGCGCGGCATCGACCTCAAAATCGTGGCCTCCGGCCATCGCGACGGGAACGTCGTTGTCGTATCGCCGAAGATTCAGGATGCGGCCGACCTCAAGGGGCAGACGTTTGCCGTTCCGCACAAGTTTTCGTCGCACTACATCCTGTTTTACGCGATGCTGAAGAAAGCCGGGCTTCACGCCACGGACGTGAGCGTCGTGGAAATGCCGCCGCCGGAAATGCCCGCGGCCTTGTCGGAAGGTCGGATCGCCGGTTATGCCGTCGCCGAACCGTTTGGCGCCATCGCTGTCGCCAAGGGCTTCGGAAAAGTGCTCTATCAATCCCACGAGCTGTGGCCCGATTCGATCTGCTGCGTGCTCGTCCTCAGAAAAGATTTCATCGATCGCCATCGGGAGGCGGCGGTGGCGTTTGTCCAGTCGTATTTCGACGGTGGGCATGCGGCGGAAAGCAAGGATGCAGAGGTCAAATCAGCCATCAACACATTTATGAGCGTCGAAGAGAAAGTTCTGGATTTGTCGCTCAAATGGATTCGGTATGACGATTTGACCTTCAGTGAAGACGCCTATGATACGCTCAGAACATACTTGAAGGAAACGGGCATCTCTAAACAGCCCCCGGCGTACGCGGACATCGTCGATGAGACGCTGATCAAGGCGGTGGAGGCAGAAAAAGCGCCGTGATGACCGTATTTTATCCGTAGGGGGTGACGATCCGTTGTCCGCAGTGAATCGAACCGTTCATGCACTCGTCGCGTTTACGCTGCTGATGCTGGCCTGGCAGGCGATCGTCGTCTTCGGGCAGTACGACGCGGCGCTCTTGCCGCCTCCCGACGCTGTGCTCCGCGCGTTGGTGGAGATGATCCAAAACGGAAGCTTTTTCGTCCATCTGAAAGCGAGTTTGCTCCGCTTTTCGGTCGGGTACGGGATGGCCGCCGCCGCCGGCGTCCTGCTGGGCTTGATCCTGGGTCGGCTTACGCGCGTGTGGGCCGTCGTCGATCCGGTCGTGCAGCTCCTTCGGCCGATCTCGCCGATCGCCTGGTCGCCGTTCGTCGTGCTTCTGTTCGGCATCGGTGACGTCCCGGCCGTGGTGATCATTTTCATCGCCGCGTTTTTCCCGACGTTGCTTTCGACGGTCCACGGCGTGCGCCGGGTGAGTCCCGTTTACTTTCACGTCGCGCAAAACTTTGAGCTGAAAAAACACCAGGTGCTCCTGAAAATCGTCTTTCCAGCGGCTTTCCCGTCGATTGCCGCCGGTCTCCACACGGCAATCGGCACGGGTTGGGTCTTTCTCGTTGCCGGGGAGATGGTCGGCGCCCAGTCGGGGCTTGGGTATTTGATCGTCGATGCTCGAAATTCGCTCCGTCTCGACATGGTGTTTGCCGGCATCGTCGCCATCGGTTGCCTTGGCCTTTGGCTCGACCGGAGCGTGATGTTCATCGAAAGATGGATTGAAAGAAGATGGGGAAATGAATTGACATTGTAGGGGAGCGATGATTCAATGAACCGGATCACCATCGGGAGGAGGATAATCGATGTCCTTGTACCTCGTTGAAACCGTCTTGTCTCAGACACCGATCAAGAATGAGGCACTTTTTAAGGAGAAGCTTGAGGCGCTCGAACGGGCGCTGGCACAAAAACAGACTGAGCTGGTCGAGGCGCAGGTGGCGAAGGATTGGAGCCGGGCGTTTTGGATCGTCGAAAGCGAAAGCCGCGGCCCCATCGAAGAAAGTTTCCGTTCGGCGGGCATTCCGACGACCCTAATCAAGCAAATCCGGCTGGTGGGTCAGGATCTCGATGCGGTGAAAAAGCAGAGCCGCCGAGTCAATTATGTCGTGGAATGGAACTTGCCGGAAAACATTACGATGGAACAGTATCTGGAGCGGAAGCGGCAGAACTCCGTCCATTACGCAGAGGTGCCGGAGGTGACGTTTGCCCGGACCTACGTCTGTGAGGATATGACCAAATGCTTATGTTTTTACGATGCGCCCGACGAGGAGGCGGTCAAGAGAGCGCGTGAGGCGGTGAAGGCGCCGGTGGACGCGGTGACCGAAATCATCGGCGAATGAGGGAGCATCCGTCGGGCAGTCCGGAAAGGGGGGGGAGGATGGTCCAACCGGCGAATCGTGAACTGGTCAGTCTAGAAACGATTATCGCGCAAGAAATCGTTCCGTACGTCCGGGAGATCGATGGGGGAGGGCATGTCCCCCACCCGTTTCTTCAATCGCTCGGGCGCGGGGGTTATTTTCGCGGGCAGGGCCAATGGGTCACCGAAACGATGGCCGATGGGCTCTTGCTTGTGGAGAAGACGGCCAATGTGTGTCTAACGTCGGCCTTTATGCTGTGGTGCCATTTGGCCGCGCTCATTTACCTTCAGAACGGTCAGAGCATGTATTTGAAGCGGAACGTCCTGCCGCAGCTGGAGAGCGGAGAAGTTCCCGGCGGGACGGGACTTTCGAATCCGCTCAAGTTTTATGCGGGGCTTGAAAAGCTTCGCCTCCGCGCGCGGCGCACGCAAGACGGGTACATCGTCTCGGGCTGCCTGCCGTCCGTGTCCAACTTGGCGGATCGTTCGTGGTTCGGCGCGATCGCCGCGCTGGAAGGGGAAGAGCGGCAGATTTTCTGCATGGTGTCGTGCGCCCAGGAAGGCCTGATGCTCAAGGCGCGGCAGCATTTTGCCGGCTTGAACGGCAGCGCCACGTATTCGTGTTATTTTCACGACGTGTTCATTCCGGACGATTGGATCGTCTCGGAGGACGCCGCTCAATTTGTGCAGTATGTACGGCCGGTGTTCATCCTCTACCAGGTTCCGCTGGCGCTGGGCCTGGCCGGCGCCTGTCTTCAGTCCATCTCCCGGAGAACTCGCACGATCGAAAAGTTCGCCGGATGCTTTCTGGAAAAGATCGAAGCTATGAAGCATCAGTTTCATGTGCTGCGCGATCAAGCGTATCGCCTGTCCCAAAACGGAACGATCCATCATCACTTGTCCGACGTTCTTCGCCTTCGACAGGACGCCGTGTTCCTCGCGCTGGAGGTGGCTAACGCGGAGATGATCATCCGGGGCGGGAGCAGTTACGTCCGGGAAAGCGAGACATACCGACGGTTGCGCGAGGCCCATTTTTTGGTGCATCTGACGCCGACGATCAAGCATCTTTCCCAATGGCTCTCCCGTTAGCGAGATGAAACTTATGTGTGAACAAACGGCCGCGACGGGCGGCGGTCGGTCTTCATCTCCTCGAACGTCACAGACGGTCTTGTGTTACGGAAACGTTGTTGGTGAGAATGAAGAGATAGGATATCGGTACACATGCGGGGACAAGCCGGCATGAAGGTCAACTAAAAGAACCATGTAAAAATTACAATATCGCTTTTGCCCAGGGCTAAATCGTTTATCAGTGAAATAAAAGAGCTAATTGCGCTGTCCGCAGTAACTTGTCCCGCAAAACTTTGCGAGACCTGTCAAAAAAATTTCCCCCCATTTTTCGATGGAAAATATAGAGGAAATCATGCTTTGAACGGAGCAGCTAAAAAAATTCCCCCCAGGCGAAAAGGGCATAAAAAATGGATCCCCTTTGGTGTAAAATAAAATTATCACAAAATACACTCAACACCCAAAGGAGGATCCATATGGCTATTATATCACAACTCAGCTTACCCGACTTTTACAGTTTTTATAAAGCGGAAATCCTTGATTGTATGAACATCAAGGCTTTCCCCGGTTCATAAGATTCCATTGGCTGTTATGCTATGCTAAATCAATTTTATGTTATTTATAATTTTGTTGAACTCTTCTTGACGCCAATATATGTTGTAACAGTCCGTGCCAAAAACTTTCTGGATCAATCGATAGTCCATTGCAATTTCATCTTCATCCGAATATGCCAGCGTATCCACCAGTTTCCCCTGGTTGTCGCGC
>PEBX01000065.1 GCA_003050645.1 Candidatus Carbonibacillus altaicus
CGCGCCTTTCAATATGCGAGCGATGAGCGGCTGGCGCAAGCCGCACCGTATGCGCTCTTGATCATCGCCGTCTCCTTCCTGTCGGTCGTCTTACTGGGACGGACCGAACAAAAGGTGTGAACGCGCATACTCTCTCACCTTCCGAATTTTGATCAAAGTTGCGCGCGTCAAACATGATAAAAATCGCAATAAAGATCGAAAAAGCTGGTCATAAAATGAGTAACGGGAAGGCGTGGTATGATGCAAGTCAATGCTCAACCGCATCTCGTCATCGAATCGTTAACGTTTCGCTATCCTGGTCAGCGTACACCGTTACTGGACGATTTTCACCTAAGCCTGAACAAAGGAGAACGTGTCGCCCTCCTCGGCCCGAGCGGCCGCGGTAAGACGACGCTCCTTCGGCTCATCGCTGGGCTGGAAAAACCCGATGCCGGGCGGATCATCCTGGATGGCCGAGTGCTGACCGACGGCCAAACAATCATCCCGCCGGAAGCGCGCCGGATCGGGATGGTTTTTCAAGACTATGCGCTTTTCCCCCATCTGACGGTCCTAGAAAATGTAACCTTCGGCCTCTTCCGCCTCCCGCGCCACGAACGCCAAAAGCGAGCCGAAGACGTGCTCGCGCTCGTACAGATGACGCATTATGCCCACCGTTATCCGCACGAACTCTCCGGCGGTGAGCAGCAGCGCGTCGCCCTGGCCAGAACGATCGCACCGAAACCGGAACTTATTCTACTCGACGAACCACTTTCCAACCTCGATCCCGCTCTGAGAGATGAGCTGCGCGCGGCACTCCGCATACTTCTCGATAAAGAACAGATGACGGCCCTCATCGTTACACACGACGAAGGCGATGCCCAGGCCATCTCCGACAGAAAGGTGCAGTTTAACGACCAAGGTTCTCCATAACATAGCATCATAAAAGATGATACTGCTCCGCGCACCGATGACCTGCGGACGAGATCAATGCCGATCGTGCGATCATAAAAGACGATACTGCTCTTCAACCACATGACGATGTTAGTTTGACGACGATGGTAGTTTGATAAAGAGCCTATTTCGTAGGGCTCATTTTTTTTGCCGCAAAAAGACCGATCTCGTACAGCGCGATAAGCGGAAGCGCAGCCATGACATGTGTCATCACATCGGGCGGTGTGATCATCGAGGCGATCACGTATAAAAAAAAGTAGACATATTTACGGATGCTTTTTAGTTTTTCGAGTGACACGAGCCTCAGCCGGACGATGAGCGTGATCACAAGCGGCAGTTCGAAAAAGACACCCATCGGCAGCATAAGCCCGACCAAAAAGCTCGTGTACTGCACGGCCCCGTACATCGGTTCAATGTGAAAATCTTTTCCTAGGCGGGCGATAAAAGTGATCAAGAAGGGGAGGAGCACGAATGCGGCAAAGGCCAGCCCCAGAAAAAATAAGACGACCGCAGCGAGACCCGTACCGAAAAGGAGCCGCACAGAACGCATCCAGCCCCTCCGGTAAATCTCAAACAGCACGTACCCCGTCGCAACGGGCACCATGACGATGATGGTAAGAAGAAAGGCCAGGCGAAACATGAGGGCAAGCCCGTCTTCATAGTTAAAGATGACAAGCGGCCAGGTCTCGGCGATGATATGCCGGAACACAAAAGGGCTGGCTATGAGCGCCACACCGTACATTATTATAAAAAGAATGAGCAGTCTGCGGGCCATTTGCCACAGAATGACTCCATACTGATCCAGATAACGTCTTACGCTGGATCGTTCAAAAGTTTCCAGCATCGCCGGGCACCTTCTTCACATAATATGTATTTCTTAACAAAATCTTTACATAATCTTTACTGAACATTTATATAAACTTTACATATACTTAACCATTGTCCACAAGATGATCGTTATAATAGAACTTGGTTCGATTTTAACCGACCTGGATAAGCAAAAACGAGGTGGCATGATGCGCATCGAATCGGAAGGCGTCCTGACAAACTCTGCCAGCATCCCCAAGAAAACGACTTTTCTAAAAAAGCTCGTTGATCGGGAGATATGGACGGGTTACCTTTTTCTTTTTCCATCGTTCTCTCTTTTTATCGTATTTCTTTTTTACCCGCTGATCAAGTCGATCTACTTAAGCTTTCAGCTGACCGATCCTCAGGGTCGGGTCGTCGAATTTGTCGGTCTGGAAAATTACATTCAGTTATGGACCAACCCGTACTTTCTCCAGACGCTCAAAGTGACTGGACTTTTTATTCTATATACCGTTCCGACGACGATTTTACTCGCGCTACCCGTGGCCTACCTCAGCCACCAGGCCATTCGCGGGAAGCGCCTTTTTCAGTTTGTCTTCAGTCTGCCGCTCTCCGTCTCTGTCGCCACCGGTTCGGTTATCTGGGCCCTCCTTTTTAACCCTACGATGGGGATGCTCAATGCGATCTTAGGATATGTCCACATTCCCCCTGTTTTCTGGCTGTCCGATCCAAACATGGCGCTTTTTTCAGTGGCGCTTATGACCGTGTGGCTAAACTTCGGTTTTGCTTTTATCATCATTCTAGGCGGTTTGCAGACGGTGCCGGAGGAACTGTTTGAAAGCGCGCGCATCGACGGGGCCGGGATGTGGCGCAGTTTTTACCACGTGGCGCTCCCTCTCATCACTCCTAATCTCTTTTTCTTGCTCGTCATCTCGTTGATCGGCGCGCTGCAAACCTTTGGACAGATTCACCTCTTGACCCAGGGCGGACCGATGAATGCGACGAACGTCCTCGTCTACAACATGTACTTGGAGGCGTTCCGCGATTACCGCTTCGGTACAGGGAGCGCACAGGCGCTCTTCCTCTTCTTCGTCGTGCTGATCGTAACCCTTCTACAGTTCCGCTTTTTGGAAAAGAAGGTGCATTATCAGTGAACGTGCGTTATCAGTCATTGAGCATAAGCTTTGAACGTGCGATAACAGTGATCATGTGCAGTGTGTGAACGTGCGTTAGCTGTAAAGATGCGTATGCATCACTGAGCGATCACCGCGTGCAAGCAATCAACCTGTGCAAGCAATCAACCTGTGCAAGCAATCAACCTGTGCAAGCGATCAACCTGTGCAAGCGATCAACCCGTGCAAGCGATCAACCTGTGCAAGCGATCAACCCGTGCATCGGATACATCTATCATTCAGCCAATCCATGCACGGACCTCACTTCCATTTTGCAAATCTTAACACGGTAAAGGGTGAAACGATGCGTCCTTTAACAGAAATGGTGCCCGCTTATCTCATCCTAACGATCGTTGCCCTCTTCATCTTGTTTCCCTTCTTTTATACCGTCTCCACCTCGTTTATGTCCAGTCAGGAGATGCTCACCTACCCGCCGCACTGGCTTCCGGAAAACCCGACCCTCGAAAATTATGTGAATGCGCTAAAAGCAGCCCCGCTCATGCGCTTCGTTCTCAACAGTTTCATCGTTTCGAGCGCCGTCACCGTCGGGCAGCTCCTCACCGCTTCCCTCGCCGCCTATGCATTTGTCTTTTTACACTTTCCCGGGCGTGGCGTTCTTTTTCTTCTGTACCTCTCAACGATGATGATCCCCTGGGAAGTGGCCGTCATCCCGAACTATTTGACGATCATGCAATTGGAGTGGGGCGATACGTACCAGGGCTTGATCGTCCCCTTCTTAGCCAGCGCTTTTGGCGTCTTTCTGCTCCGTCAGGCGTTTTTGCAAGTTTCTTCTGAAGTGATCGATGCTGCCAAAATCGACGGTGCCTCGCACCTTCGGATGTATGCCCAGATCGTCCTCCCTATGACCCGCCCGGCACTGGCTACGCTCGCCATCTACACCTTTCTCACGACGTGGAATATGTACCTGTGGCCGCTTCTCATCACCAATGATGAGACGATGCGCACAGTGCAGATCGGCGTAAGCATGCTGCAATTCCAGGAATACACGAGCTGGAATACGGTTTTGGCCGGCATCGTCATTGTCCTTCTGCCGAGTCTCATCATTCTTATCTTCGGACTCCGACATCTGATCAGCGGCCTTTCGGCCGGAGCACTGAAAGGATAAGGCGTTCTAGTTTGCGACGGTGTCCTAGCAGGACCTGATTATACCTGATTATACCTGATTATAACTGCTATAACTGAGACAATGTCGGGCACTTGAACATCGATTGCATGCATGTAATGTAGTGTTGTAATGAAACATTCCGAGTTTGTGAATGCCTGGTCATGTGCGATTTCGATAATGCAGCGTTCCGAGTTTGTGAACGTCTGATCATGCGGGATTTCGGCACGGTTGTGCCTATCCATAGATACACCCAGAGATATGAGGGGCTTCATGCTTCAGTCCGATTCAAAAACAACACCAAAAGGGAGGATGCACATTTTATGTCAGCTCCGAAAGCGTCAGAACAACGCGCGCACAAACGTACGCACGCTCATGCACCGGGAGGCATGCTTGATAGTATGGCCATACGCACCGCGCTTGTGTCCCTGCGCCCAAATCGTCTTGGTTTACTGGCTTTTATACTTGCTTTGATGGTAGCCCTTGCAGCCTGTGGTAGCCCTACGTCTTCGACGGACAACACCAACTCCTCTAACAACACGGCAACCAACAGTGATGCGGATACGTCGCAAACCAATACTGGCAATACCGGAAGCGATGCGCAAAGCTCGACCAACAAACCGATCGAAGTCGTCTGGTGGCACGCCATGGGGGGAGAGCTCGGGAAAGCGGTCGATGCCCTCGTCGAAGCTTTTAACAAGTCGCAAAACGACATCGTCGTCAAGGCTGTCTTTCAAGGTAGCTACGATGAAGAGTTGAACAAACTTAAAGCGAGCCTCGGCACCAAAAATGCCCCCACGCTCGTACAAGTTTATGAGATTGGCAGCCGCTTCATGATCGACTCTGGTGCGATCGAGCCGATGCAAACGTGGATTGATAAAGATAACTTCGATATTTCCAGCTTAGAACCGAACATTTTGGGGTACTACACCTTCGACGGCAAGCTTTACTCTATGCCCTTTAACACGTCCAACCCGATTCTTTACTACAACAAAGATATGTTCCGCGCTGCCGGACTCGATCCGGAAAAACCGCCAAGAACATATGAAGAATTTACAGAAATAACCAAGCAACTGACCAAAGATGGTAAGTACGGAGCGTCTTTTGCCATCTACGGCTGGTTTATGGAGCAATTTTTTGCAGAATCTGGGGCTGAGCTCGTTAATAACGGGAACGGGCGCGACGCTCTGGCGACAGAATCGCTCCTCAACAGTGAGGCCGGTATAAACACGCTCACTTGGTGGAAAAACATGGTCGATGCTGGAACGATGCTCAATCTCGGTCGTAAGACAGACGACACGCGACAAGCGTTTGGGGCCGGAAAAGTCGCCATGATTCTTGACTCTACAGCTGCCCTTCGTGGTATTGTAAACGGCGTCGGCGACAAGTTCGAAGTCGGAACCGGATTTCTCCCCCATCCGCAGTCAGTCACAGATGGTGGGGTGATCGTCGGTGGAGCCAGCCTCTGGATGCTCAAAGAAAAATCGGAAGAAGAAAAAGCAGCGGCTTGGCAGTTCATCAAATTTCTCACCTCGCCCGAGATTCAGGCGCAGTGGCACATCAACACCGGTTATTTCCCGATTACGACCAAGGCGTATGATCTCGATATCGTCAAAGAAAACATGAATCAATTTCCGCAGTTCCGCACGGCGGTCGATCAGCTTCATGCCACCACGCTTAACAACGCGACCAAAGGTGCGGTCATGGGTGTGTTCCCCGAAGCGCGCCAGATTACGGAACGGGCCATGGAAGAAGCGATCAACGGGCAAAAATCCGTCAAGGATGCCTTGGATCAGGCCGCAAATGAAATCACCCAGAAGATCCAGCAGTACAACCGTTCGATCGGGAAGTAACGTTCGATAGCTGAAAAGTGCTGAGGGGTAGCCGAGGAGGATAGCTAAGGATAGCTAAGGATAGCTGAGGATAGCTAAGGATAGCTGAGGATAGCTGAGGATAGTTGAGGATAGCTGAGAAAAAGCACTGAGACAAAAAGCTATAAGAATACTGACCCGTCCGAAGCGAAAGGGAAGCGGACGGGTCGTTTGTTTGTTTGGCATGTTTGCTATCTTTGGCCTATGTTACCCGTTTTTATACATACGCGCGAGCTCCAATGCACCATACAACCCAGCGAGATCACCCAAGCCAGGCGGGACGATTAATTCATCGATGCGCTCCGGTAAAAGCGGATGCACAAGGTACCCATTCAAGGAAGCTAGGACGTGCCGCCGGATACGCGGGAAAAGCGAGGCTTGCTTCATCACGCCGCCCCCTAGTATTACTTTTTCCGGACCGACGGAAAGGAGTAACGTCACCACTGCTTCACCCAGCACGTAAGCGACATGGTCCCACACCGGATGGTCCGAGGATAGCGCCTCCCCCCTTGCACCCGTCCGCTTTTCGATGGCTGGACCGGAAGCCAACCCTTCTAGGCAGTCGCCATGATACGGACACACCCCTGGAAAATCATCGCCGGGTGATGTGCGCACATAGATGTGACCGAATTCGGGATGGGTGAGGCCGCGGGCGATCGCGCCGTTTATAATGATGCCAACGCCAATGCCGGTCCCGACTGTCATATAAGCGAGATGCCGCGCCCCCTTCCCTGCCCCGTAGCGCGCCTCCCCCAGCGCTGCACCAGCTACATCCGTATCGATCGCGACCGGCACGCCGAGGTGCGCCTCGAGTACTTTTTTTAATGGATAATGGCGCCAGGCGCGCTTGGGCGTCGTCGTGATCGAGCCGAACTGCGCGCTCTCAGGGCTTAGGTCGAGCGGTCCAAAGGATGCGATACCGAGCGCCTGAAGCGTCCCATATGACTGCTTAGCGAAAAAATCACTGATCGCCGGTATGGTTTCATGGGGTGTTTGGGTAGGGAGGGTGACACGTTCTAAGATGTGCCACGTACTACCTCGTTCGTCCCATCTACCCACACCGAAGACCATTTTCGTACCGCCTGCTTCTAATGCTGCATATATAGGTGCCCCGTCCATCTATTATTGCTCCTCTCTGGCTCTTTATCTCACCGTATATCCCTTCGTAGACCACCACGTCCCCTCGTGTACCGCGTATACTTTGATGTGTTTTCATATGCCTCGTATGTTTTCATGCATCCTCTAAAAGCACTCTTTTTAAGCAGAAGCGGATGAAGCATCGTGATCAATCGTCTGCTTTTCGTCTTTTATACGTATATGGCTTGTCAACCGCGCTCTTGCCTTAAGCACGCGCTGCCTTTTTAACAAGAATGCCCAAAGCGGCCAGCTCAGAAAAAACCAACTGCCGAGGAGAAACCAGCGAAGAGGGGGCAGCAACAGCGCAGAACCGATCAACACGGACAAGCTGATCACAAAAATACTGAAAAACACGCTTGGACGCCAGCGTATCCACGGTTGTATACTCAGAAGAAGCAAACCGAGCAATATGCTCCAAAGACCGAGCTTCCACCAGAGCACAGAGAGGTCACCTCGCTTTTGTTTCATTCCAGTCATACGCATCAAACATAAGTGTTATGGCGACAGTCGTATCCGTGTTAAAGATCGTACTACCTCCAAGTAAATTCTTCCCCTCATAAATCGTGATGTCCACGTCTGTTACGACAAACAGCCTTGGTGCATCTTCTTCTAATTGTTTTAAAAAGGCAAGCCAGTCTCCGTAAGTGCCGACTAACTGCAGTTTATATTGTGTCTTCCAGATCAACCTTTTTGGTATCTCCCCTGTAGCATCATCGTTCTCAAGTGGCATCTGAGAGCGCTGGAGTTTTTCAAAATGTGAGACGCTCAGGGCATGATCTTTTGTCGCTTGATCGATCCAGCGTATGACTTCCGTCTCTTCCGATGATGCCGGAATGCGTGAAGTGTGGGACATCGTTCCTTCTCGACCAGCGAATTCACTCATATCTTTCAGGGTATGTTGTAGATCTTTGATTTTTTCTTGAATGAGCGCGATTTCCTGCTCAGACATTTTAATTTTCTCATGAGTGGATCTTATGTCAGTCAGCAGCTGATGACGGTACCAGAGATATAATATTAAAAGCAGCGCGAACACAAAAAGATATGCGATGTAAATGTTTTTCCACGTTTGAAGCGAAGGCGGTTTGCCTGATAGACGATCTGTTACAAGATTACGGATGGGCTCCATGATCTGTCCCACCCCTCTCGTTGCTTGAGCCTGAGTCATTACTGAAAGTCGGCGTATTATTTAAATCCGGACTATTCATGCCCTCTTTCTTTAGAGCTGACGTTGAGGTATCCTCGGTAGAAGAAGTGTCACCCGACGCTTTGCTAAAACTAATCGTAAATTCATAGCGGCCCTCAGTCTGGACTTGAGCTTGAAAATCATTTGAGGCAAAGTCTTCATGCCCCTCCGCGCTTCCTGGTATTGGTATCGTCTCCACGGGACGTAGCACGAGCGGTGACCACTGTGGAAGCCCGACAAAAGGGGGGAGATCGCGCAATGCGTCGAGCCAGTCTGCGGCTTTTGTCAAATCTGGATGAACCGACGCAACAAGCGTTAACTGTTCGCCGATGCGTAACTGAAGCTGCGATACATCGACATCTGTAACAACTCGGAATTCGATCGCTCGAAGTGCCTCCCAGAGCGACTGACGGTCTGAGATAATAGTTTGTACATATGCTTCCTGCACATTATGCTCACGCCATGTTTGTTGAAGCGAACGTTGTGCTTCAAATAAACGATCTTTTTCAGCCGTGTGCTGCCGGAGTGTATCGCGCGCGTCCGCTTGCATCGCCTGCAATCGCGCTAGATCTTCATAGGCCCAATACAAGCCGATGGCCATCGTGGTAACCAGCCATACTAAAAGTACTTCCAGCCACAGGGGGGCGCGTATAGCAGTCAAAACCATTCGTTGAAACAGCTTATTATACAAGCATGACACCTCATTTAAACCGCTGATCTAACCAAACGCTTGAACACTCGCTCAAAACCTGCATGTATGACTTCTTATTCTGCCAGGAGCGCGCCTGCTGCCACGTACAGATCCGCTACGTTTTGATGAAGATATAAACCAAGTGCATCCTGCTTTGGCCATTTGGCAGGCCATTTTAGTGCGAGTATTTCGATACTGATGTCACCAAACTGGTTGGAGAGTTCATCTCGGATCGAAATGCCTGCTTCTTCCATTCCACTCTTTTCCATGAAAACATAAACTTTTTCCAACGACAGCCCTTCAGGGTGAAGTGTCGTCCGCGTAAATCGTTCTAACCGTACCATATAGTCGCTGATGCGCGCCACTTGATCAGGTCTGATGACAGGTTCCGCTTCTTCCAGGGAAAAATCCGGTTCCCAGGGAAAAAATCGGCTAAAAGTAAGCCATCGTTTTTCGTAGATATAAAAAGATACACCTTTTACCTGCACAAAGACAATCATGATCAACCCCGTATCGCCCTCTCCCAGCCATGAACCAAGCGCCATACCCGGATGTAGAAAACCGCTGATCTGCCAATTCAAAGCCTCAAATACGGTTACGTATTGTTCTAGAACGTGTTCTTCAACCGCCCAGATGAGGACGCGTACGTTCTCCCCCCGCCTCTCTAAAACATGCGCCGTAAAAAGCGGTGCTTGAAGTGGGACGATCGAATCCGTCATATGCTCAGTTTTTAAATATTTTAATAAATATTTTTCAACTCTCTGGGGGATCTCGAGCGTTCGTAAGACAAAATGATCTTCGGGTAAAACGAGCGTCGTCTTAAGCCTATGCAGATGATATGATTTTTTTATCCGGAGTAAGTGCTGGTACAAAAGAGCTGGATCTTCCAGCGTCTCCAATCGCACGCCAGTCTTTACCACTTGATCCGGAGCGGGATAAACGAGCGCTGACTTATAACGGCGTCCTGTTAGTCCTTTGGGCTTATCTTTAAGCACAGGTCGAAATTTTTTCCACGGTGTCAACATATAAAAGGCTTCAGGTTTTAAGATGAGTGCAGCAAGATTATTTTTCTTTATCATATTAACCCCAATTCCCTATGAAAAGTTGCAAGTACCACTGCCATAAAGCTTCACCAAAGAGTGTTAATAAAACTGCAGTCGCCCCCATAAACGGCCCAAAAGGAAGCGGCTCGCGTAAAGCGTGACGATCGATCAATGAACGTCCCAACGCGAAAACGAGCGCGCTGAATGAAGCGATCAATAAAAAAAATAGAAAGAGGCGCGGTCCTAACCAAAAACCTAGAATAAATGCGTACTTCACGTCCCCGAGTCCCATTTTATCACGTGATACCCAATATGTCAGGAGAAAAACACCACCATAAAGGAGCGAGCCCAAGAAATGCATGAGCAACGTGTAGCCATCGATCCAGATGACAAGCGCAAGCATAAAGGGCACAGCAAGCCATAAAATGCGGTCGGGGATGATCATCGCACGAATATCGGCAATCGTGATCACCACAACCAGAGCGATTAAAAAAAGACCGCTCAAGAGGTATTGTGTCGTGCCGACAGACCCGAACAAGCTCCGCCCAAAAAGTTGCAACTCATTTTCGCCCCGCCACATCTTAAACAAAGGATAGAACCACACGACAAAATAAAAGCCCGTCAAAAGTTCGCCAAAGGGATAAAGCAGTGAGATCGGCGCGCCACATGTCCGGCAACGCCCTTTTTGCAAAATATAGCTCGCTATAGGAATGAGCTCCGCAGGTTTTAACCGCGTTCCGCATACCGGACAATGCGAAGACGGATAAACGATGCTCTTCCCCTCTAGTGTTCGTAAAGCGACGACATTCAAAAAGGAGCCGAAGGTGAGTCCAAGTAAAAATATAAATATAAATAATATATATATTATAATTTCTTCTGAAACTGGCATGAGGCGTTTCACCCGATTCTTTTATACGGACTAGTCATCAAACTAAAAACAGATGTTAAGTGTTCGGCATAACCACCAACGAAGCCAACCGACTGGATCATCCCAGAAACGAGGAGGGTTATTCCCGCTATTATCGTCGGGGGGGATGATGCCGCCGGGCGGATTCTCTTCACTTGGAGGTGCATCGTCTCCCGGCTCATTCTCCTCTTCTCCTGGCGTTCCGTCTCCCGGTGAAGCATCTTCGCTCGGTTTGCAACTCGTAAGGTCACATTCAAAGATATACACTCGATCAGCTTCATCCTTGGATACGATCAAAACCTTATCAAGCGCATCCTTTTCCTTTAACACCACCGATGATGCACTGACATCAAGCGCTCTTTGCCAACCGTCTTTTAAAGGGGGCATGACATAATGACGATCGATAAGGTCTTTTGCTTGAATTACTACTGTGTCAACACCTTCGATCTGCCTGTACAGTCGAGCACTCTCATACAAGGTAAGTGCGGTGGCGTGCGTCGCTTTAAGGCGCGAGCGCTCAATGAGCTCAGTAAGTTGCGGGATGGCGATGAGAAGTAGAACGCCTAACACAGCAAAGACGACGAGCAACTCAAACAATGTAAATCCTCTTTCGTGCCTGTCGCAGTAATCGCGATAATCGATGTTGTTTTTGATGCGCGGCTCTGGTGTTCTTAAGTGTTGCACAGCTTGATCCCTTTCTTTTTACGTGACATATGTATCAAAGGCCCGGCCGACCGATGACCGGGCTGACGGTAAATACAAAACGACCGACACACGTCGAACCACAGATGTGTTTCATGCAAAAGGTCGTTTAAAGGTTGTTTATTTGAATAGTTTGTACTCATTTTTATCCTTTTCATCTTTAGTTGCATCAGATTTGAATTTATATTCAATTGTTGATTTATCCTCTTCACTTACAATGGTGACTGTATCGACTTGGCCGTCTTGATCATACTTGACTTTTGAATCCCCCTTCTTAATAACCTTTCCCCAACCATCTTTTAAAGGTTCAGAAATGTATCCCGCATCTACCATATCACTTACTGTGACCTCTGCATTTTTAAATTCTTTATTTTCACCGATAAGATAAAGCCGCGA
>PEBX01000066.1 GCA_003050645.1 Candidatus Carbonibacillus altaicus
TACCTTAAAGCCTGCTAGGAAACTTGCAGGTATCCGTATACTTCAGGAGGCCTAAAGGCAAAAGGATACGGATGGGCAAGTGGCACCGCCCGGTGTCATCCGTCGGTCACTACGCTACAAACGAAGGCAGCGGCCACGCCGCATGTGCTTTCCGTAGCGCGTATCCACGGGTAGCACGAAGAAGCTACACGGCTTTAGCCGTTGTGGAGTGTCACTTCGGAGACAATTGGGTGCACGATATACTTGTCGAAAAGATCCTACATGCCGAAGATGGCCAACGTTACCCGATTTGTATTGGCGGAAAAAGAAATTGTCCTCCGGAAGATGTCGGGGGCCCCTGGGGGTATCAAGATTTTTTAGAAGCGATCAGAGATCCCAGTCACCCGGAACATGAAAACATGCTGAAATGGATCGGAGGATCATTCGATCCTGAAGCATTTGATTTGGCGGAGACGAATGAAGCTCTCAAAGAAGCCCTGAAAACGAGATGATGGAGCAATCAATCGGCAAGTCAGTGTCAATCATTGGATTATGAAATTACACAGCTGAGGTTATCAGACAAGGTAGTCAAACTGGATAGATTGTTTTTAAAAGGAAGGGGATCCCATGCCGGAATTTCGCTGCCTGTCCATCGATCAGCCCTATGCCTATCTCATCGCGATGGGTGATAAGACAATCGAAGTGCGTTCGTGGCGGACGCATCACCGCGGACCGCTCGTCATCGCTGCCACCGCGCGAAAGTGGTCTGCCGATCTTGAAGACGGTTCGCGTATTACGTTACCAGGCGGACTGGCGCTTTGCCTCGTAGACCTCACGGACGTTCGGCCCTTTACGCGCGAAGATATTGAAGCCGCTTACATGCACGAGGACGACTTCGAAGAAGGTTATTACGCCTGGATATTCGAAAACGCTCGACCGATCAAACCTTTCCCGATTCGTGGCCAGCAGGGGTTGTATCGATGCACTTTTGAGCCGGAGTATATCACGCAGGATGCGCTCGATGCGCTTTTGGTTGGAGAAAGCCCATCAAATCAGTCCTAGACCATCGATGAGCTGAATAGCTGGCCTCCTCGGCAATGCTTTACTGTATTTCCTGCACCTACTGCTCGCACCCGACGCTTCCATATGTGCCTTCGTCTTCGGCGGACGATGGCCAATCGCCGTCCACCCCTTCACGGTCGGGTTTCGATACGTGGATGGCGAACATCGAGTGGCCTACACAGTCGTAGAAGACAGGGACTCAGAGTCTTTTGTTCTCATTTTGCTCGTCGGGACGCGGGAGAATTTCCAAGTAAAGAAAATGCTTACAAAATACTTTACAGAGCTCAGACATCTGACCGATGTGTCAAAAGCTAGTTTTGGTAGTATGATGTGTCTGCTTTGGTGGTGTGATGTGCCGAAAGCCTGTTTCGGTGGTATAATGATCGTACAGACAATGCGCGGCGAGGGGACGGTGATGGCGTGACCAAACTGATGGATCTGAAGATCGACTTTGCTTTCAAACAGGTATTTGGGAAAACCGGCAACGAACCGATCCTCCTGGCCTTCCTCAATGCCGCGCTCCAACTGACAAAAGAAAAACGAATTGCATCAGTAGAAATCTTGAATCCCGTCATCCAACGGGAACACATCGAAGACAAAGCGTCTGTGTTGGACATTTATGCAAAAACGGAGCAAGGCGAACACGTCAACATCGAGATTCAACTGGCAGACAAGTTTGACATGAAAAAGCGCACCCTCTATTACTGGTCACGCATCTATGCTGCTCAGATGCAAAAGGGAACGCCTTACATCGATTTGGCCAAAACGATCACGATCAACATCCTCAATTTCCGTTTTCTGAAAGAGACAGATCGTTTTCGTACCACCTTTCATCTATACGAGGATCAGGAGCAGTTTCTGCTAACGGATGTGCTGGAAATTCATTTCATGGAGATCCCGAAGCTGATGGACAGATGGGAGCAACGCGCCGTCAATCCACATGACAATGAGCTGGAGAGATGGTTGTTGCTGCTGGAGGCAGACGATCACGAAGAAATTCGCATAGAATTGGAGGAGATTGCAATGAAAGATCCTGCGTTGAAACAAGCGTTTGAAGAATGGGAAGACCTGAGCCGCGACGAGAAAAAGTGGGCAGAGTATGAATCCCGGCGGAAAGCCATTTTGGATGAGTTGGCTGCAGAGCGGGAAGCGGAAATCAGGCTGCAAAGGGCAGAACAGCAGGCCAGGGAGAAAGGATTGGCAGAAGGACTGGAGAAAGGATTGGCGCAAGGGCTGGAGAAAGGATTGGCAGAAGGTGAGCGGCAAAAGGCAATCAAAATGGCTATGAAGATGCTGGAAAAAGGGAATGATGTTGATGAAATTGCATTTTTCACGGAGTTGTCTGTAGAAGAAATTCAAAAACTAAAGCAGCAACTTCACTAACCTTGTCGTGCTGGAAGAGGGTGCCTGCCAAGATGACGTTCCATACTGCACGAACCAGGTCATCGTCCCGCCCCTTGCCCAGGCGGCGTTCAATCGTCCTCATGAGTTCTTCATCCAACATGGAATCCAGCACCAGACACAGACGTTCCTCATCTCCCATTGTTTGAATATTCGTTCCACATAAACAGTTTTATTTGCGGCATAATGGCCACCACAGATGATATGATCCTCTCTAAGGACAATTCGGAATGGCTAGTTTTCAATGGAGCTTTTCGCTCGATACCAGCGTAGCGAGAAAGCTTCCTCTTCGCCTTGATAGAGATGATGGGGATGATGGTAAGCAGCGTGTCCTCTCGAGATGTGGCGCAGGTCAGGCGCAGGTCACGGGGTGGTCGTGTGGCACATCTTTACGTATGCCGGTTTAAAGAACACAGAACTCCTGGTATGTAAGCGCTTCTGAAGTACTGGGCCCCCCTGCCGATCATCGCCGGTCAGCGACCGAAAGGGCTGCTTCGGAGCGAAAGGCGCCCAAGGAAGACGGCGACGGACGGGAAGACTCCAAGGTTTCTCCTTCGCCCGTCTGAAGTGAACTGGCCAGCTCGCTCAGCCGTTCGCCGAGGACGGCGACCTGTTCGATCGTGTGACTTAGGTCGTCTGACATCGTCTTCAGGTTCGTCATCGCTGCCTCGACATCGGCCGATGCCGCCATTTGCTTTTCAGCTACGTCAACGATCTCACCGAACGCCGATGCCGTCGTCCGCAGGCTTTCGGCGAGCTTGATGAAGACGGCTTCCGACTTTTGGGCGGCTTCGTCCATCGCGGCGGAAAGGGCCTTGGTCTTTTCGATCATCGCCCGCACTTCGCCGAGGGACTGCTTCGTCTGTTCGGCGAGCTTCCGCACTTCGCTGGCGACAACCGCAAAGCCCCGACCCGCCTCTCCCGCACGGGCCGCCTCGATGGCGGCATTGAGGGCAAGGAGGTTCGTCTGCTCGGCGACGTTGCGAACGATCGCCACGACCTCATCAATGCGCCGGGAAAGGTCGACCAGCGCTTCCGTCCGGTCGCGGAGATCGGCCAATGTCATTTGCATGTTTTCCAGACGCCCGACGTTTTCCTGGATCGCCTCCTGGCCAAAACCGGATTGCTCCATGGCACGGCCGCTTAACGCCGCTGTCTCTTCGCTTTTTTCCCATGCGATCGTCTGGGCATCGGCTAACGTTCGCATGGCGGCGTTCGCCTCTTCGGCGCTTGCCGCAAGCTCGTAGACCATGTCGAACAGTTCGGCCGCGAGCGCCTCCCGCCGGGCCGCTTCCGCCTGCTGGGCCGCCCGTCGGCGGCCGGCGTTGTAGAGGGTGAGCACTACCTGCATCTCAAAGTTAAAGAGCCGATCGATCGACTGAATCAAAGCAGCAACCTCGTCCGAACCGATGTCCCGCCGCCGGCGCAAGGCGTCGGAAAAGGCGTCCTTCAAAAGCTGAAACGACCCAACATACCACTGTGTCGACAGCCCGACCCGAACGTGCGCTTCGGCCACCCGCTCCCGCCGTTCGACGTAGGCCCGGTCAAAGTCCGCGGTGAACATCTCCTCGAGATGCCGCAGAAGCGTCTCTTTGCGGAGGCCGATGCCTCCCGATTGGGCCAAGAGAGCCTCTAGCGCCGGGACCGTCTGCAAGGTGGCGTAAAAACGGTCCACCACCTCGGGAATGATGGCGACGAGCACCGGCCGCCACCGGTCGATCCGGCCAAGATCACGAGGCGAAAGGCCTATGAATTCAACGTTCACCCGCCACGGGTCGGCGTCCGGAAGGCGAAACCGCGACGACGGAGCCGGCTCGTCAGTGAGCGGGGAACCGACACCCTCTCGGGCGGCCGCCGGCCGGGATGTCGCCGTCTCCCTCTCGAACGCCATCGATTGATGGATGCTTCCGCGAACCCCTTCCCACCACGCACTCGCCCGCTTGCGCCAGGCGTCGAGCGCCTTAAACCGTCGCTCCATCCGATGTCACTCCTCTTCTGAAATATTTTAACAATCAACTGTTAAAATATCATTAAGGACTCGTAAATATTATGTAAAGATATTGTAAGTTTGTTTTAAACTTGTCCTGATTTCGTGACCAAGGTCTAAAAACTTGTGCCTTGTACTGTCGATTGTCGCTAAAATAGTTTTTCTGGCCTCTTAAAGCGAAGACTTTGTTCATGTTAACCAGCAGCAGGAAAAAGTCTTAGACGTTTTGGTCATGCTGAAAAAAGCCCAGAGAAAGAGGAAAAAGAGGAAGAGGGCTGACGCCTCTTTTCCTTGAGTCGTATGAACCGTCCCTACCCGTTCTTCTAGAACCTAAAAATTAGGGGACAATCGTTATTTTTTGATCTGTGGCTCGTCATCCCGAAAGGAAGGTTAATGTATCGATCCTACGCCTTATTCAATTTAATCCTCAAACACAAGGATGGCGTTGCTGATCGCCCTTCCCGGTTTGGTGAGATACTGGCCGCGATAGTACAGACCGCTTGATGCTCCGCCGTCTAGGTTCATGGCTTGAACGGCACCGAGCGCTTTCATCACGTGAGCGAGGTCGGATATCGTAGCACCCGGAACAGTGGCCAGCATGACATAGCCTTCTTTGGTGGTTCCGATCGCACTTCGGGCGCCGCCGCCCGTGAGGATTTTGGGATCGGTGAAGCCTTCCGTTTTGGGATCGGCAACGACTTTCCCGTTCATCACGAGCCTTGGCCCGGCACCGACGGCATCGTCGATCATCGACCAGTCGATCGGCCGCTTTGCCGGGTCTTCGTGGCGGAGGCGGTATCCCGCGCTTACACCGACTTCAAAGCGACTCAGGATGTCCCGGTTAATCGAATCCGGCCCGATATGGATGACGAATCCGTCCGGCGGGATCGCCGCTTCGCCCGTGACGATCGCGTGGACGCTCCCCTGGCGCACGATGACGGAATGACCGGTCGCTTTCCCGGTCTTCGTCCCTCTTTCGGGCGTGAAGAGGGTGATCGCCGCGGGTTCGTCCCGCAGGTGGTTGATGCCCCACGCGTACCAGTTGTCGGGCCATTCGAAGCTGTCCCGAAGCATGCCGTCGATGAACGTGCGCAAGGTCGAAAAGCGGACTGTCCCGTCTTTACCGAAGCCGACGGTGGAGCCGACATTGGATAGATGCACGAACTTCCCCTTGATCTCGAGGTTTCCCTGCGGCTGTTTGTCGGAGTAGGCGTTGAAAAACGTGCCGTTGATGGCGGCAACGGCCCCATGCCTCCGCGCCAGCGCCGCCAGATCTTCCGTACCGCCGACCGCGCCGCTGCCGAGGGCAGTTTTGATTTTCACCTTGGGACTTTTCGGGTTGACATAGACGATCTGCGCCGTTATGGTTTTCCCACCGATTTTAACTGTCCGAGTGGCGTTCCAGACCGTTTTGTTCGGATCGTTTCCGGGGATTTTTTCCTTTGCCCGTTCTGCCGCTTTCTTTTGCTTGTACGTCTGAGCGTCGGCGCGGTAGTCGAACAGCTGATTCAACATGACCGCCGCCTGAGCCCGGGTAAGCGTTTGTCCGGTGCCGAAGAAGCGCCCGCCGGTGGCCGGGTCCCGTCCGAGCCCGTCGGTCAGATATTCGAGGAAAGCCGTATTGACATAACCGCGGTCGACGTCATGGAGCCGCTCGGCGTCGGCAAAAAAATCAAAAGAGGCATCCCGAGGCTCGATCCCCAAAGCCCGAAGCGCATAGACGTACGCTTTTTCCCGCGGGATCGGCGCCTGCGTCCACGTCGGCCGCCATGTTTTTTCGTCGAGGATTCCGGCGTTTTCTAACGCCCGGATCGTCCCGGCCGCCCAGTGTTCGCCGGGAGCCGTCTTCTCCGGCTCGATCGAAACGAGCTTTGCCAGCATGGTGAGATACTCGGCGTATGTAAGCGCCTTTTCCGGGCGATAAGTTCCATCGGGAAAACCGCCGACCAGACCGCGGTCTTGGGCCTGCACCACCGCCTTTTCGTACCAGGCGCCGGGCCGAACGTCACTGAAGCGGCCTTCCGCCTGAACGGAGATCAAACGAAAACCTAAAAGAAAAAGAAAAAGGACGACGCCAATCCCGAAAGATGAATGTTTCTGCAACTTGATGATGCTCCTTTCGTCGACAGCCTTTCCGGGTCGTTCGGCTCAAACGACCGCGCGGCAGGCGTCTTCAGTCCGTTTTACTACAGGCTTCGGATAAATACTTACCGCTTGCTGACTCGATCGTGGCAATATCGAGTGAGCCATATTAACCATACGGTTTGATGATTGACGTAATCCAATGATACACTTATTTACGAGAAGATGAAGCGCATGGAAGACCATACTGTGACTCTGTCCCTACCGGAGGGAGTTCTGCGGAATGAGAAGCACATTGCTAATGAGCGAGGGATGTCGCTCTCCGGTCTTTTCACCCAGTTTCTCGAGGATCTCCCCAGTTTCTCGAGGATCTCACACGGAAAACGTGGTAAAGTGAGCAAAACCTGGGGAGAAGGGCGGTGAATCGCCTTCACGAGGTCTTTATGTGATAAAGTACAGCCACTAAATGATTGACGACCGTACATGCATACGAAAAAACGTTTCGAGAAGGGTTGTCTTAAGTGTACGCAAAAATCGCTGAACAAAAGGACAAACGAGACTGTAACAAGATAAAGTACAACCAAAACGATCATTATCACAAAATTTTTTACATATTTACACCTATGACATTTCCTTTCAAGACAACGCCTTGCTTTTCATTTCTTGGAGGCAACGCCACGTTTTTCATTTCTTGGCTACGGATTCAGGATACAGATCAAACCGGGAGGGAAAAAGAAATGGAGGAGAAAGTATACATTGCTGTAACGGGAATTCATCATTATTTTGGCCCACAAGTTTTTCAATTGAACCAAATTATCGTTTTGACCAAAGAACCAGATAATCCTCATGATGCTGAAGCAATTCGAGCTGATATTTTACCGATCGGCAAGGTGGGGTACGTGGCCAACAGCCCGTATACCGTCCCCCGAGGATGCCGCAGCGCAGGACGGATCTACGATATGTTTGAACAAAGCATAGCCGGCGTTGTGAGGTTTATACTCAAAGATACGGTGATTGTGGAATTGTTGCCTGATATGAAGGAGATTGTTATGATCAAGATACTGGAAGAAGATGATTCCGTGATCAAATTTCCTTGATCCACCTTTCTTTAGGACGTATTTGAGTGGGAAAGGCAACTTTTTCGGTGGAAACCAGATAAGTCTCTGTTTCCGAAGCATATAGGGGAAGTGCGGATCAAAACTTTGATCATGGAGAGCGTATAAAAGGTGAGAGCGCAGAAAAAGGCGTAGAAAAAAAGGTAGGGTTGTTGTACTACGCTCCGATGGTACCATGGTGTATTTGTATAGACCCAATAAGTATGGAATCAACGAAATGCTTACGGTCGTTGACAAAAACGGGGAATACTTTGGACTTCTTATCCAACCAAAGGGACAAGTGTGACGAGAAAAAGTGGGCGGAGTATGAATCTCGGCGGAAAGCCATTTTGGATGAGTTGGCTGCAGAGCGGGAAGCGGAAATCAGGTTGCAAAGGGCAGAACAGCAGGCCAGGGAGAAAGGATTGGCGGAAGGACTGGAGAAAGGATTGGCAGAAGGTGAGCGGCAAAAGGCAATCAAAACGGCTATGAAGATGCTGGAAAAAGGGAAAGATGTTGATGAAATTGCATTTTTCACGGAGTTGTCTGTAGACGAAATTCAAAAGCTAAAGCAGCAACTTCACTAACCTTGTCGTGCTGGAAGAGGGTGCCTGCCAAGATGGCGTTCCATACCGCACTCTTTTAATTCACGAGCCTTTTAAATGGGCAATAGGGCGATGGTATCTTTCACTGCAAGATTTTTAATCTCGGATCTTCTAGCGGTTCTTGCCAAAGCTCGAATGCCAACACTTCTTCAGGAGGAAATACGTTTTGCATCAACTGGTGCATTTGTTTAAACAAAGGATCCTGAATACTCGTGATTCTTAAGTATTCCATCTTCATCGTCCCCCTTGTAAAGACTCGCTGGCGCAAAATGGATTTTTCCACTCCATGAGCGCTGCATAATTGCACGATTCTTCATCTTCTAAATAGTTCGCGATCACTTTTACGGGCATTCGGCCACAGCGAAGCAGGAAGGTGATCACTGGGTCCTTCAATTCCCCTTTGACGACCGCTTCGAGGTATTGTTCCGCGGTCATCTCCGCCGCTTTTTTATGATAGCCGGCCATTCTGCCTCCGCCCAACAGCCGTTTAAGGCCTTTGTGAATCACGACGTCATACATGGAAAACATCAACCATTTTCCCAATCCTAGTTTGCGATAGGCGGGGCGCACGGAAATATCGACGACGTAAAGGGTATCCCCGTTGGGCCGATGGTTGCGAATATACCCGTTATCGGTGATCTCTTCCCATGTATGGTCCGGATGCTCGGGATCAAAGTCCACGACAAATCCTGTCATCGATCCCGCGATCTCACCGTTTACCTCCACACACAAGGCCCCCTCCGGAAACAGCGTCACATGGTTTTGGAGCTGTTCCGTGTTCCACCATAACTCGGACGGGAACGGCGGAGGGAAGCTTTCCTGTTGAATGCGGATTAAATCCGGGAAGTCCCGTTCCGTATAATTTCGGATGACTGCCGGGACAGGTCGGTCCCGATCAAAGACGTAAAATGTTTTCCGGTACAAATTTCTCCCTCCCTCAAACCGCGGGGGTTTTCACTGATGTCCATTCGAGTTCTTTTATGTCCAGTCCGGGTAGAGATCCGTTCGCCGGTCGCGCCATGTGGTGACGGACCCGCTTTGACGAACCTGGTCTAACAGTTCCAAATCGAGGTCTGCGGTCACCACCATATCCCCATTGATTTCCCCCTCCGCCAGGATACCCCGGGGCGGAAACGGAATGTCGTTGGGCGTGATCACCGCCGCTTGCCCAAAATTAGCCCGCATAAAGTCGACCGTGGGAAGGGATCCGACGGTCCCCGTCGTCACGACATAGACCTGGTTTTCAACCGTTCTCGCGTGGCAGCTGTAACGGACCCGGTGGAAGCCGTGCCGATCATCGGTACAGGACGGGCAGAAAATCACGTCCGCGCCTCTGGCTCTGGCCATGCGAACGATCTCGGGAAATTCGATGTCATAGCAGATTAATATGGCGATCTTCCCTTTGTCGGTTTCAAACACTTGCAGGCTGTCGCCGGGCGTCATCGTCCATTCTTTCACTTCTGTCGGCGTGAGATGAAGCTTCGGTTGTTCCGCGATCCTGCCATCCGGATAGAACAGATGCGCGACGTTGTATAACCGGTCCCCTTTGCGAACGACGTGGGTTCCTGCGATAATGTGCATCTTCGTCTCCATCGCTAAGGATGAAAACAAATCCCGATACCGCTCCGTGAAATCGGGCAAATCGTGGATGGTTAAGGCGTTTCCTTGTTCGTCACCGATGGACAGGAGTTGGGTTGTAAAAAATTCGGGGAACAAGACAAACTCGGCGCCGAATTCTGCGGCCGTTTTAATGTAATGCTCCACTTGTCTGGCAAAATCTTCAAATGACCGAATCGTATGCAGGTGATATTGGACCGCCGACACTCTCATTTTCATCGTTAGATCCTCCTCATGAGAGAATGCCTGTCGCCAGGACGGAAAAAATCGCTACATGATATGGTTCATATGCTTCTATTTTGTTGTGGGGACACATTATAATAGGGGACTCATTATAGTTGTGGGGACACATTATAGTTGTGGAGACGCATTATAGCATTATAATAGGGGACACAGTACATTATGAGGGATATGGTTTGCATGCGCAAGTAGGTACTTTTTTGTAACTTAGGATGCCCATGTATATGTAGACTCCCGTGCCACTGGTAGCGCTACGATAAATAAAAATAGAGTTTTTAATATGTCACCCTTATTTGCTTCGTGACCTTGTCATGGATCGTCCGAACCAACTCTGAGGTGTCGATATGACTTACATCCGGATGAGCAAGGGATTCATGTATCTCCTCAACATCATCGATTGGGGAAGCCGCAAGATGATTAATATGGTATAATGGAGGTACAGACGATGAGTGGCCGTGGGAGGGGATGGCGTGACCAGACTCATGGACTTGAAGATCGACTTTGCCTTCAAGCAGTTGTTCGGCAAAGTTGGAAACGAGCCGATTCTCCTGGCCTTTCTGAATGCGGCCCTTCAGTCGACTCAAGAGAAGCGCATCATGTCGGTGGAAATACTCAATCCCGAGATGCAGCGGGAACACATGGAAGACAAGGCATCTGTGCTCGACATTCACGCCAGAACGGAACAAGGCGAACACATCAATATCGAGATCCAACTAGCAAACAAGTTCGACATGGAGAAACGGACGTTATACTACTGGTCGCGCATCTACTCCGCGCAAATGCAAAAAGGCAAGCCATATACGGAGCTATCCAAGACGATCACGATGAACATTATCAACTTTCATTATTTGCCACAGACCGAACGATATCATACAACGTTTCATCTGTACGAAGATCATGAGACGTTTGTGCTGACGGACATGTTGGAAGTTCATTTCATGGAGATGCCGAAGCTGATGGAGAAATGGCGGCAGGGAACCGTCAATCCGCATGAGAATGCGTTGGTAAGATGGTTGTTGCTTTTGGAGGCTAACGATCATGAGGAGATCCGTAAGGAATTGGAGGCGATTGCGATGAAAGATCCGGTGATGAAGCAGGCGTTTGAAGAATGGGAAGATATGAGCCGGGATATGAAGAAATGGGCCGAGTATGAATCCCGGCGGAAAGCGATTTTGGATGAGATGGCGGCGGTCATCGAAGCAAGGGACCGAGGTTTTGCGGAAGGACGAGAAGAAGGAAGAGCAGTAGGACGAGAAGAAGGAAGAGCTGAAGGAAGAGCTGAAGGAAGAGCTGAAGGATTAGCCGAAGGTGAGCGGCAAAAGGCCATCGAGATCGCAAGAGAGATGCTTGCAGAAGGAGACAGTCCGGAACGTGTAGCGAGACTTACGAAACTATCCTTAGAAGAAATCGAAAAGTTAAAACAGCAGCTTCACTAACCAATCTCGATTCTCCTGCAAGTGGCGTCTATATGAAAGCAGCGACAGAAAGACGTATCTACTTAACCGAAGCCCTCATCTGATAGACAGGTGGGGGCTATTTGACTATATGACGCGGGTATAAATTTTGTTGCATGTACTGTTACAATGAACCGCCCCGAATGCGCCTCGTCGATGATGATGGCAAAATGGCGCCCGCGGCGCTCGCCGCTGATTTCGTCGAGGATGAACGGGAACTTCTGCAGCG
>PEBX01000006.1 GCA_003050645.1 Candidatus Carbonibacillus altaicus
GCCAGGTAAGACCCCTTGTAGACGACGAGGTTGATCGGTCCTGGGTGGAAGTGTGGTAACACATGAAGCTTTGGGATACGAATCGGTCGAGGGCTTATTCATCCCGCTATTCGGTTTTCAGGGTGCAACAACACCTTTCTTTTAAATACGCTTTTTAAACACAATTTTTTAAAGATGTTTCAATAAACATGTTTCAATAAACACATTTCTTACAACAATGTTTTAGGCTTGATTTTTTCAGGCAGATAGGTTAAGATAAGAACGCATTCCGCAGTAGCTCAATGGTAGAGCACCCGGCTGTTAACCGGGTTGTTGCAGGTTCGAGTCCTGCCTGCGGAGCCACCTGGATAGGTGTCCGAGTGGTCGAAGGAGCACGACTGGAAATCGTGTGTACGGTCAAAAGCCGTACCGTGGGTTCGAATCCCACCCTATCCGCCATGATACATGTACCTTTTGGACTTCATTGTACTTAGGACTTCGTATTGAGGACATATGATCGAAATGGTGCTGTGGTGTAGTGGTTAACACACCGGTCTGTCACACCGGAGATCGCGGGTTCAATTCCCGTCAGCACCGCCACTTCTGGATCGGCTCGGTAGCTCAGTCGGTAGAGCAGAGGACTGAAAATCCTCGTGTCGGCGGTTCGATTCCGTCCCGAGCCACCACTGTATGCAAGCCGGTGTAGCTCAATCGGTAGAGCAACTGATTTGTAATCAGTAGGTTGGGGGTTCAAGTCCTCTCGCCGGCACCAGGAAAAATGATGCGGACGTAGTTCAGCTGGTAGAACACAACCTTGCCAAGGTTGGGGTCGCGGGTTCGAGTCCCGTCGTCCGCTCCATACGATGCCGGGGTGGCGGAATTGGCAGACGCACAGGACTTAAAATCCTGCGGTAGGAGACTACCGTACCGGTTCAAGTCCGGTCCTCGGCACCATACCTTCATGTGTGTGCCCGTAGCTCAGCTGGATAGAGTGTCTGACTACGAATCAGAAGGTCGGGGGTTCGAATCCCTCCGGGCACGCCATTTTTTCATGCCGGTGTGGCGGAATTGGCAGACGCGCACGACTCAAAATCGTGTGGGGTAGCCCCCCGTGTAGGTTCGACCCCTATCACCGGCACCACTACATAACTAACAGCTCTTAGGATGCGAAATCTTCGAATCTTAAGAGCTTTTGTTGTATGTAGCTGAAATGGGGGGGTGGGTTATAGTTACTCTTGAAAGAGCTGCGGAATTGGCCAATCTATCATTGAGCGATTTTATCGACCTTTTACATTCCCGGAGACTCCCGTGGTTTGTTTATTTTTATCATAAAATCCGCGATATAAATTAAGGGGTAGGACATACATCGGACCATAGATCGAACTAACATAAATGGGTCTATTCATGACTGAGGGGCGTTGGGGGTTGCTGTTCACCGTAAAATAAAAGAATGACTCCGGAGAGGATAAGAATAATACTAATGAGTTTCACCCAAGTGATCGGTCGAACATCGGCCCCCAGGAGACCGAAATGGTCGATAATCGCTCCACCTATGATCTGACCCAGAATAACGACTACAAAAGCCGTCAGAGAGCCGATACGGCCGACAGCCAGAGATAGCGTGCTCACCACGTAGACACCAATGAGGCCGGAAACGATGTAAAAACGGGCTCCATGTGTGAGCGCGTGCCACCATCCGAGGGAAGGGGGGTGTTTGAAAAGCCAGATAAGCGGTGGTATGGTTTGCACAAAAGATAACGTAAGCACCATCATCGGCAAGCTGATCAGACGGGAACCGACAGTGTTGGTTATACCTTGTACACTAATTAAAATACCTGCTATAAATGCAGCGACTAAAAATAGCCAGGGCATATACATCTTCCTTTCTGATAGCCACGCTTATTGTCGCAAATTCTTTATCACGTTGCAAGAGATAGAATAACAAAGAAATTTTGATAAGGACAACTGGTAGCAACATGGACTGATGCATAAATAATCAAATAAAAACACTAGACGAAATACACTGTATCATGTAAAATAGTAAGCGGTTAGCAGTTTTGCATCCGAAAATTCTGTCATAAGGATGCACCTTTATATTTATGATAAGGGGGGTTCTCTTTATGCGAAAACTATTGATTTTCGCAATGGCAGTTGTGCTCGTCGCTGGTTTAAGTGCCTGCGGTACGGGCGGATCGGGCGGATCGACGGGGAGTGCAGACAATATCAAAGTGGGATTGAACATGGAACTTTCCGGGAATGTCGCCTCTTATGGTGAGTCCGGTGCGAACGGTGCGATCTTAGCTGCGGATGAGATTAATGCAAAAGGCGGCATTGATGGTAAGAAAATTGAAATCGTAAAATTTGACAATCGGTCGGATGCCTCGGAATCAACGAACGTTGCCCTTCGTCTCATGCAGCAAGATAAAGTGTCGGCCATCATTGGAGCTGCGACTTCCAATAATACGAAGGCCATGATTGATCTTTCCACAGAGCACAAAGTGCCGGTTGTTTCGCCGACTGCAACTGCTGATTCTGTAACTGTGGACGAAAAAACGGGGAAAGTCCATCCGTATATGTTCCGAGCCTGTTTCATCGATCCGTTCCAAGGACAAGTTGCGGCACAGTTTGCTTATGATGATCTAGGCGCTAAGACGGCGGCTATCTATACGGATACGTCGAGCGATTATGCCAAAGGTCTCGCCGCTTCCTTCAAAAAAGCTTTCACGGAAAAGGGCGGTAAAATCGTATCGGAAGAATCGTACGTACAAAACGACACGGACTTTCGCTCTACGCTAACCCGGATGAAAAGCGCTAATCCGGATTATATTTATGTACCTGGGTATTACAATGAAGTCGGATTAATTATCAAACAGGCACGGGAAGCTGGCATCACGGCACCGATTATGGGGGGAGATGGTTGGGATTCACCGACGCTGGTTGAGCTCGCCGGTGCGGAGAACCTGAACAACACTTTCTTTACCAACCATTACTCGTCGCAGGATCCTGATCCCAAGGTCCAGGACTTTGTAAAAGCGTATAAAGACAAATACGGGAAAGAACCCGATGGTTTTGCTGCGTTAGGATATGATGCAATGTATTTACTCGCTGATGCGATTAAACGTGCTGGAAGCGGTGATTCCGAAAAGATCGCAGCGGCGCTCGCCGAGACCAAGAACCTGGGTCTAGCGACGGGGACGATCTCTATTGATGAATATCATAACCCGGTCAAAGCAGCGGCGATCATTGAAATGAAAAACGGCGAGCAAACTTTCCGTACCAAAGTCAATCCTTAATGTCTACAAGATACCACCGGGTAAGCCCGCTCTTTTTAAGGGGTGGGAGGAGGTCACGACGATCGTGTGTTAGCTTGTAAGAACTGATCGTGGAAGTCCGTTTAGTTAGCATGATGAGTTGGCTTTGCAACTCATCATGCTAATCCATTTAAATAGACAGCTAGACAGCGTCCGTTGTTTCGGACTAAGGGTGTTTAACAGGATGGAGGTTTATGAATGGAATGGCTACAGCAACTGATTAATGGTATATCCCTGGGAGCGATATACGCTCTGATTGCGCTCGGCTACACGATGGTGTATGGCATCGTTAAACTTATTAACTTTGCGCATGGTGACGTGTTTATGCTCGGTGCGTTTGTCGGTTTTTATAGCTTGACCGTTTTACACCTGGGCCTTATACCATCTTTACTTTTATCGATGGCAGTAACTTCGGTGATAGGGGTAGTGATCGAGCGCGTCGCCTACCGGCGGCTGCGCAATTCTCCGCGGGTGGCAGCACTGACAACAGCCATAGGAGTATCATTTTTTATCGAATACACGATGATATTTGCTCGTAGCGCCAAGCCCGAAGCTTATCCCGATCTTTTTTCCGGACAGCAGTTTGAGCTTTTCGGGGCAAGCTTTCGTGTGGAAGCTTTGTATATTTTAATCATCGCCGTTTTACTCATGATCATTTTACAGTGGATTGTACATTCCACCAAAATAGGTAAAGCGATGCGCGCCGTATCTTACGACGCAGAGGCGGCGCGACTGATGGGGATTAGTGTGGATCGCACGATTTCCTGGACTTTTGCCCTTGGTTCTGCCCTTGCCGGTGCGGCCGGTGTCATCTTCGGCCTGTATTACACGCGCATCGATCCACTCATGGGGCTCATCCCGGGGCTTAAAGCGTTTATTGCGGCTGTTTTGGGCGGCATTGGCAGCATTCCCGGGGCCATGGTGGGAGGGCTGTTGCTTGGACTCGTAGAGACGTTGGTCAGCGCTTTAGGATTTTCTCTGATGCGCGATGCAGTAGCTTTTATTATTCTTATCTTGATTCTGCTTTTCTTGCCGACCGGTTTATTCGGTAAGAATGTGCGGGAGAAAGTGTAGGAGGCGCGACCTGTGGCACAAAAAAACAAGGCAGGCACAAAAAAACAAGGCAAACGGCTGAATGTATGGTTGATCCTCGCACTGATACTTCTCTACGGACTCGTTCAGGCCGGGATTATGACCGGTATCATCGGTGGTTTCTATGAAAACGTTTTGATGAATATCGGTATTTATATCATCTTGACTGTGAGCCTGCATCTGATCATCGGTATTACGGGTCAATTTTCGATCGGGCATGCTGGTTTTTTAGCGATCGGTGCCTACGTCTCGGCAATTGTCACGATGAAGCTGGATGGCCCTTTTTACTTGGCCGTTATCGCTGCCGGTCTGGCGGCCATTTTGGCAGGAATTCTCGTCGGGTTGCCGACGCTCCGATTGAAAGGGGATTATTTGGCGATTGCAACGCTTGGTTTTGGGGAGATTGTGCGCATCGTGCTCCTGAACATTCCTTACGTCGGTGGCGCGTCAGGGATGCGGGTCAGTCACATGACGAACTGGACGATTCTTTTTGTGGCGGTCGTTGCCACCGTGTGGGTGATTTACAACCTCACCACCTCAGCTCATGGTCGGGCGCTTCTCGCGATCCGCGAGGATGAAGTGGCTGCTGAATCGATGGGTGTGCATCTTACGTATTATAAAGTTTTGGCTTTTGCCATCGGGGCATTTTTTGCAGGTATCGCCGGCGCGTTATATGCGCATAATTTCTATCAAATCAATCCCGGTAACTTTGGCTTTTTAAAGTCTTTTGAGATTCTCGTTTTCGTCGTGTTAGGCGGGCTGGGCAGCTTAAGCGGAGCCGTCCTTTCAGCGACCTTCTTAAGCATTGTCAATACACTTTTGCAGAGCTTTCCCGATATCCGTATGATTCTCTACAGCTTAGTGCTCATTCTGGTGATGCTGTACAGACCGCAGGGGTTGATGGGAAATAAGGAAATCACGGATCTATGGCCGTTTACGAGGAGGGCGCGGGAGGTGGGTGAGCGGTGAGCCGGATTTTAGAGACGAAAGATTTATCGATCGCTTTTGGCGGTCTGAAAGCGGTGCAAAATGTCAATTTATTTCTGGATCAGGGCGAGCTCGTCGCACTCATCGGTCCAAACGGTGCCGGAAAAACGACCGTCTTTAATATGCTAACCGGCGTGTATGCTCCCACGAGCGGCGAGATTATCTTTGACGGAAAGCGTATTGATGGCACAGCACCGCATCGTTTAACCCGCCTGGGAATCGCCCGCACTTTCCAGAATATCCGCCTGTTTCACGAACTAACAGTCCTCGATAACGTCCGCGTGGCGTATCAGGTGAACACGCATCACACGTTCATTGATTCGATTTTTCGGCTTCCGCGTTTCTGGCAGGAAGAAGGGCGCATGCGCGAAGAATCGCTTGCTTTGCTGGAGACGATGGGTCTTAAGCAGTATGCCGGGGAAAAGGCGCGGAATCTCCCCTACGGCGCGCAACGCCGCCTTGAAATCGCCCGGGCACTTGCCACCCGTCCTAAACTTCTTTTATTAGACGAACCGGCAGCTGGGATGAACCCGCAGGAGACACGCGAGCTTATGCAAACGATCGAACACGTGAGAAAGACGTTTGGTCTGACCGTCCTTTTAATTGAGCACGACATGTCCCTGGTTATGGGGATCAGCGAACGCATATATGTCCTCGACCACGGTCAGCTCATTGCCACTGGTTCCCCTGCTGAGGTGCGGACGAATCCGCGGGTTATTGAGGCGTATCTGGGGGAGGTGGCAAAAGATGCTCTCGCTTAAGTCGACCCACGTTTTTTATGGGAAAATTCATGCCTTAAAAGGGGTCAGTCTGGACGTTCAAAAAGGAGAGATCGTAACGCTGATCGGTTCCAACGGTGCTGGGAAGACAAGTCTCCTTCGGACGATCTCCGGGCTTGTGAGACCGCGGGAAGGGGAACTGCTCTACGAAGGTTCGGCGTTAAATCGGATTCCGGCAGAAAAAATCGTCTCTCTGGGGATCTCGCATGTTCCGGAAGGACGGCGCATCTTTGCCAACTTGAGCGTACGTGAAAATCTGGAGATGGGCGCCTATTTACGCAAAGACAAAGACGGCATCCAGAGTGATATGGAACGCGTTTTTACGCTTTTTCCGCGCCTCAAAGAGCGTATCCGTCAGCAGGCTGGGACGCTCTCGGGCGGGGAGCAGCAGATGCTAGCGATCGGTCGAGCGCTCATGGCTCGGCCAAAGCTTCTCCTTCTGGATGAGCCGTCGATGGGTCTCGCGCCTGTGCTGGTGCAGATGATTTTTGAGATCATTCAAGAGATCAATGCACAGGGGACGACCATTTTGATCGTCGAGCAAAACGCTTATATGGCGCTTAACATTGCGCACCGGGCCTATGTGATCGAGACGGGGCGTATCGTTTTAAGTGGGACGGCTGAAGAACTTAAAGCAAGTGAAGAAGTAAAAAAAGCGTATCTCGGAGGCTAAGATGTATACATGCCCCTGAAAACTGAAAGACTGGAAGGTGAGCAATTATCTCCAGTCTTTTTTGGTGGAATAGGGGTGGATGAACGGTGTTTACTCTCGGTCGATGGGTCATGCGTCACATTTGGCGGTTTTTATTGATAGGGCTCGTTTTTATAGCAGGTTTCTGGCTAAGGGGTTCAGGTGTGGAAGGCGGGGAGGCGAGCGGGGGGAGCGTTCTTTGGAATGTGCTCCCGCCGTCTGCGAAAGAAAAGATGTACGAAGCGGTCCGCGATGGTGTACGCGATGCGCTCATCGCCGTTGCAGGGGAACTGAATTTTAGCAGTTTGAACGGTTCGTTGGAGAAAAATGCCTATGACCCGCTGTTAACGGACGGGGACCGGGAAAGCGTTCCATATGATAAAAATCGACCGCATGCGGAACGATCATATGAAGACATAACCGAAGACATAGCTGGGATGAGTGTTGATCACCTCGTACATGCAGAAGAGCCTATGCCGCAAACAGATGGGACGTCTAGCGATGTCCTGCATCATGAACCTGGAGACAATGAATCGATGGTTTCGGTTCTGGAGACGATCAGCCAAACGATGACGCCTAAAGAAAAAGAGACGTTTCTGGTTTGGGCGAAAAAACATTTGACTGCAGACGATCTGATCGTCTTAAACGATCTCTTTGCCCAGGGTGTGACGACGGAGGCTTTAACGCGCGCTTATCAGAAGATGCAAGGCAAATGGTCGGATGAGGATTTTGCTTATCTGTTTTCGTTATTCGCACGATATGAAGCGGCACGTGCGATCGAACATCGCGATGGTGAAGAACAGACGATGCCTGTTTTTGGCTCCCAGCCTGCGAAAGAACAGAAAAAAGAACAATAACAGGACTTGGTGGCGTTTTGCCACAGGCATGGAGAGACGGTCGGATGTTAAACTGACTACAGGAGCGACGATGATACGGTGGGCGAGGCGAACTGTTGCTCGGATTTTTTGAACAACTGTCGAATGAACACGTTGCATGAACACGTTGAATGAACACGTTGAATGAACATGTAAAACAAACTGTAGAAGAAACTATTGAAGAAATTGTAATAGAAACGATACCGCTCTTGATGCGAATGGCAAAACGCTGTGGAACTGGGTAGCACGTTGCAATGGGTATGCCCCTTTAGTAGACGTGCTTTCATTTTGTTTGTATGCATGGTACGATCGGAGTATGATGTGGGAGCGCAGTGCGATTTAGGCGCGGCGGATTGCGTTTAGAATACGGTATGTGAGAAAGTCAATCGTATTCTAAAGTGTGTTACAAGGTGTTCAAAGAAGTATTAAGAACGAAAGGAGAATCGTTTTTGACAGAGGGAAGGGAGCAGGCCGTAGAAGCAGAAACAGCAGCAGCAGGCGCAACATTAACCACAGAAGGAGCAGAAGAAGAAGTCGTCCTGTACACAGACGGTGCCTGTTCGGGCAATCCTGGTCCGGGGGGGTGGGCGGCCATCTTGCGCTACAAAGGCCGGGAAAAAGTATTAACCGGTGCAGAAGAGCAAACGACGAACAACCGCATGGAACTCATGGCCGTCTGGCAGGGGCTTCAATCGTTGAAACGCCCGGCAAAAGTACGCGTCTACAGCGATTCGGCTTATGTGGTGAATGCCTTCGAGCAAGGATGGATCGAGCGCTGGCAGCAAAATGGCTGGCGTACGGCACGGGGGACGGATGTTGAAAACCGTGATCTGTGGGAAGCGATTTTAGAAGAATGGAAGCGCCATGAGGTGACTTTCATCAAGGTGCGCGGACATGCCGATGATGATCTGAACAATCGTGCTGACGTGTTGGCTGTTACGGCGATGAAGCGGGTCAAATCATGATCGTACATCAAAATCCGGATGGTACACTATCAACAAAAAATGATACGATAAAAAAAGATATTGTCCCTTTCATACGCGAGGACGATGAACCGGAGGTTTATGCGCTTAAACTTAAAGGAGAAATGAAGGGTGCCGCGCGCTCTTTTGGACTCGATGCAGTCGGCGTGACGACCGCTGATCCGTTTTATGAGCTGGAGCCTAAGCTCAAGGCATATTATGAAAAAGGCTATGATACGGGTTTTGAAAAAGGGACGATTGCCGAGAAGGTCGATCCGCGCGCGACGATGCCATGGGCCAAATCCATTATCGCTGTGGCGATGGCTTATCCGACCCGTCTGGATCGAGCGCCTCGTTCCGAACAAGGTGCGTATCGTGGCTTTGTGGCCCGTTCGGCCTGGGGAGACGACTATCACGTAGTGCTGCGCGAACGGCTTTTGCTTCTCGCGGGTTGGCTCAAAGACCGCGTTCCGGATGTGCGTTATGAAGTGATGGTGGATACTGGCGTGCTTTCCGACCGGGCTGTGGCCGAACGCGCCGGTATCGGCTGGATCGGCAAAAACGGTCTTCTCATCACGCCAGAGTACGGCTCATTTGTTTATTTAGGCGAACTCGTAGTTAGTGTAACCCTCCCGCCTGACCAGCCGATGGTGGAGCAATGCGGAAGCTGTCGAAAGTGCCTCGATCTATGTCCTACGCAAGCCTTTGAGGCGCCGGGTGTGCTAAACGGCAAGCGTTGTCTTTCCTATCATACGCAGACCAAAGGGTTCGTGCCGTTTTATTTTCGAGAAAAAATGGGGAACCGTCTGTACGGTTGCGATACTTGCCAGCTCGTTTGCCCGTATAACCGAGGGCAAAACTGGACGCACCACGAACGGTTTCGTCCCGATCCAGAGCTCGTCAAACCGCTCCTCATGCCGCTTGTCGGGATGAGCAAAAAAACTTTTCAAAACACTTGGGCCAAAAGTGCTGCTGGATGGCGGGGGAAGAAAACGATTGAGCGAAATGCCATTATCGCCCTTGGGCATTATCGATCAAAGGAAGCAACAGCGCTCCTTACAGATCGCATGTTGCATGACCCGCGTCCGGTCATCCGGGGCACAGCAGCCTGGGCGCTGGGGAAAATTGGTGGAGAGGAAGTACGCGTGGCTTTAGAAAAAGCCCGGGAGACGGAACGTGACGCGGACGTGCTGGAAGAAATTGAACATGCGCTTTTGATATGTAACAATCAGCGTGATTTTTGATACAATGTCATTAACTAAGCTAAAGCAAACTTTGACCGAACCACCATCGAACCACATATTGAACCACCATCGAACCACATATTGAACCACCATCGAACCACATATTGATCCACAACCGCACCGCATAACTGAACGATGATCTGAGCTTTGAAACGATGGCATGACCATATGTGTGCTGCTTACCTGGTTCGCACTGTACCCCGCCATTATAAATAAGGGGAGACATGACGATGAAAGCGATTCGGTATGCTGAACTATCTACACCTATTGGAGGGATGATCTGGGCTGCTTCGGAAGAAGGTCTCATCTATGCTGAGTTTGGAGAAGGTCCACGCGGTCTTTTGGAACTGGAACGGTGGCTGAATAAAAAAATCGGACGTTTTTCATTGGAGCAGGCTACAGCGGAAGAAGTACATGCCTGGCAGACATGGTTGGATCGTTATTTTGCCGGTGACCCAAAGCCTTATACCGGGGCGCTTAAGCTTTATGGGACGCCGTTTCAGTTGAAGGTGTGGCAGGAACTGATGTACATCCCGTACGGGGAGACGGTGACATATAAAACGATTGCCACCGCTCTCGGAGCACCGCAGGCCGTGCGTGCGGTGGGTCAGGCTGTGCATGCCAATCCTCTTTCACTCATCATTCCTTGCCATCGCGTCATCGGTTCCAGCGGCGACCTCGTCGGATATGGCGGAGGAATTGAACGCAAAAAGTATTTGCTGGACCATGAACACAAATCGCGATTTTCTCATACGTGATTTCTAGGTTAGTGGATGTTCTGTCATTTTTCTTTGTGAAATGACAAACCAAAAGCAGCGATTGGTTGCAGCTGGATGTGGAGGGTTTATCGTTTCATGAGCACGTCATCTACGTCATCGACCGTACCATCAAACACGTCCATGTTATTGAACGCCTCATCAAACATATCGCCGAACACATCATCTTTAGATATCCATGTCGTCTTGGTCGAACCGGAAATACCGAGCAATACCGGCAATATTGCCCGTACGTGTGCGGCTCTTGGGGCGACGCTCCATCTCGTGCATCCGCTTGGATTTTCTTTAGAAGATCGCTATTTAAAGAGGGCCGGTCTAGATTACTGGCCGCTCGTTCAGGTAGTCGAGCATCCATCCTGGACAAGCGTAGAAAAGACGCTTTCCGGTCGGCGTTTTTTTTATTTAACGACGAAGGCAAAGCGTTATTACCACGAGTACACCTACCAAGCGGGCGATGTGTTCGTCTTTGGCAAAGAAACCAAAGGTCTGCCGGAAGAACTTTTAAAGGCGCATCCCGAGTCACTCGCCCGGCTGCCGATGCGCCCCAATAGTCGCTCGCTCAATTTGTCCAATTCGGTGGCCATCGTTTTGTACGAAGCGTACCGTCAGCTCGGTTTCCCGGATTTGCTCTAAGCAAATAATAAATGATCTAGGATAGACTTTCCATGCCGCATTGAGGCGCCATCCGTTGATGAAGCGTCACATCCTATTTCAGGATAGATCCCCATGCCGCCGGAGCGGCACCAGCAGAAGAATGAAATGCCGCAACCTATGTCAGTGTAGTACGAAAGCGCTTCATCATCCGAGAGAGCTAAATAGCACGCGATAGCGTAAAGGTGGGAGCAAACATGACAGAAACGTTAGGAGCTACAATACCAGCTGCTCATTATGCGATTATTGGTGGATCAAGTACGTTTTCGATCGAGTTTCCGGAAGATTTGGCGCGTGAAGACACACGCGTTCTGGCGCGCGACCTTGTGTTTGAGACGCCATTTGGCGAAAGCCCGGCCTTTAAACTAGTCGAAACGGCAGGAAAAAAGTGGCTTACCACAAAAATGCACGGATGGCGCCCGCCGCATGTTAGCCGGGCCGATGCATCTCGGCAACTTTTTTGGGTTCTTAAGAAAGCTGGCGTGCTACGCATTTATGTCGAGGGGGGAGTCGGTAGCATCAACCGGCTCTTAGAACTGCGCGACTTGATCATCGTCGATGATTATATTGATCACTCCATGCGTCAGGATGTCGGGCTCGGTGATCCTTATCTCATGGTCATGCGCGATCCGATCTGTCCGACCGGTCGGGACATCCTGGCCCGTGTTGCTCGTAAATATGTAGCTGGTACTGGAAGAAATGTTTTTACCCGCGGCGTGTATGTGAACACGGATGGGCGGCATTTTGAAAGCCGTGCCGAAATCCAGGCCTTCCGTCAGTGGGGAGCCGATGTCGTGGGTCAAAGTATTGCCCCGGAAGTCTACCTGGCTCGTGAAATTGGGGCTTGTTACACTGGGCTATACATGGTCGTCAATTTTGCCGAAGGCGTTATCCGAGACTGGGAGCATCGTGAACTCGCCGAGATATTTTATGATGAACCGAAGACGATCGGTCATATTTTGCTCGATGCGCTCATCGAGACGCCACGTGAAGCGATCGGCTGCAGCTGTCGCACGCTCCGTAAAGAAACACTTCTGCAGGAAAAGAAAGAGGATAAGAAAGACAAGAGGTAAAGATAAAGATGAAAAGAGGTAAAGATGAAAAGAGGTAAAGATGAAAAGAGGTAAATGATGAAAAGAGGTAAGGTCTATAAAGGTAATAGATTTTGACAAGACCTATAAAGGCTATTGATTTTATTATATGTTATTATGTATAAAAACAAAAAGCCCGCCGGTTGTTCGGCGGGCAAATGATTGTCTGAAAAGAATAAGAAGGATCTTGTTGAAATTATAAATTCCATGTTTTGTCTTCATTATAACCGGCAGTCAAAATAAAGAAGATGAGCGATGCCAGGATCGCAACAATAATGAGTGTTTTAAAAATCATTGATCGACTCGCCTCCTTGGTTACGCGGCACATCGTCATACTGCACGGTGCCTGACATGAATGTGCTTCATATTTTTGTTTTGCACACACCTGTGCTGCGCAGGAGTATGCTGTCACACCAGTTCTCATTACACCTCACCTATCAAAGGCATACCTGTTCAGCATACTTCTGTGCTGCGCACACTTGTGCTGCGCTTCGCGTTAACTTTATTGTACCTGAAAAATGCCTATTTGCCAAATCATGAACAAAAGAAAAGATAAATGGGCAAAAAATTCAAACACAATTGCTCCGCTTTATGCTATAATCAAGTTAGCCCCGAGTCGCCGTTTGCTCATGCTTCGCGCATCTGTCGCATAAGTTTTTTTAAGCGATCAAATCTCGAAGACGAGGGGGTAGGATCGATGCGTATGGAACTCGATCGTTTGCTAGGGAGGCTCAGCGCCTATTACGAGCGCGAAGAAAGTTTGCGCTGGGAAGGATCGTTTGCGGAATATCTCGAGATCGTTCGCCACTCACCGCACGTCACGCAAAGTGCGCATGCACGTATTTATCAGATGATTGAAGACGCGGGCGTAGAAGAGGTCGACGGTCAACGCCGCTATTTATTTTTTAAGGACGAAATATTCGGATTAGATGAAGCGTTAGAGACGCTTGTTGAGGAATATTTTCACGCTGCTGCCCGCAGACTGGACGTTAAAAAACGCATCTTGCTTTTAATGGGACCGGTCTCGGGGGGCAAATCAACGCTGGTGACGATGTTAAAACGGGGGCTGGAAGCGTACAGCCGAACGGAACGCGGGGCGCTCTACGGGATCGTCGACTGTCCTATGCACGAAGAGCCCCTCCATATCATTCCGTATGAACTGAGACCGGAGTTTGAGCAGGCGCTCGGGGTGCGCATCGAAGGGGAGCTCTGTCCGGTCTGTCGTCACAGACTCGACCACGAATACGGCGGGGATATTCACCGTTTTCGCGTAGAGCGGGTGCTTTTGTCGGAAGCGCAGCGCATCGGTATCGGGACGTTCAGCCCATCGGATCCCAAATCGCAGGATATTGCCGACCTCACCGGAAGCATCGATTTTTCGACGATCACCGAGTACGGTAGCGAATCGGATCCGCGCGCCTATCGCTTTGATGGTGAACTGAACCGGGCGAACCGCGGGTTGATGGAGTTTCAGGAAATTTTAAAAAGTGATGAAAAATTTCTTTGGCATCTTCTTTCGCTTACGCAAGAAGGTAATTTTAAGGCCGGTCGGTTTGCCCTGATCAGCGCCGATGAACTTATCATCGCCCACACAAATGAAACCGAGTATATGCGTTTTGTCGCCGATCCCAAAAACGAGGCGCTGGCATCACGCATGATCGTCATGCGCATTCCATATACGCTCAAAGTAAACGAGGAGGCGCGCATCTATGAAAAACTCATCCGGCAGTCGGAGTTAAACGATGTGCATATTGCCCCGCATACCTTGCATACGGCCGCCTTTTTCTCCGTGCTGACGCGCCTTAAACCGAGCAAAAAACAGGGCATCGATCTCGTCAAAAAATTGCGCCTGTACAACGGTGAGACGCTGGAGGGTTTGTCGGAAAGCGACGTGCGCGAACTTAAAAGCGAATACGATGATGAGGGGATGGACGGAATCGATCCGCGCTATATTATAAACCGTCTCTCCAGTGCACTCATTCGTCGCGACGCCTCTTGTATCAACGCGCTCGATGTACTGCGGGCCATCAAAGATGGGCTTGATCAGCATCCGAGCATCAGCAAAGAAGAGCGTGAACGGTCTCTTAACTTTATTGCGCTGGCGCGGCAGGAATATGACGAGATCGCAAAAAAAGAAGTGCAAAAAGCATTTGTCTACTCCTATGAAGAATCGGCGCGCACCCTGTTTAATAACTACCTCGATAACATCGAGGCTTGGTCGCGCAAACAAAAAATTCACGATCCGTTGACCGGGGAAGCGCTCGATCCGGATGAAAAATTGATGCGTTCGATCGAGGAACAGATCGGCATTTCGGAAAATGCGAAAAAGGCTTTTCGTGAGGAAATTTTAATTCGCCTGTCCACGTATGCGCGCAAAGGGAAGGCGTTTGAATATCACCATCATGAACCACTCCGTGAGGCAATCGAACGCAAGCTTTTTGCAGATCTCAAAGATATCGTCAAGATCACTACCACCGCCGTGACCCCGGATGAAGTGCAGTTAAAGAAAATCAATGAGGTTTCGGCGCGCCTCATCGATGAACACGGTTATTGTCCGGTGTGTGCCAATGAACTTCTGCGTTATGTCGGCAGTCTTTTGAATCGGTGAGGGGGGAGACCGGATGACCGAGATGAGCATATCGCGTGAAGACTGGTCGCTTCACCGCAAAGGCTATACTGATCAGGCGCGGCATCAGGAAAAGATCAAAGAAGCGATCCGGGACCGCCTTCGGGAGCTCATTCATGATGAAAGTGTCATTCTTTCGGACGGGCAGAAAGTGGTCAAAATTCCTGTGCACGCCTTAGATGAAGTACGTTTTCGTTACAACGAACGAAAACGCGAACACGTCGGGCAAGGGGACGGAGGGTCACGCCCGGGAGATGTGCTCGGTACGACCGGGGATGAAGACGGTAGCGGGCAGGGAGGCGGACCCGGCGAGTTACCGGGTATGGACATCGAAGAAGTGGCTGTTTCGCTGGAGGATATTGAAGAAGCGCTCTTTAGGGGCTGGTCGCTTCCTCATCTTGAGCGTAAAGAAGAAGCCAAACAGGAAAGTGAGACCGACGTATTTAATGACGTAAGAAAAAAAGGCTTGATGAGCAATCTCGACAAAAAGCGGACGATCTTAAATGCCTTGCGCCGCTCCGCTCATCCGGCAGGGACGCATCGTTTTCAGATTTCACCCGACGATCTCCGTTTTAAAACATGGCAGCAGGAAGAACGGGAGGAAATGCAGGCGGTCATTATTGCCATGATGGACACATCCGGTTCGATGGGCAAGTACGAAAAAGAACTGGCCCGCGCTTTCTTTTTCTGGATGCGCCGCTTTTTAAAACGCTATTACGAACAAGCCGAGATCGTTTATATAGCCCACCATACGGAAGCCAAAGAAGTGAGCGAAGAGCATTTTTTTAGCCGTGGAGAAAGCGGCGGGACGGTCGTTTCTTCGGCTTACCGGCTGGCGCTCGAGCTCACTGAGACGCGCTATTCGCCGCAGCGCTTTAACATCTACCCGTTTCACTTTACCGACGGAGATAATGTCACCCAGGATAACCCGACGGCCCTCAAGCTGTTCACTGAGCTCATCGCGCGTTCGAACTTAGCTGGTTATGCGGAAGTCAGTCCGTATGCCCGCAAAAGTTCGCTCTGGCAAACGTTGGAGAAGATTCCCAAAGAGCGCTTTAAACAAGTCATGGTACGGGATAAGACGGATCTTTTACCAGCGCTCGAGGCGTTTTTCCTGTCTTCCGAAACGCACAAGGTCGGTTAGAGGGGGTACGCGCCCGACGCGCCCGGATGTGCGCATGCAAAAGCGGCGCTCATACGTCTCGAGCGCCAATGATTCACATCATCATAGGACGGGGACATAGGCGTAAAGACGGAAGGAGGGGGACGGTTGCAGCGATACGATGGATCGGAGAGAAGGGCACTGGAGCGAGCGATTGGGGAGATCAGTGAGATCGCCCGCGGATTTGGGCTCGATTTTTTTCCCATGCGTTATGAGATCGTCCCGGCCGATGTGATGGTTGCCATCGGTTCGTACGGCATGCCGAGTCGTTTTACGCACTGGCATTTTGGAAAAGCATTTCAACGGATGAAGTTAAGCTATGATCTTGGTCTCAGTAAAATCTATGAACTGGTCATTAACACCGATCCGTGTTATGCCTTTTTATACGAAGGGAACGCTCTTTTGCAAAATAAACTCATCGTTGCCCATGTCCTGGCGCACAGCGATTTTTTTAAAAACAACGTCTATTTTTCCGGTACCAACCGGCAGATGATGGAGAGCATGGCCAACAGCGCGGAGCGCATTCGCCATTATGAACGTATTTATGGGATGAAGCAGGTTGAGGCCTTTTTAGACGCAGTGCTTTCCATTCAGGAGCACATCGACCCGTACAGCCGTGCCCGGGAAGACGGTTTTGCCTGGGAAGTCGAAGAGCGTCCTTTTGAAGCGACGCTCATTCAGGAAAAGAGTATTTCTCGGGACGCTCACGATAGTGCTTTGACGTTTGGAAAGTATGCGACGGGGCAGGGAAGTGGACGGTACGCCGATCTTTGGGCGCTTGATGCGCGCCTCACGGAGGACGAGGGAGGGGCGATGGGCGAAGGCGCTGCACGGCAAGAGGTACGGCCAGGGCGTAATAAGAGCGGCCGCGGAGAGGGTGATGACCGGGCGAAAGCGGATCGAACGAGTGCTCGGCGCTTCCCACCGGAAGACGAAAAAGACGTGCTTTTGTTCATATTGCGCTACAGTACAGTGCTCGAACCGTGGCAGCGCGATGTGATGACCATCGTGCACGATGAGATGCGCTATTTCTGGCCGCAGATCGAGACGAAAATTATGAATGAAGGATGGGCGACGTACTGGCACCAACGCATTATGCGCGCGCTCGACCTATCGGAAGCGGAGACGATCGAGTACGCTAAGATGAACGCCCAGGTGACGGCACCCTCACGAACGAGCGTGAATCCTTATTTGCTGGGCTTAAAAATATTCGAAGCGATCGAACAGGCATACGATAACCCGACGGAAGAACAGATGCGTCGCTTTGGCATGAAAAAAGGAGAGGGTCGGGAAAAAATATTTGAAGTGCGCGAAATCGAAAATGATGTATCGTTTTTAAGGAATTACCTCACGGATGATGTGATCCGTCATCTCGATCTTTATGTGTTTGCGGAAGAAAAAGACGCCTGGCGCATTACGACCAAAGATATTGAAAAGGTACGCGACGCGCTCATCCGGGCACGAACCAACGGCGGATATCCGACGATCGTGGTGAGAGATGGTGATTTCGGTCGCCGGGGTGAACTTCTCCTGAGTCATATCTACGATGGTACGGAATTGGACACCCGTTATATTGAAAAAACGCTTCCTTACGTCCACTATCTTTGGGGACGTCCGGTGCACTTAGAGACGGTCCTGGAAGGGGGGGCGGTGCGTTTTTCGTATAATACAGAGCGGGGTGAGGTGACCAAAGAAAAAATCGGGTAACCGTCGGCGATGACAAACAAGCGTTATGACAAACAAGGGTTATGACACACAACGGTACAATGAATGGCTCCTGTAAAGGACGACATCGCTGAACGATAAAAAAGCGTTTGCTGATAAAAACGGTGTTTTTACTACTAGAAAAACGGTTTCCCGACACAAAAAACGGATTTTACTGACCAAACATTGACCGCTGCCGGTACCGGTACATGTAAAAAAGAGGTTCTACCGTTCTGCCGTTCATCCAGTCGGCAGACGTTTTTTATGTTCTTCTATGCCTTTGACTTTTGCGCTTTTTGTCTTTTGCAGTGGCCAGACTTTTTTGGTATGATGACTCGTGTATAAAGGAGGGACGTGCCATGCAGGTGACACGAGATACCGTCAAAGAAATCGCCGACTATGCAATGCTTACGTTAAACGAACAGGAACTGGAACACATGGTTCGGGATATGCAAGAAATCGTTTCTTTTGTAGAAAAACTGAATGAAGTGCCGACTGATGGTGTCGAGCCGATGATACACCCGGTCAAACTGATGATCGTGATGCATGACGATACGGTCCAGCGTACGGAAGATTTGGATGCTGTTTTGGGACAGGCCCCGGATAGAAGTGGATCGTATTTCCAAGTTCCGCAGGTGCTCGGCGAATCATAAGTTTTTCGTATTAAACCATCCCTTTAGCGTTATAAAACCTGACGGATGCTTGGACAAAACATAACGGATGCATGGATCAAGCGTGAGGGATGCGTGGACAAAATACGATGAATGTATCGTTGGAACGAATGATGTCGCGTGTACGGCATATAAGGTGGGCATGCGGAAGCGATGTGAGATGGATGGAGGGTACATGAATCATGGGTGAGGCGCTTTATGAAAAATCACTTCTAGTGTTGCGCAAACTTTTGCAAGATGGGGATCTCACTGTAAGCGAAGTAGTCCAGTCGTACCTTACGCGCGTGCGTACAGTGGAGACGCGGGTAGGAAGTTTCATTGAGCTGGCCGAAGAAGAGGCGCTTCTTCAAGGTGCGAAGACGCTGGATGAAAGAAGGTCGCGTGGCGAGGGAGACATCTCCCATCATCCTCTGTATGGGCTTCCGGTCGGCATGAAAGATAACATTGCTGTGCGCGGTATGCGCATGACCAATGCCTCGCGCATGCTCGAACATTACCGGTCACCGTATGATGCGACGGTCACGACGCGTTTACGTGAAGCGGAAGGGATCATCATGGGAAAATTGAATATGGATGAATTTGCGATGGGCTCTTCTACCGAGACATCGGCGCTTCAGACGACACGTAACCCCTGGCATACAGATTACGTTCCGGGGGGATCATCGGGTGGTTCGGCGGCGGCGGTTGCTGCCGGAGAAGTCGCCTTTGCGTTTGGGACGGATTCAGGCGGATCCATTCGCCAGCCTGCTGCCTATACGGGTGTTGTCGGGTTTAAACCGACTTACGGCCGCATTTCACGGTTCGGTGTGGCGGCCTTTGCGTCATCGTTTGATACGGTCGGCTTTTTAACGCGCGACGCACTCGATGCCGCGTTTATTCTGGACATCTTCTCCGGTTTTGACGAAAAAGACACGACGAGTCTCCCTCATGAACCGACAAACGTCTATCACACGTTAAAAGATCGTGATCCAGACACCTTCCTCAAAGGCTTGCGTATTGCGGTTCCGCATGAGTTTATGGGAGAGGTTATTTCCCCCGAGGTGAAAGCACGTATTGAGGAAGCTTTCCATGTTCTGGAGCAAGCAGGCGCGCATATCGAATATGTCCATTTTCCGCATATGGCCTATGCCGAACCGGCCTATTATATCTTGACGTCTGCGGAAGCGTCATCGAATATGAGTCGATTTGACGGTGTGCGCTACGGTTACCGGGCAAAAGACGTCGAAGATATTGAAACGATGTTTAAAAAAACGCGGAGCGAAGGCTTAGGTTGGGAAGTCAAACGCCGCATTTTGCTGGGCACGTTCAGTCTAAGCGCCGGTCATTACGAAGCGTTTTATCAAAAGGCGCAAAAGGTTCGCACGTTGATTCATGAGGACTTTGCACGGTTGTTTGCTGATTATGATGTCGTCCTCGGCCCGACCACCCCGACAGCGGCCTTTAAATTCGGGGAACGTCTGAGCGACCCGCTTAAAATGTACGAGAGCGATCTGTTAACGGTCATCGCAAACCTGGCGGGACTTCCGGCGATTAGCGTCCCGGCTGGTTTTACGTCCGCCGGACTTCCGGTGGGTCTGCAGATCATGGGCCCGATGCTCGGCGAGGAAGAGGTGCTCGGTGTGGCGCATGCCTACCAGACATTGACCGAACATCATCTGGCGCGTCCGACGCTATAAACGATGTTTTGAAATGAGCGCTTTCGTCGGAACGATAGTTTTCCGTGAGATTGAAATTGGTCGCGGGAAGTTGTGCGTCACTTTTATTTTAAACGACGTTCTGCCGTTATGTTGAAAAGGAGGGATGGGCGTGTCCCACGTGACAGAATCTGCCGAAAAGACGTATGAGACGGTCGTCGGTTTAGAAGTTCACGTCGAACTTGCTACCAAGACGAAACTTTTTTGCCGCTGTTCAACGACTTTTGGTGATGAGCCGAATGCCAATACGTGCCCTATTTGCCTCGCTCATCCGGGAACGTTACCCCAGCTCAATGAAGAAGCCGTGGCATATGCGATCAAAGCGGCACTTGCGCTTGGCTGTGAGATATCCGAACGTACCAAATTCGATCGTAAAAGCTACTTTTATCCAGATCTTCCCAAAGCGTATCAGCTTAGCCAATACGATCAGCCGCTCGGACAAAACGGTAAGATCGAAATTGAAGTCGACGGCGTGAAAAAGACGGTTCGCATCGAACGCGTCCATTTAGAAGAAGATGCCGGTAAGCTTTTGCATACGGTCGGGGGGACACTCGTCGATTTGAACCGCGGTGGGGTGCCGCTTATCGAGATCGTCTCCGCGCCTGACCTGCGTTCCGGTAAAGAGGCGCGTGCTTACTTAGAAAAGTTAAAAGCCATCCTCTCTTATACCGGGGTATCCGATGTGCGGATGGAGGAAGGTTCTTTGCGCTGTGACGCCAACGTCTCCGTACGCCCCGTAGGTGAGACGCGTTTCGGTACCAAAACCGAGATTAAAAACATGAATACGTTCAGCGGCGTAGAAAAAGCGATCGAATATGAAGCGGCGCGCCAGGTTGAAGTGTTAAAACAGGGCGGTTGGGTTCGGCAGGAGACGCGACGCTTTGATGATGCCAGGCGGGTGACGATTGCCATGCGGAGCAAAGAACGGGCTCAGGATTACCGTTATTTCCCGGATCCGGATCTCGTGCCCTTTACCGTATCCCGTGCCTGGGTAGAAGAGATAAAAAGCTCGATTCCGGAACTGCCGGATGAGCGGCGCGCGCGCTACATGGCACAGTACGGGCTTTCTGCCTATGATGCCGGCGTACTGACTCTGGAACGAACGCTTGCGGACTTTTATGAAAGCGCCGTTCAAGCAGGGGGGGATCCCAAAGCCATCGCCAACTGGCTGATGGTCGAAGTACTGGGTCATCTCAACAAAGAAAATAAGGCGATCACCGAAACGCCCATGCGTCCGGAACACTTAAGTGAGCTCGTGAAGCTTATCGAAGAAGGTGTGATCAGCGGGAAGATTGGAAAAAGCGTGCTGCCGGAGATGTTGGAAAGCGGAGAGGCCCCGCGCACGATCATAGAGAGAAAAGGGCTCATCCAAATTCAAGATACAAGCGCGCTGGAGCCGATCATCGCTAAGGTTATTGAAAACAACCCGCAGTCGGTCGCCGATTATCGCGCTGGAAAAGACCGCGCGCTCGGTTTTCTCGTCGGTCAGGTGATGAAGGAGACAAAGGGCAAAGCCAATCCGCAACGGGTGAACGAGCTCCTGTTAAAAGCGCTTCGGTCTTAAGAAGCGCTTCTTGTTCGTTCGGCCGAATAACCGCTTGCCGAACTGTAGACGAAACAAACGACATGCGCCGAACTGTATACAACGCCAACGACACATATCAAATCTTATATGATAGAAACGATAAACGTTAAATCGTATACGATACAAACACCACACGTGCGTTACTTTTTGCAATTACCGCGTTTGACTCCGATTAACTCTGATTAACTCCGATTAACTCCGATTGATTCCGATTGACTCCGATTAACTCCGATTGATTCCGATTGACTCCCATAGACTCCAAGAGACTTGACAAAACAAAACCTTTAGAAAAGATAATAGATAAAATACTCCTAACATGTAAAGTTCCAGAAACATTCAAAGGGTCTGTTCGTATAAAACAAGACCGTTAGAAAGAAACAGTCGGATAAAAACAGTCGGATAAAAACAGTTGGTTAGAAACAATCGGTTAGAAACAGTCGGATAAAGAAGGTTAGGTGAACACAAGGTGGCTCGATCCGTGGCGGGACTTACGCTCGGTCAGGTGCTCGAAGTCGATATAACTTCGCTGAATTCCGAAGCGCAGGGCATTGCCCGGCATGAGGGTTACACGCTCTTTGTCCCCGGCGCGCTTCCCGAGGAGACCGTTTTGGCACGCATCACAAAACTCAATCCGACGTACGGCTTTGCCGCGCTGGAGCGTGTGATTCAAGTATCTCCCGAGCGCGCCGAGCCACCGTGCCCTATTTATGAATTCTGTGGAGGCTGCCAGATTCAGCACATGGTGCCTAGCCTTCAGAATTCATTTAAAGAACAGGTTGTCCGCGAAGCGCTTGTTCGTATCGGACGCTTTCCGGATGCGCTCGTCGAGTCTCTTCTTCAACCTATCTTGAGTATGGCGCATCCCTGGCGTTATCGGAATAAAGCCCAAGTACCTGTGCAGTCGATCGAACCATATACAACCGGTGCCCGGGCCCAATACGATGTGAACTCAGAGCTTGCCATCGGATTTTATGCCCGTCGTTCGCATCGCATTGCGCCGCTTGAAGGCTGCCCGCTGCAAAAATCAGCGGTAGAACGGGGCATGATCGCCGCGCGCGATGTGCTCCGCGCGCTCGGTGCCAAGCCTTATGATGAGACGAAACATACAGGGGACATTCGCCACATCGTTGTACGCACGACGCGCGATGAAGACGAACTTTTAGTTGCTCTTGTCACGCGCACCCCGCGCCTTCCGTATGAACAGGCATTCGTACGTCAGTTGCGCGACCGTCTTCCAGAAGTGAAAAGCATCAGCATCAATGTCCAGTCCAAACAGTCCAATGTCATCTTCGGGCCTGAGACGCGCCTCCTATGGGGGGAGGAGCGTCTCATCGATCGCATCGGATCGATGCGCTTTTATGTGTCACTCCGTTCCTTTTTTCAAGTAACTCCGGCGCAGACGGACATACTTTACGACGTCGTACGGGCGTATGCAGCGCTCAGCGGTGAGGAAACGGTTGTCGATGTCTACAGCGGTGTCGGAACGATTGCACTTTCTCTCGCGCCTTATGCCCGCCGTGTCATCGGCATCGAGTCGGTTCCCGATGCCGTGCGTGACGCCCGGGAAAATGCAAAGCTAAACGGTGTAGACCACGCTTCTTTTATCGAGGGCGAGGCCGAGGTGGTGCTGGATCAAATTGTGCGGGAAAGTGAGCCGATCGATGTACTCATCGTCGATCCACCGCGCAAAGGGCTTGCACCGGAAGTGGTGGAAGTCATCTTACAAGCGCGTCCGAAACGTTTTATCTACGTCTCCTGCAATCCGGCAACGCTTGCTCGCGATTTGCGCCTTTTTGTCGATGGCGGGTACCGCATGGAGAAGATTCAACCGGTTGATATGTTCCCGCAGACCGTCCATGTGGAGTGCGTGGTATTGATGTCAAGGGTTTAAAGGGGTGTGTCTGGAAAGGCTTGATATAGATTTTCAAATTGATAATCTCGGTAACATTTTAACTGCGTGATTGCGAGTATTTGACGGTTACAGGGGATTCATTGTAGAATTAAATGCAACAACATAAATATACAAAAGCCACGACAATGTTATTGCTTTTCCTAATAAATTGTTTTTAATATGTTCTTCTAAGGCTTACTTCTTGACTTGCCTGACAATTGTTGAGTATGTTCCTGTGTATGAAACTCGGTGACAAATTGAAAGATATTATTTTTTCATGAAAAGGAAAAACATGATTACGACGTCTTGGGCAAAATGTATCATCCATGCCCAAAAGAATCCCTTTGTTTCATTTATTGATTTCGCAAGAAACCATCCTAAAAAAGCAGCCATAATAGCGCCAGCAATTCCGCGCGGTGCAATACCAAAATAGTGAACGATGCCAAAAATAGCAGCGGAAAGAAATTCAGATATGCGCGCATTCATGTTCTCATTTGCAACAATGGTCGTATAAGATAAACGGAAAATGACCTCTTCTGTAAAAGAGTTCATCAATGCAAACAGAAATACCAGTGGAACTTCTGGGAAAAATTGAAAAGTCAGTTCGTTTCCGGAAACAGTCTGAAAGTATACTACAATTCCTGTGACGACGGTAATGATAGAACCAAATGTCAGACCGATTGTCTTCCAGCCCTCACCTTCCTTTGGTTTTATTCCAACCAAAGGGGCAGGACGAACAACTCCATCAATGGCTTTAAGGTTAAAATAGCTCAACCGAATCTTATCAGCAAATAGATAAAGTACTAGAAGAAATGCTATGCTTACAATTATGGTAGACAACTCATATCCCATATAGAAATTCAAAATAGCCTTATCAAATATTGCAATGTCAAATAAGGGCTTCTTCATAAATAAAAGCAAAAGCCAATAGGCAATCAACGAGAGCGCAACAACTGCTCCGATTCTCCAATGTTTTATCATGTTATCACCTTTCTATATTTGCATAATGACCTATCTTAATGCACAATTCAAATATATTTCTCTGCTCCTTTCACAGAATCTTCTTTGATACAAATAGAACTTTTGGTCGTTGAAGTTATATGGATACGAATTATCCGCGTCAAAGCGAACATTCCTGTGTCCGTTGACGTATACGACGATAACATCCCAATGTGTGCCTGTCAAGGCCGGAATTTAATTGACCCACTTTAGCCGTTTTAGAATAGACCCACCCACGGCGATTACCATGTGACTGGTGTTGGAGTTCCGTACATCTCTGATCTCATTTTCTCTTTTAAGCGGTAGCTGATCCCGTGACAGTGCCCGCAATACCAAAAAAAGCGAACACGGCAACATAACAAGATGCTAGGCACAAGCATTGAACAGCGCCCCCAGCATATCGATGAACGTCTGGAATTCAGTCACTGGGAAATCGATACCGTCTTAGGCACCAACAAAAAAGGTCATTATTGATTTTGTGGTGCTGGCTATATTATATAAAGTTATCTTTTTTAACAGATGGAGGGCAAAAGGCAAAGTAAAGCTGCTTATCAATACAATTATGTATATCTATATATCATTAGTCTTGTATGTTACATTAATGCCAATCACTGTTTCTATACCATTTATTTTTAATCATCCGTATATACCGATGAACATGACCCCTTTTGATGATTATTTTTCGGGTAGAGGCGATACAGTTCGCCAGATTATACTGAACGTAATTATGATGATACCATTTGGATTTTTACTACCACTCGTGAAAAAGCAGAACATATTATCCATCCTATTTTGGACGTTATTATTTAGCTTGGGGATTGAATTGACCCAACCGCTGATAAATGGTTTTCGTGCTGCAGATATAACAGATCTCATCACAAATACCATAGGAGGTCTTTTAGGTTATTTGTTATATATCATATTCAAACCGCTAATAAATCATATCATGTCCCACTTAAAGTAAATTTGCGCAAGCCTAGGTAGGGACTGCTGAACGAACGAAAAACTCTTTACTGAGAAGGATTTCAGCCTCTTGATAGAGAAATCAAGTACAAGGATTTCGTACTTCATTCCTCAAAATCCATGCCCGTAGGTGTTGTCTGATGTTTGGATCAAGCGAACAACAGATGATTTTACCGGATGACTTTTTTTTGCCTTTCGGTGGAAAGTTGAATCAAAACAATCGCTGGGTAAAACTTGTGCAAACGATTCCCTGGTGAAAGGTTGAGCAGCGCTATGTAAAGCAGTTTCAATCATAGGCGCGTGGCCAGAAGGCATATTCCGTTGGCTCACTCCCATGATAACACAAAGAAGCGTACCTTTTCACATCACACGCTGTATGATCGCGGGCGAATTGGCGCCCTTCGTGACGAAGGAAAAACCTTACAGGCAATTTGCAGATGTGATTGGATGCCACAAGTCGACCATCTCCCGCGAATTAAAACGCGGCACAGTCACACAACGGGAATCGAATCTCACTGAATATCGGGCGTATTTCCCTGAAAACGGACAAGCTGTTTACGAAAAGAATCGTTCCCGCACAAAAAAGATATATTTTCTAAGGGTTACTGTGTTATCTGCATGTATTTTATATCGACTTTTTAAGGCTACGGATGGTTCTTCGTATTTGTTTTTGGTGCATGGACCTCATGCATTGTGATGAGTTCCCCGCGGGCGCTTAAGAGGGCCCTGTTTTCAAGCTTAAGCATGCCTTGATTGGTCGCGATCGCGAGACTAGAGATAAGAAGGGTGCCCCAGATCATTTTTGGGAGTGAATTTTGGTACAGTCCTTCAAAAAGGATGACACCAATTCCACCGGCATTGATCCAGGCGGCGATGGTGGCGATCCCGATGACGGTTACCGCAGCGATCCGGATACCGCCGATGATGACAGGTAGCGCCAGCGGTAGCTCAATCTTATAGAGCAGTTGCCAGTGACTGAATCCCATTCCGCGACCGGCTTCCACGACGGCTGGATCGATAGTTTGGAAGCCTACGATGACGTTTCTTACCAGTATAAGCTGGCTGTAGAAGACGAGACCGATGATAGCTGGCTTGGTTCCGAGACCGACGATCGGAATGAGCAGCGCGAACATGCCAAGGCTGGGAATGGCGTATATGACGCCCAGAACCGATAAAATGGGTAGCGCGACTTTCCTATGTCGGGATAAGTAATATCCCAGCGGTAGTGCTATGACGAGTGCGATGACAAGGGCGCTAAAGGTTAACGCGATATGTTCTACGAGCCGTATGAATAACTGGTCGTAGTGTCGGGTGACATAATCTAACACCGTTTTTCACCTGCTGTTGGTCGATATCGGCGATGTATATTAGTTATTGAGCAATCAAGCTATTCTGGATGCATTTCATCAGTCGTCGATTCATTACATCTGTCTGTTCATTTCATCTGTCCGTTAATCTCAGCTGTTCAAGGGTTATTTTTCCTAAGCGTTGACCTGCATCATCGATCACGATAATATCGTCTGCGTTCGTTTGAAGGAGTGTCTGTAACGCTTTTTTTAAACTGTCACGGGTATGAATGTGCGGTGCGTTTGCGTCTTCCCGACCGTTTAAGGGGATCATTTTTTCAGAGGCTTTGATTAAATCAAGCTGCCGAAACAGATTGTCGGACTGCGTGAGACGGCTGACAAATGGCGTGGCAGGCTGCGATAATATATGAAATGGTGGGCCGTATTGTAAAACCTTTCCTTCATGCATCACCACGATACGATCGCCTAACTTGAGTGCTTCGTCCATATCGTGTGTGACAAACAGGACGGTTTTTACGAGTTGTTTTTGAATGGCCAAAAATTCATCCTGCAGTTCCTTGCGTGTGATGGCATCAATGGCGCCAAACGGTTCATCCATCAAGAGTACATCGGGATCACCGGCCATGGCCCGGGCAATGCCGACCCGTTGTTGCTGACCGCCAGATAACTGACGCGGGTAGCGTTTTTTATAGCTGGCTGGCAGGCGGACGAGGTCCAGCAAAAAGTTGACCCGCGCTTCTATTGTTTGTCGGCTCCATCCGAGAATGCGGGGGACGGTCGCGATATTTTCTTCGATCGTCATATGCGGAAAGAGTCCAATCTGCTGAATAACATAGCCGATGCTGCGGCGCAATTCGGTTACGGGTTTTTGGCGAATATCGGTGCCGAATAAATAAATCGTTCCACTTGTTGGTTCGATAATTCGGTTGACCATTTTTAAGAGTGTAGTCTTACCGCTGCCGGAGCTGCCGACGATGGTGACAAATGCACCGCGCTCGATGACGAGATTTGTTTCGCTGACAGCCGGTCGGGCAGTGCCTGGAAATGTCTTGGTGATACGGTCAAAAACAATGGCATCTTGTTGGATCATGGTTGATTGAACTCCCGTCGCTGGCGAAGCTTTGGTCTTGCTCGGTGTAGCTCCTTCAGTACACCTTGTTGGTGGTTACTTCAGGATGCCCTGTTGCTTAAGAAAGTCTCTGGCCACGTCTGCGTACTCTTTTTGGTTGATATCCACCTCGGCATTGAGCGCTTGCATCACTTCGTCGTTGAGAAGCTTAGAGACTTCATTTAAGACGGTACCGATATTTGCATCGCGTTCCAGAACGTCGGCACGGATGACAGGTGCGACGTAGTAGGGCGGCCAGAACTTGCCGTCGTCTTCCAGCAGGACGAGCTCTTTATTCGTCAACTCGCCATCCGTCGTGAATCCGACCGTGACATCGGCATCACCGTTAAGAATGACTCGGTACTTCATGCCATAATCGTACAGTTTGATGCTCTTAAAATGCATATCGCCATAAAAAGCGTTTAAACCTTTGAGGCCGTCTTCGCGTTCTTCAAATTCCGGGACAGCAGCGAGATTCAATTCCGGAGCGAGTTTCGGTAAATCGGAGATTTTGTACAAATTATACTTTTCGGCAACTTTTTTCGTGGTTACGAGTCCCTGGGAGTCATTGGCCTTTGTCGGCTCGAGCCAGATCAGATTGAACTTATCTTTGTATCCTTGAGCGACGAGGTCGTAGACTTCTTGGGGGTCGGATTTGGGCGGTAAATCAAGGATGTTCATGAGCCCTGTTCCGGTATATTCCGGGTACATGTCGATTTCGCCTTTTTTGAGCGATTCGTGTGCGACCAGTGTACCGCCGAGATTTAGCTTTCTTTTCACCTTATAGCCGGCGTTTTCCAAGGCTTGCGCATACATTTCACCTACAATCAGCGATTCTGTAAAATTTTTGGAGCCGACGGTGACGCTCGGTGTCGTGTCGTTTGATCCGCAGGCGCTCACGAAGACGGTGACTATGAATAAGATACCGACAAGCAGGGTAAGCTTGTGTTTCAGATGTTTGACGGTTTTCAAATTTTTCATGCTAGGTTCTCCCCTCAGGATATTCTCTGATAGCGCGTCGTCATTTTTTCGATACTGCTCAGGATGAGTTCGGAGGTCATGGCTAAGATAGCGACAGGGATGGCCCCGACTAGTAACAAAGAAAAGTTATACAGGCTGAGACCGTTAATAATAAACGTACCCAGTCCGCCGCCGCCAATAAATGCGGCTAAAGTAGCACTGGCTACAACTTCTACGGCAGCTGTTTTAATGCCCGATAGGATGAGGGGGGTGGCCAGCGGAAACTCTATTTTGCGCATCAGCATGCGCGCTCCCATCCCCATCCCGTTGGCTGCTTCGATGATGTGGGGATCGACATTGCGGAAGCCGAGAAATGAATTGATCAGAATCGGCGGAACCGCGAGAAGCGTTAGGGCGACGAGGGCGGGAGCAAAGCCTGTTCCCATCAGGGGTAAAATCAGAACGAGAATCGCCAAACTCGGGATGACGCGAAGCGCATTGAACAGGCCCATAATTGCACCAGATAGCCACTGCTTTGTGTTATAATAAAAAATGATTTCCAATTTGGTAGTCTTGTCTTTTTTTGTTCGGTCTTTTTTTGTTAAGTCGTTTTTTGTTATGCTGTTCGTAAAGTGGATAGCCTACGCTCGAGCGATGAGCGCAAGGATCTGCACAGAATATTTGATGTCACTATCCTATCTGAAATAGGATGCAACGTTTCATCCTTCTGCTGGTGCCGCCTCGGCGGCATGGGGGTCTATTCATTCATCGTAGTGCTGTAAGCAGCATGAGTATCTTATAGGTAAAAGTACGGGGAGCGCGATCGTATGGTGCAGGGGATGCAGAGGCTTTGGGGACAGTGGACAGGTTATAACAGAGATATTAAACTTATTTTGCTTACGCAGCTTTTGTTTTCGATCGGTATGGGGATGTTTATGATCGTATACAACCTCTACGTGCGCGCGCTCGGCTATGAGCAGCTGGTGGTGGGGCGGGTCGTCTCCAGCATGGCTTTTGGGACGGCACTCGCGCTTATACCCGCGGGACTCTTGAGCGATCGTCTGAGTCGCAAAAAGCTCGTGTTGTTCGGCGGAATGATGACGGTGATCACGCTTTTTTTACGCTCAGTGATCGAAGGGGTCGATGGGCTAGTCAGTACTGCTTTTGTCGAAGGGATGTTCGCCGCGCTCATTCAAGTGTCGTTCGTCCCTCTTTTATCGGAGTATTCGCGGGAAGAGGAGCGCGTGAACCTTTTTAGTTTGCTTTTTGCGTTGAACATGGGCGCAAATATCTTCGGTAATCTCGGTGGGGGTTTGATCAGCGACTTTTTTATGCGTGTCTTTGGCATCAGCACCGTGCTCAGTCTGCGCTGGACGCTCTTTGTCAGTATCGCCATCATCATGTTGGCGATCGTCCCTATGATGATGCTCAATGAGAAAAAGAGGCATGTGGAAAACGAGGGGGCGCCACTGAACATAAAGGGTACTTCTGGCGAGCAGGTGACTTCGGGTGAGCACATGCCTCCGGTCGAAAAGACGACCTCAGGCGGGCAGGGGACTTCGGTCGAAAAGACGACCTCAGGTGAGCAGATAATTTCAAGTAGTCGTGTGATCCGTAGCGATCAGGTGCTCCTGGGGGATCAGATGAACAAACAAAAAAATATCGTCTCACGATGGGGGCGCTTCTTCGACTATATTCAGGCCAATCGTGCGTCATTGCGTTTGATCGTCCTATTTTCGATCGCCCAGCTTTTTATCGGTTTCGGGGCAGGGCTGGTGATTCCGTATTTGAATCTGTATTTTGCAGATCGTTTTCAGGCATCTCCTTCGATGATCGGGTTTATCGTCTCGCTCGGTCAGGCGGCAACCGCCGCGGCCATGTTGCTCGGACCGTTTGTCGTGCGTCGTCTGGGAGAAGTGCGGGCAATCGTCGTATTGCAGCTCGCTTCGATTCCTTTTCTGCTCTTGACGGGATTTACTCAGGAGCTTTTTCTTGCCGCGCTTGGTTATCTTTTCCGTCAGGCGCTTATGAATGCCGGCACGCCGATTCAAATGTCGATGATGATGAACGGTGTAAATGAACGTTTCCGCGGCCTCGCAAACAGTATGAGCGCGGTAAATTTTAACCTTGGCTGGGCGCTGATGGGTCCAGTCAGTATGCAGATTGTTCAGGCGAAAGGTGCGTATTGGGGTTATGCCACGGTGTTTATGCTGACCGCAGCGTTATACCTCCTGGGAAGTTTTTATTTTTATATAATATTTCGGAAACCGAATGATCGCCCTGCCCACTTCGATCAAGTGAAACACGTAGAGGAGAAGTATGAATCGTAAAAGCCCCATAACAAACTCGTATAGACAATAAGAATTCGTTATACTGAGTGCTAAAAAAGCAGCAGACAGTGAATCTGCTGCTTTTTGTATGTTACAATAAAATGAAAGCTGTGTGCGTCATCCATGTGTATCATTCAAATGAAATATGCGTGCCTCATCCATGTGCCTAATCCAAATGAAAGCTGTGTGCGTCATTTGATGAAACCATCGACAGTTTGTTAGGGAAAGAAGGGTAAAGATGGCTGCGGAAGGCAAAAATGCGGTAGACATAAACAATGATAAACAGGTATGCACGGGGGAGAGGGCGCCGGAAGAAAGACGAGCCCTGTCACAGTCGATCAAACGATCGTATGAGCGTGGACGGTTTGAGACTGTAAGCGTGCTTTTTTGGACGTTCTTTAAGATCAGTCCAGTGACGTTTGGTGGAGGGTTAGCCGTCATTCCGGTATTAGAAAAAGAATTGGTAGAGCGTCGGGGTTATATAACTCGGGAAGAGATTATCGATTTGTTTGCTGCGGCTCAAACGGTGCCGGGTGCGATTGCGGTTAACGTGGCGACTTTTTTAGGGTATCGATTGGTCGGCCCACTTGGAGCCATTATGGCAACGTTTGGAGCGATTTTACCAACTTTTTCAATTATGTTGTTGCTGTCAATTTTTTATTTGAGCGTTGCACATCATCCACTGGTTGAGGCGGCTATGTATGGCTTAAGGCCAGCGATTGTTGCATTAATCGCCTTTGCTGGGGTGCGCGTGGCACGCACGGCACTGATCGATAGATTAACAGTCGGTATCGCAGCTGGGACGTATGTGCTGCTCACGTTCCTTCATTTTCACCCTGTACTCGTTATCTTTTTAGGTGGCGGGTTTGGACTTTTGGTCGGTTGGTGGCGACGTTGGCGCCAAGCAGTACGTGGAAAATTAAATTGAATTCTTGTTTGTCTTTTGCGGGGGGGATGGAGTGATGCCGGTTTTCTGGTCGCTCATGGTCACGTTTTTGATCGTGGGAGTTGTCAGTTTTGGTGGCGGGTATGCGATGTTACCGATTATTGATCATATGGTTGTTGGAACGGAGCACTGGTTTGATGAGCGCCAATTTGTCGATATGATCGCTCTGGCCAGCATGGCGCCGGGACCGATTGCCGTAAACGCGGCTGTGATGGTTGGATATCAACTGATCGGTTTTTGGGGCGCGCTTGTCGCAGCGACGGCGGTCTCTCTACCGTCTTTCCTTCTGATTTTACTCTTTGCTCGGACCTTTTTTAAGTACCGCACCCATCCGAATTTCGTTCAGGCTTTTTACGGGTTAAGACCTGTGATCGTCGGAATGATTTTTTATGCAGCAACCTCCTTTGCACTACGCAATGAGCTCATAGGGTTTAAAATTGACTGGACTGCACTGAGTCTTCTCGTAGTTTCTTTTTTAATGTTCTGGCGAACGCGTCTCCATCCGGCGCTCATTCTCTTGATGTTTGCTTTTATTGGCGTGATGGTGAGATATATTATGTAAAAAAGCCAGTATGCCTTCTTTAGCATACTGACTTTTTTTATTTAGTACATATCGGTCTTGTTCATAGGTGCATGCTGAATTTTATGGCATGTATCGTTTAATTATTCGTTCAGATCTTATTATTTATCTATTTTTTCTCTTATTATGTTTCTCGAGAAGTGAACGGACATTTTATGCGTCCTGCAAATGCAGTACTTCCAGTCCTTTATTGGTGATCGTATAGCCTTGCTCGGTTTCGTGGATAAAACCTGCTTCTTTCATTTGCCGCAGGCTGGCGCGAATTTTAAAAAAAGGTGCGTCTAAAGTTTCTGCCAGAACATCAGCAGGGGAAATCGTATCCCGTAGAAGTAGAAGTAGTTTTTTGGTCTGTTCAGATATTTTTCCGCTTTCCGTTACACATGCCATCAGCGAACACTCCTTAAATAGATATATAAAATTATATTTTTTTCTTGCTCAGGTACCAGTCGATGACTTCGATATCCTGTTCCATCATGCGTGCTTCGGCCTCTTCGACGGTTGTCGGCGTCGGTACGATGACGGCATCACCAGGGTGCCAGTTTGCAGGCGTTGCGACGCGGTGGGCATCAGATGTTTTAAGCGCTTGAATGAGACGAAGCACTTCACTCATGTTGCGACCGGCAGAAAGCGGGTAGTAAATAATGGCGCGGATAATTTGCTTGTCATCGATGATAAAGACGGCGCGTACGGCTTCGGTGCTGTGTTCTTCGGGCATGATCATACCGAACTTTTTGGCTACGTTCATATCGAGATCAGCAACAATCGGGAATTCTATTCTAACACCCATCTTTTCTTCGATGTTGCGGGTCCAGGCGATATGAGAGTACAGGCTATCGACGCTGACACCGAGTAGTTCAACCCCGAGTTTTTTAAGTTCCGGATATATTTCTTGGAAGGCAATAAATTCAGTCGTGCAGACAGGGGTAAAGTCAGCCGGGTGCGAAAAAAGAATGAGCCAGGAACCAGCATAATCAGAAAGACGGAGTGTTCCGTGGGTGGTGACGGCCTCGAAATTAGGTGCTTTTTCACCGATGCGTGGCATAGGGTTGACATTGCTTGCGACGAATTGTTCACTCACTGTAATTCCTCCTTAAATTTGAACTAAGTATAATTATTGGTTATGTAATCATTATACCCATGGGGGTTATTGGAGGCAATAGGGGAATCCCCTTATTTAAAATGCGTCCTACAAAAAGGAGGGCTTCATTGGTTAATTAATTTATTACTATTAAGATATTTTAATTTTTTCCTTAATTTTTATAAAATGACCGAGAAGGTAGAGTACACAGAAGTACGTGACATCTGTTCAGTTGAAAGGCTGGATATGACAGGTAAGTTCAGTACAAGCTATGTATGATAGGGAAAGTGCAGGGTAGGAAAACTGCTCTCTTTCACCCGGATATGAAGGATGGTTTATCAGATAAGACCGGTGTTTCAGGAGACCATATAACTTTGAACGAGTGAAGAAAGGAAAGAGGGAATGCACGATGCACGTCGTGATCATTGGTGGCGGCACAGGGGGGTTGGGCGTTGCCAACCGGCTGGGGCGTCTCCTTTATCATGAATTGAAACGCGGTGAGCATGCAGTGACGCTTATCACCGACCGTGAGCTACATGATTATCAACCGGGGTATATGTTTTCCGCGCTCAACACACATCCGATGCAGCATTATACGCGAAAAACGCTGTCACTTCTGCATTATGCAGTCGATTTCGTGCTCGCGGAGGTACAAGAGATCGATCTCGAGTCTAAAAAAGTTACTGCCGATACAGTCTACGACTACGACCTTCTGGTGATCGCCACGGGGAGTATTCCCGATATAGAGAGCATGCCCGGTTTGAAAGACACTGCTTTTACCTTTTATACCAAGGAAGGCGCGGAAAAACTTAGAAGTGTGCTCGCTCACTGGAAAGGCGGGCGGGTGGTGGTGACGATTGATCTGCCGCACAAATGTCCAGCAGCCCCCCTTGAGTTTCCGCTTCTTTTGGATCATCAGCTGAGAGCGCGGGGGATGCGTCCTTTGACGGATATCGTCTATACGTACCCGCTGGATCGCCTGAACGTTCTGGAGTCTCTGGATGCATGGGCGAAACCGGAATTTGAGCGGCGCTCGATCCGCTTTGAAGCTTCGTTTATTCCCGAACGTGTAGATGTGGACAGGCGGGTTTTGATCGGGATCGATAAGCGGTCGATCCCCTTTGACTTGCTCGTTGTCGTGCCCCGCCATCGAGGCTCTAAGCTTATCCGCAAGATGAAGGTTGCCGATGACCTCGGGTTTTTACCAACCGATCCAGCCAAACTCAAGCTCCAGGGATATGACGATGTTTATGTACTGGGGGATGCCACGAATCTTTCTTTCCCGTATCTAAAAACCGGGGCGACGGCCCATTTTCAAAGTGAAGTCATAGCTAAAAATATTGCAGATCGTCTGCGCGGCCTTCCGGAGACGGCAATGTATGATGGCAAGTTCATTTGCTTTTTGGATGATACGGAAAAATCGTCGAGCTTTATCTATTATGACCATGACCATCCGCCACGTGTTGCCACCACGGGTGGGCTCATGCATTTATTTCGTGAAGCGTATCATGAACTGTATTGGTTGACAGTACGTGGTTTGCTGTAAAGTGTTTCGAACTAGAACGTAAATCACAAAATCGTGGCAATAAAATTAAATTATAGATAAATGTCACTTGGACCTGCTACCCGTTTTGGTTTATTACTGTTTAACAGCTGTCAAAAGGAGGGATGAAAAGTGGTGCAAATATTAAAGACGACGGAAAAAAGGTTAAGCGGCAAGCAGAAGATGTCGCATCATGGCACGCATCGGACACCGCATGATGGGCGGAAAAAAATGGAAAATACACCCGACCAGCCTAATTTTTCTTCTCCGGATGATTCATCGGAACGCGCCGTACTTGCTCAGCTGATGGAAGAGCTGAAACTCCTACGGCAAAGTGGTGCACTGAAGGCGCTTGTAGAATATGCGGAGGTACTAACGGCGATGAAGCAATCTCTTACTAAAGCCAGGGTTGGAGAGACGGCGGTCCGTATCACACAGCTTGTCGAACGTATCGATGATATCGCTCAGCGCGGTGCGCTGGAAGGTCTAACGTCCCTTATTCAAGCTTATGATCGGGCAGTTTTAGAGCGGGAAGATCACAGGCGTCCTGCAAGCTTGTTCCGCCTGCTGCGTCTCGTTATCGATCCAGCGGTGAGAGATAAGGCGGCGCTCATGCTCTGGACGCTAAAATTATGGTGTGACGAACTACCGACGAAAGATCCGAAAAAAGACGCGACGAATGGATAAATCCAGTGGCTATACCTCTGTATATCAGAATCTCCTATATCAGAGTCTCCGTCACGGAAGGAGCCGATCGTCGTATGGTGTTTTTCGGTAAATGTATGTTATGCTAAACTTGGTGTATGTCGGCCAGATAAATTACTTTTATGTTTCCTGGATAAGGAAAAAATAGCCTAAGTAACAATCATGGGCTAAATGGAAATAGTGGGCTAGGTGAAAATAAAGGACGATGATGCAACCCGTGACGAAGATTTGGACGCATATGACACGACGATTCAGGCGTATTATCGCAAACAGTCGGGTGACGGCGGGAGACGACGTATCGCGCGCTCGTTGCGCGCGTACTGGAAAGTCCAAGGCGTGCGCATATGAAACGATATTTAAAAGAAAAAGGGTTTATGCTGGATGAATAAAAATATACTGAACAATCCTGCGGGTTGGATAGGCTCTATAGGTTCACTCTTGAGCCAAATGATAGTATGGATTTACGTGATGATGTTTTTAGTGGTTTTCTACAAACATTTTGTAACGATTGATGTTGATGCGATTTTATACTGGTCTTTCCTTATTGCCGTCATCCTGGTTGTAACGGGTCCTATTGGGGCCGTCTTTTGGACAAAGCTTTTTGAAGCTCGGAGAAGACGTTCGACATTCATCTTTCCGGCAAACGGTTCGCTTATATGGCTGATGCTTCTAGGGCTTCTGGTCAAGCTGAGCTGGGTTCTTACGCATCCGGTCGCGCCGTATGCCGACTATTTGACGTTTCACCGGACGGCAGAGATGTTGAGTCGCGACTGGGTGATTCATTTTCCTTATGTTGCACTTTTTCCTCATATTATGGGGTATGCTTCGTTTCTCAGCCTCTTTTACGTTCTCTTTGGCGCGGAGCAATGGGTCGCACCTCTTGTCAACGTGATGCTTTCACTCATCAGCCTATATGCGCTCTATACACTCACGCACCGTCTGTTTGGCACAAAAAGTGCTGATGTAGCAGCATTGTTATGGATTTTTCTACCTTCTGAGACGATGTATAATACGCTTGTTTTATCTGAACCACTGTATACGGCGCTCATATTCATATGGCTGAATCTTTTTTTATATGGGTTCGAACGCTTATACGGGATGAAGCATTTATACGGGATCGAACGATTAAACGGAACCGATCGATCGGGTGCGCGGCATATGCATCGGGTTTTGGGTCGAGGTTCGAGCCTTTTGTATGCGATTTGGTTAGGGTTATTGCTGGGCGTGATCCAAGCTGTTCGACCGGTCGGTACGATTTTACTTCTGTCGGCGATGATCTGGCTCGTCATCGTCTGGGCTCGGCATGTGTATATGTTGAGAGGGCATCAAAGGCATCCAATGAAAGAGCTTCCAATGAGAAAGCTTTCTATGAAAGAACTTTCAATGAAAGAGCTTCCAATGAAAGAGCTTCCAATGAAAGATGTTCCAGTCAATAAGCTTTCGAGGAAAGGTCGGGAGGCACTTTTTTTTGCTGTCACGCTCACCGTTGTCTTCTTTCTGTCGGGAAAGCTCGTCCATGTGTATAATGATGCACGTCTCGGGGAGATGAGTGCTCGATCGGTCGGTTACAGCCTGTATGTAGGCATGAATGAAAAAAGCATGGGGAAATGGAATCGAGCTGATTCCGATTTATTGTTTGAGATTGTAAAGCAACATCCAGAGTGGAGCGCTGAGGATGTGCAACAAGAGATGATGCAAAAAACATGGGTACGTATGCAACAAAGGGAGACGAGCTGGCTTCAATTCTTTTTAAATAAGCTCCATGTTTTGTGGGGGAGTGATGCCATGGGTTATTATTATAGTAAGGTGAAAGAGCACGTCATTTTGTATCCGGCGCTTTCCAACGGTTATTTTTATATGGTCATCGTCTATAGCATGATCGGACTCGTGGCGGCCCTAAGGTTAGATCACGCTCAAGTAGCAGTTCTGATCGCACTTTATGTGTTAGGGTTAAGCGCGGCGCACATGCTGGTGGAAGTTGCCGTGCGATATCATTACAGCGCCTTGGCGCTCATGATTCCGCTAGCAGCGAAAGGAATAGGTGAAACCGGTAAGAGGTTACTATCTGTTTTTGCGTCTAAAGAACGTTAAAAAGACCGAGCACGAGGATGTCCTACAAGCTGATGTCTGAGACGATCATTTCGTACAAGACTCGTTCATATCGAGATCTTTAAGTTGTGGGGTGAAGCTCCATCGTGTGGCCGTGTTGACCATGAGCATCACCTTACCGGCAAAGAGGGCAAGGGATGTTTCAACGCCGTGGATGGTCGTTACGGAAAAATCGTAGATGGTTGCGTTCTTCGTATCCGTACGCCTTTTACTTTATTATATTTTAAATCATCTGAACACTTTAATCAACTTGTAGTGGATGAACTGATAGAGTATGATAGTCTTAAGCGTCGAGGACAAGTTTGTTGCACATTATCGCAAAAGATCAATTTTAATATTTTTTCTCAAGACAAAGAACTCTTATGGTTATAAAATCATTGTATTGAATGAAAAATATATCATCCAAACCATCGAAGAGACATGAAGTATTCTAAATGTTTGCAGTCTATTGTTAGATTTGAAAGGAGACAGGACGATGAAAAAAGAAAGTAAGATTCTTTATCTTCCATCTTTACAGGGCAGGCAAAATAAAGCAAACAATGAAATGGATGATGCTGGACGTACCCGTGGTCATGGTCATCATAGAGAGATGTTGACTTTAAAGCAAGAAACGTCTGATCATCATACGTTGGTCGATATCGCGAATGTGGCGGAAGAAAAAGAGTGGTCTGAAGAACAGCTCAACGAAACGATTGAAAACATTTTGTCTTTACTTCAAGAAGATGATGAACAAGCAAAATATTATGAAGTAGCAGTCCTGTTGAGAGATTCTTTTAAACATCGTTACCCATCGACGACTGTATTTACAGCACTTTTTATGTGGGTGAACTATGCTTTCGAGATACAGCCGAGAGTGCACAAACCATCCGTTATGGTTGCAGCCATGGACTACTTATTTTCAACATTGGATGAAGGAGAAGCGGTGAGCCAGCAGGAGATCGCGCGTCGATACGATGTGTCCGTCGCTCAACTCGCCCGACGTAGCCAGGCGTTAGTGGCATATATCGAAACATTTCTTTCTAAGTTGAATGGTGATCTATCTCAAAGCACGTCAGAAGCCAACAAAATAATCTTAGAAGATGATGGCTATGATGAACGTGAACACGAGATCGGCCTTTCTCATCACGCCTTTTCAAAAGTGCTGCCGAGTGAACGGTTGAACTATATTTTAAATCATATGTTAAATGATGAAGATATTGACACGGTGGATGATGTTCATACGGATGCATGGCAAGAAGTGTTCAATCAAAAAGTCGCATCACTCTTAAACAGCGGAGCGATCGATCAGTATGAACCGAAAACACGCCGACAAAAAGCGCAGATGCTTCTTTATGATGCTTGGGAGGCACCGACGCCGCGTGAGCAAAAACGTTTGGCCAAAAAAGCATTAGAGATATATCCGGATGCTGCAGATGCTTATGTCATTTTTGCGGAGCATGCGAATAGCCTTAAAAAAGCCCATGATTATTATTTAAAAGGTGTTCAGGCTGGAGAGCGGGACCTAGGTCCGGAATTTTTTCGAGAAAAACGGGGTGAGTTTTGGGGCTGGATTGAGACGCGCCCTTATATGCGCGCACTGGCTGGGTATGCCGAGACGCTTTATTATATGGGGCGTCCCGAGGAAGCGATAAAAACGTATGAAGCGATGCTCGATCTCAATCCGAATGATAACCAGGGCGTTCGCTACCCTCTCATCACCGCCTACCTTGAACTTGAGCAGTATGCTAAGGCGAACCGGCTTTTGCAAAGGTATATTGAAGACAGCGCTTTCTATCATTTCAATCGTATTCTCATAGAGTACCATTTGCACGGGTTCACGTTCAAACTTAAATTCAAAAAGTTACTGACTCGTGCGCATCAGCAAAACCCTTATGTTATTCCTTATTTGCTCGAAGAGGTGCTACTTCCCGATGTTTTTCCGGAGTTGATGAGCGATGGCGATGAAAATGAAGCGATCATCTATGCTATGGAGCATATGCATCTCTGGCACGAAGAAGAAGTACTGATGGAGTGGCTGGAAGAAACGTATATGACGCTTAGGAAATAGTGTTTAACCTGATTCCGTACCTTATCCGGCTCCTCAGTCCGTACAAGATCGCCATTTTTCCCGCCCCGTTTTTCCACACAGTACGTCGGGCCGAAACGCGATTAGAAGCGGCGACCATAAGCCAATCGAGCTTAGGATGGTTTTCTCCGCTGAGGTGATGGCGTTCACCGTTTAAGCGTCTTTTTCCCTGTTTAGAATGCGCTCGTTTGTGTTCCATCCCATGACGATCGCATATAACGGATGCGTGAGATATGAAGAATGAAACGGGGAAAGAAAGACTGATGACGCCTACTGTAGATGAGCCGCTCTGGCAGATAAGCCAGTGTGGCGCTGCGGTAGGCGTTTTTCTTGTGCAACCCGGATTCTTTGTAAAATGTTCTGATAATGGTAAGGTGGGGAACGAGGTGAGACGAGTATGCGTTTTTTAAAAGCAAACTGGGCGAACTTTTTATGGGTAGGCCTTTTTGGTATGCTTGGAACATGGTTGCGTGTCATCGTATCCGATTTATATACGACCTTTAAAGTAGGCGGAAGTATGGAGCATGCTCATATTTGGGCTACGTTTACGGTCAATATGCTCGGGGCAGTGGGAATCGGTGTGCTCTCAGTTCTGAGTGAAAAAAGAGACAATCCCCGCTTGATGCTGTGGTGGGGTACAGGGATGATGGGCGGGTTCACGACTTTTTCGACGATGATGAAGGAGGCGCATGACCTCCTTTTAACCGGTGGTTCAACCGGCGGTGCAATAAACCTCGGGACGCTTGCTGCGTCTGCCTCTTCTACCGGTGTTTTATCGGGTGTGTTTGACGGTTTAACTGTCGAAACACTAGGTTTTCTGGCTGGAGCGTTTCTCGCAGGGCTCTATCTTAGCGGAACGCTTTTGTGCGGCCTTTTTTGCGTATGGCTAGGGCGTTGGGGGGCACAAAGATGGCTGCATTGATGTTTCTTGCGATCGGTCTGGGTGGGTTCATTGGAACGATCTTACGGTATCTCCTCAGCACATGGATCACTCGTGTCAGTCCGTCAACTTCTTTTCCTTGGGGAACATTTGCCGTTAATATAAGCGGTGCGTTCGGTTTTGGCCTGGTCGTGTCCTTGGGTTCGGTTTTTATTCCGTCGTTTTGGATCGATGTGTTGCTCTCCGGTTTTTTTGGGGCGTACACGACATTTTCTACCTTCGCCTTAGAGATCGTTCGGCGTTTAGAAAACAGAAAAACGAGATCCGCGCTTCATTATGCGCTTATCTCGTTGATACTGGGGTTTACCGGTCTCGCGCTTGGTCTCTGGATCGGAGGGATTATTTTGGTCGCCGTGCGACGATTTGATCGCTTGATACAATCGTAATAGTTACGAAAATAGGATTGATGAAAGTCTTTTAAGTAAAGATAGCGAGAAAAAAAGAACAGCAAGATGAGGTGAACGATGATACGCTGAGCTGTATTTTTAATCTCGCATACTATGTTTTATATTGAATTTTACAGGCGTGTCATTCGCAACCACATTCCTTTATTCAAAGTTTGATAGACATGTGGGCAACCTCCGCAGCGTTTTTCTTGCTGCGGGGGTTTTTTCACACATGCTCTCGAGTTTTTCTCGCGCCTGCGCTATGGTATGATACAGAAAGAGAGACGGTCAAGGAGGAGAACATGACATCTTTAAAAATCGGTTCACATGTATCGTTTTCCGGGAAAGGTTTGCTTTCGGCCGCGGAAGAGGCTACTTCTTACGGGTCAACAACCTTTATGGTGTATACGGGTGCGCCGCAAAATACGGTTCGAAAACCGATGAGCGAACAGTATGTTGATGAAGGTTGGGCGTTGGCCAGAGAGAACGGAATCGAGGAGATCGTCGTTCATGCACCCTACATTATCAACCTGGCATCACCTAAAAAAGATACATTTGAACTGGCCGTAGAGTTTCTGACTTCGGAAATCGAGCGCACAGAAGTGTTAATGTCCAAAGATATCGTTTTGCATCCCGGTGCTTTTACTGACCGGGACGTATCTTACGGTACGGAGCGGATCGTGGACGGTTTAAACACGGTGCTCTCACACGACCATGAGGTGCGGATTGCACTGGAGACGATGGCGGGCAAAGGGACGGAGATCGGCCGGCGTTTTGAAGAGATCGCGGAGATTATAGAAAAAAGTCGTTATCCAGAACGTCTTTCTGTCTGTTTTGATACGTGTCATACGCACGATGCTGGTTATGATCTCGTGCATGATTTAGATGGTACGCTGGAAACGTTTGACCGTATCATCGGGCTAGAGCGCCTCACCGTCGTCCATATGAATGACAGTAAAAATCCGCGAGGCGCGATGAAAGACCGGCATGCCCCGCTCGGTTCAGGCTATATCGGCTATGAAGCGCTAAAAGCGGTCGTGCGCCATCCGGCGCTCTCGGGTCGGCCGTTTATTCTGGAGACACCGTGGATCGGTGAAGATAAAAAAACGGAGCGACCGATGTATGAGATTGAGATTGCCCTTTTGATGGGGAACGTCGAGGCGCGGTTTGGCAAGTCTTTTTGGGCCGATGTAGAGCGGATTGATCACTTCTTTTTGCACCACGAGCCGTATGCAACCTGGTACCGCACCCCCATCGAAGGTAAAAGTGGTGCGCGCTCCGTCGTTTTGCACCTGTGGGATGTCTTCCGTACTTCATCCCGTAAAGGTCGTAAAAAAGGCGCAGGCGATATGTCGCTCGTTTTAGATGATCTTCTTGAACCGATGCCCCGGCTATACCGCGAGATCAGACGGCACGGTCTTTTCCCGGAGCTTTCGGAAGAAGCGGTGAATCACCGTCTTATCGGCTGGTTTGCGTTTGATATCGAGCATCAATAGACTGAAGAGGGCAAGGGCTGCACAAGAGGAGGTGTAGAAGGCGTCTTCGCCTTAAGGTATGCCTTTTATGCAATCGTTCTACAACTGGATGCTCGGAATATTGCATTGGATGGATGGTATCATCCAAGCTGTTCAATCCATTTACGCTTTGATGACGGAAACCTGGTATGGCCGTATCATCACGGCCTTTTTCATTCTTGTGCTGTTTTTCCTGGTGCGGTTTCTTTTTCATTATTTGATCGGACGACCGCTTGTGCGCTGGAAAGAAAAAAATGGCGATCTCGCGCTGGCTTCGATTATTCAGGCCTTTCGCCTGCCGTTTAAATGGTTCTGGACGATTCTTGCGCTGTACACCGCTTTTTTGGCCTTGGGTCCTCCCGCACCGGTGACTATCTTTTTGAGCCGTTTTTATCGATCGGTTATCATTATTTTGATGACCTGGGGATTTTATAACATGACGGGTCGATCGGCAGAGTGGCTCCGGCGTCTCGGGGAGCGTCAGGGGTTGGCATTCAGAGAGACGCTCACCCCGCTTATCTCGCGCATTCTTCGCTTTGTGCTCATTGTTATTGCAGGGACCGTTTTGTTGCAAGAGTTTGGTTACCGCATCGAATCGGTCATAACCGGTCTCGGGTTGGGTGGTTTGGCGATCTCACTCGCGGCCCAGGATACGCTCAAAAATATGTTCGGCGGGGCGGTTATTTTACTGGAAAAGACGTTTACGATCGGGGACTGGATCGAGACGCCTGATGTAAGCGGCACGGTGGAGATGATCACCATCCGCAGTACGCAGATTCGTACATTTGATCAGGGGCTGGTCATCGTTCCCAATGCGAATCTTACGAGCGGGGCGATCAAGAACTGGAGCCGGATGGGGAAAAGACGAATCATGTTCAATCTCCCGTTGGCTCTCGGTGCCACTTCCGAGCAGGTGAGATCGTTTGTGACTACACTTAGGTCGCATCTCAAGTCCCATCCGGGTGTCCATCCGGACGCCATTTATGTAGCCATGAATCAATTTGGCGACGGGAATATGCAGGTACTTGTTTATTTTTTTACGAAGACTGTGCAATATGATGAGTGGCTTCTTCTGGGTGAAGAAATCAACCTTTATATTCTCGATTTGTTAAGGATTCATGGGCTCTCACTCGCAGTGCCCGTGCGTCAGATCTGGCTCGAGGGAGATGCGTTGCGAGAGGTCAAGGGGTGACATATCCTGACTGGATAAGCACCGGTTGAACCGTTATGTTGCTATGTATGTTCATCGGCAAGAATAATAGTTCATCGGCAAAATATCGGCCAATATGAAATAAAGTTTGTTCCGATCATGAAGTTAAGTTGCAGTGGATGCATGTAAAAGCGGTGTACAAGTATAGGATGATAAAGCAAAGTTGACAACGAAGGCTTGTCAAGATAGGATGGACATGGGTATCGCTGTCGATATCATCATCGATATGAACCGTCGATGACGAACGGTGCCGGTCAGAAAACGGAGGTCCAAAGTTTTTGAGATCTGCGAAACGTCTGGGGAAGATCGGGGGTTAGAAACGTATGCTTACAATTTATAAGAGCGATACAGACGGGCAGCTGGTAGAAACGGCAGAGATCGTTCGTAACAGCTGGGTCCATCTGACCGCTCCGACCGAAGATGAGATGTTACGGGTTGCAGAGCATATCGGTGTACCGCATGATTTTTTACATGATCCCCTCGATCTGGATGAACGGCCTCGCGTCGAAAAAGATGAAGATGATTTGTTGATTATCATGAATGCGCCCTATCGTACGGAAAATACCGATGCCGTCCCGTATCGTACCGTGCCGATCGGTATCATTCATACGAAAGACGTGCTGGTTACCATCTGTCGCAAAGATCATCCGGTGTTTCAGGAGTTTACGTCGGGTCGTGTCAAAAATTTTTATTCGCATATGAAAACACGCTTTACTCTGCAGATGATCCACCTCATTGCCCGTTATTATTTAAGATACTTAAACGACATTAATGCCCGTATCTTAGAAGCGGAAAAGGAATTGCAGCAATCGATGCGCAATCAGGAAGTGTATGCGCTCCTTAATTTAAACAAAAGCCTCGTCTTTTTTACGACCTCACTCAAGGTTAACCGCGGCGTGATCCAAAAGTTAACGCGCACATCGATTTTGAAAATGTATGAAGAAGATGAAGAGCTTTTGCAAGATGCGCTCATCGAAATGCAGCAGGCGCTCGATGCGTCGGAGATTCACAGTGAAAACTTGAGCAACCTGATGGATGCTTATGCGGCGATCATTCAAAATAATGTCAACACCGTTTTAAAAGTGCTCACAGCGCTAACCATCATTCTGGCCATCCCAACGATGATTGCCAGTATTTACGGGATGAACGTCCCCTTGCCGTTACAGGATAAGCCCTATGCGTTTCCTATCTTGATGAGCATTTCATTGGTTGTGGGACTCACCACTGGTTATGCCTTTTATAAAATGCGCCTTTTTTAAGGTTTAAGGTAGATGCTGGAAAGGGGGGACACAGGATGCTCAAAATGTTTCATCATGATGCGGCGGGAGCGCTCCGAGAGATCGACGAGTTCATGCCGGATAGTGTGATCTTGTTGCTTGCGCCAACAGATGAGGAGCGTACCAAAGTTTCACAGTCATTGGGGGTGCATCCGGCATATTTGGAAGAACCGCTTGATCCCGAAGAGAGACCGCGTATTGAGCGCGATGACGATCTTTTGAGTATTATTTTACACTTTCCTGTACGAGCGCTTATGCCTGAACAGCGGGACGAGACGATTGTTTCCATCCCTTTTTTTCCATGCCCAGTGGCATTAATTCACTTGCCCAAGCATCTAATCATCGTCTCAAACACAGATACCGATCTGTTTTTGTATGTGCTTGAAGGCCAGTACGGACCGGTCAAAACGCATATGCGAACGCGCCTTACGTTTCTCATTTTCGAGGCCATTGCTCAGCGTTTTAATGCCGTCCTGGAAGAAATTCAACAAAAGACCCATCGTGTACAGCGCTCTCTCAGGCATGCGCATCGTAATCGTGAACTGTATGAACTCCTTTATCTGGGGAAAAGTCTTACCTACTTTGCAGCATCTTTACGTGCCATGCGCACCATTTACCAGCATTTATTAACTGGGCGGGATCTTCCGCTTTTTGAGAAGGATCATGAACTTTTGCAGGATGCGCTCATAGATCTGGAACAGGCAGAGGAAGTCACCGCCGTGCGCGCGGAAAGTCTTGGTCAGCTCATGGATGCATATGCCGCGGTTATTCATAATAATGTGAACGCTGTGTTGAAGATTTTAACGACGCTCACCGTCGTGCTGGCGATTCCGACGATGATTGCCAGTCTTTACGCGATGAATGTTTCCGACTTGCCGTGGCACGATAAAGTGTGGATGTTCCCCGGACTTTTGGCGCTGATGGTGCTCATCGGAGGAGCGCTTATATTTTTCTTTTATAAAAAGGACTTTTTACGTTTTTAAATAAACGATCTATAGGCGGTCACGGCTTACGAGAGGCTGCCGGGAAAGCCCACCCTTTCAAGGGTGGGAGTAGGTCACAGTAGATGTCTATAAGGTCACTGTCTATAATGTTACGGGGTCTGCGAAAGTGAGGGGGTGGGGGGTGTGCTTCATATTTATAAGTCGTCCGTCGATGGACGAATCGAGCGCGTACCGGATATCATGCGTAATACATGGATCCACCTGGTGACCCCGACGGATGCGGAGCTTCATAAAGTAAGTGAGACGCTTCACGTACCGCTCGATGTTTTACTGGAGCCGCTTGATGCGGCGGAGCAACCATATATTATCCGGCGTGGTGAACTTGTACTCATCGTCATCCATGTGCCGATTCTTCAAGCAGAAGGAGAAGAACTCGTTGACATGCCACCTTATCGTATGTTGCCCCTCGGCATTTTACACCTGCGCGATCATTTGATAACGATCGTTCGCGAAGATCACCCGCTTTTTCATGCTTTTTTCTCCGGCCGAGTGAGCAGTTTTGCGACGCATATGAAGACGCGGATAACACTTAAAATCTTAAGCGCAACGTCACAGGCGTATTTAACGACGGTTTCCCGTTTGGAACGCATGATCGCCCATACGGAAGAGGAGCTCGCGCGCACGTATCGCAACCCGGAGCTTTACAAGCTGATGAATATCAATGAAAGCCTCCTGTACATGCGTACCTCGCTGAAACAGATGATCTTTGTGTTGAGGAAGATTATGAACGGGGGGTACATCAAGCTGTATGACGACGATGTCGATGTCCTGGAAGATGCTATGATTGAGCTGGAACAGGCGCACGATGCGGCGAGCGTCCATCAGTCGACGCTTACCTCGGTGATGGACGCCTATGGAAACGTGATTCAGATCAATGTGAACGGCATTTTGAAACTTCTCACCGCTTTAACTGTCATCGTGGCCGTACCGACGCTTATCGCCAGTATGTTTTCGATGAACGTGCCACTTTATATCGAAGATTATCCGCATGGGTTTAAGGTGCTGATGGCTGTGATCGTTGTCGTCACAGGGCTGTTTACGTATGTATTTTACCGTCTGCGATATTTATAGGAACGTTAAGAGACATGTATAGACAATAGACACACAAAAAAACATTTGTCAGTCGGGGGCCCACATGCGTTAAAGGTAGGTCAATTCGTACAGAATGATGAATAGACAGACAAGGAACGAAGTTAAGGGACAGAAAACGCACGAGTCATTAACCATAGAAAACGGAGGAGGGTGTGCCATGGTTCGGCATGTCGGTCGGACGGTGACGTTTTTAAGCGCACTCGTCTATCTCGTTCTTGTTTTACTGTTTAGTTTACCCAAAGTCCAGCTGCCACTGGATACTTCCGCTTTTCCGGCGTGGATCGCCACGTTTAACGGGATCGCTGCAGTCTTTTTGATCCTGGCTTATGTGGCGATACGTGCCCGGCGGATCACACTCCACCGTAATTTGATCTTTTCGGCTCTGGGCGCATCAGGGTTGTTTTTATTAACGTATGTGCTGTATCACATGAGTACCCCTTCTACGCCATATGGTGGGGAAGGCTGGCTTAAGATCGTTTACTACGTGCTACTCATAAGCCACATTTTGCTTGCTGCATTGATCGTTCCGCTTGTTTTGCTCGCCCTCTTTCGCGGTTTGAACCGGGAAGATGCTCTCCACCGTAAGATTGTGCGCTTTGCCTTTCCGCTCTGGCTGTATGTGTCGATCAGTGGGGTGCTCGTCTACTGGATGATGCGACCGTATTACGGTTGACCTGGACTCAGGCGTTTTATCCGCTGTTTTGCTTGGCGGGAGCCACTTCTTTTATCACTTTATCATGTCAGTTTGGAGAAGGTTTCAGGGTGCCACCAGGCCAAGGCGAGAAGCGTCTTAGCATCGATGATACGGCCATCTCGGACGGCGGCTTGTGCTTCTTCCCGGGTTAGGGCATGGACGGAGAGAAATTCATCGGCGTCCGGTTGTTGCAATAAGAAGCTAAGCCCCTGGGCACTGTACAGATGAATCCCTTCATCACAAAATCCGGGCGCGGTATAAAAAAAACCGCGCTTGTGCCATGTACTGGCGGTATAGCCGGTCTCTTCTAATAGCTCGCGCTTTGCGGCAGCGAGCGGATCTTCCTCCGGTTCAAGCTTACCGGCCGGAATCTCCCACGTCTCTCGTTCCAGCGCTTTTCGGAACTGACGGACGAGGAGGACGCGATCGTCTTTGAGCGCTAAAATGGCGACGGCACCGGGATGAAAGACGAGTTCACGTTCTCCGGTTCTTCCATCGGGGAGCCTTACGGTGTGCACTTCCAGCCGGATGATGCGCCCTGTATAGAGTGTACGGGCATGGATCGTCGGTTCGGGCGAAGGTTCAAAATGGGTCATCGTTTTTTAGCTCCTTTTATAAGCTATCTTGCAATAGGATGCGACGTATCACTATCGGTTGGTGCTTGCGTGCGGCATGGGGCGTCTTTTCTGTGGTAGAGACGGGTAGAGGTAAGCATACGGCCTGTCATGCGGCTGCGTTGTGTTTCCAAGTTTCGAAGCTTGTTTTGTTTCTAATATAATTGTAACATGGATAAAAGTCGCATAAAATATAGAAGCATTGGATGAAAACCAGGAGAGAGAACAAGGGGGAGTGCGTTCAGTATGTTTGACGGCGGTCAGTCGTTTAAAGAAGAAAACCGCGATAGCGAGAAGATCCGGCAGACGATACCGGGCAAATGGCTGGTACGGGGTGGCATGTTATTGGTTTTCGTCCTTCTTCTCATCTGGATCGTCACGACCAGCATTTTTACCGTACAAGAACAAGAACAGGCGGCGCTCCTTACCTTCGGTCGTTACACGGCGACGGTCGAACAGGCCGGATTACATCTGAAATGGCCCTATCCGTTGCAGCAGGTGATCATCGTCGATGCCAATCGTACCAAACGGATGACGATCGGTTACCGGGAGCAGGATGGAAAGGTCGTAGCGGTGCCGGAAGAGGCGCTCATGATTACCGGAGATGAAAACATCGTTTCGGCCGATGCAGTCGTCGAATGGCGGGTCGGAGATCTGGAAAAATATTTGTTTAATGTAAGCGATCCCGAAGCCTTTTTACGTAATGCGGCGATTGCCAGCATTCGTTCCGTGATCGGCTCGGTGAAACTCGATTACGCCATTACAGAAGGGAAAACCGACATCCAGGGACGTGTGAAAGAAAAGCTGAATGAACTGAATACGCTTTATGGGACTGGTATACTCGTACTCGATCTTAAGTTTCAGGATATCGAACCGCCGGAAGGTGAGGTCCAGCTCGCCTTTAAGGCTGTGACCAACGCTCGTGAAGAAAAAAATACGAAGATTAACAATGCCACGAAATACGCCAACGACGTCATCCCCAAGGCGCGCGGTGATGCGCAGGCCATGCTGGAGAAGGCCGAAGCAGAAAAAAAGGCGCGTATATTGAATGCTGAAGGGGATGTGGCGAAGTTCCGCGCGATTTATACAGAGTATGCTAAAAATCCGGCCATCACCAAGGAACGGCTTATTCTGGAAACGCTGGAGGCAGTTCTGCCAGGGGCGCAAATTTTTATTACGGACAATAGTGGTGATACGGTAAAATATCTGCCGCTCCATGAACTGCTCGGGGGCAGACCGTCCGGTGACAATACGGCAAAAGGAGGTGACAGCCGGTGAAAGGGCGTCAAGTGACCTGGGCATCTTTGGTCATCATGCTGGCTCTCATCATCCTCGTTTTGAGTTCGCTTTTTATCGTGCGCGAAGGTGAGTACAAGGTAGTGTTAAAATTCGGACAGGCCGTGCGCATTGTAAGCGAGCCCGGCATCCAGTGGAAGGTGCCGTTTGTCGAAAGCATCGTCACGCTCCCTAAGCGTCAGCTCGTCTACGAAAGCCCTCCGACGCCGATCTTAACCCGTGATAAAAAACCGATCCTCGTCGATAATTACACGATCTGGCGTATTACCGATCCGACCATATTTTTGCGTACGGCGCAGCAAGTTATATCCGGTGAGCAGCTCATCGAAAACGCTGTCTACAACACGGTGCGCCGCAAACTCTCTGAGGTCGACTACAGTGAGATCATCAGTGAACAAACTGTGCGCGGCAATCTTTCTGAAGAGATCACGCGTGAAGTGTACAATCTTTTGTATGAAACGTACGGGATCAGCGTGACCGACGTGCGCATCAAGCGTACCGACCTGCCTGAGGAAAACAAGGAAAGCGTCTTTAATCGCATGATCTCGGATCGGCAGTCGATGGCCACCAAATATTTGTCGGAAGGCGATGAGGCGTATAAAAAAATAACCGCTCAAGCCGATCGCACGGTGCGGGAGACATTGGCAGCGGCCGAAGCGGAGGCGAAAAAGATTATCGCTGAAGGGGAGCAGGAAGCGGCGCGCATTTACAACGATGCTTACAGCGCCGATCCCGAGTTTTACACGCTCTACCGCACGCTGGAAAGTTACCGTACAACACTCAATGGTCAGCCGGTCATCGTTATGCCTATCGATTCGCCGTATACCCGCCTGCTTTTAGGCAAGTGAGGCAAAATAGGTATGCCATTTTTCATTGACGCGTCTTACAGTCGCTTCATCGGGCTCGACTTCTTTGGGATAAAAAGGTTTCATGCGCGCGTCGATGATGAGCGGCCCTTCCCAGGATAGCTTGTTGTGATGGACACTTTTCTCGCCGAAGAGGTCGTGGGCCGGATCGAAGCGCATGAAGACGGTCCACAAAAATGATGCTTGTGTACGAGCGGTCTCTTCCGCCTGATCGACGAGGAAGATGAGTGGCCACGGCTCCAGATCGGCGCGGTGACGCTTTAAGAGGGTGTGCGGCAGATCTTCTGCTGCCTCATAGGAAAGGCCAGATATGACCAGCACACCGGGTGAAAAAACGGCGATCCGATCGATGCCGCTCAATGCCCCGCTCGTGTACTCACCGGGCAGTGTGCGCCGCACCGGGCCTGTTCCTAACATGATCGCTTTACTGCCGTGGTTAAAGCGTCGCCCTGTGTAATCGAGCGTATCCATGGAGGTATCGGGAAGAATCACGAGGTCGTACCTTGGATCAAACCTCTCCAGGATGGCTGTAAGGAGCGCTTTAACATCGCTTAGATCGATCATCTGATCGGTCAGCATGAGAAACTTGGTGAGCGTGAGCTGACCTTCGCCGAGAATGCGCAGGCCGTGAGCGAGTGCCTCGCGGCTGTAACTTTCGCGCACGACAGCACCGGCCAGCGCGTGAAATCCGGTTTCTCCATATGTCCAAAGGCTTTTTACACCTGGCATGATGAGCGGATAAAAGGGCGAGAGCAGGCGTTGTAAGTATTCACCGATCCAGTAGTCTTCCTGGATCGGTTTACCGACGACGGTCGCCGGAAAGATGGCATCGCGCCGGTGATAGACGCGTTTTAAGTGAAAAACGGGAAAATCATGCACGAGCGAATAGTATCCGTAGTGGTCGCCGAATGGTCCTTCCGGCCGGCGCTCTTGGGGCGGGACGCTTCCGACAAAGGCAAATTCGGCTTCGGCGATGAGGGCATGCGGCACACCTTCTGGCCGGGTCATGGGGAGCTTTTGGCCGAGCAAAAAGGATGCAAAGAGAAGCTCTGGGACGGCTTCGGGGAGCGGGGCGATGGCGGAGACGATGAGGACCGGGGGCCCTCCTAAAAAGACGGTCGCTGGGAGCGCCTCGCCACGCTTTTCAGCTTCATGGTAGTGAAAACCGCCCCCTTTATGAATTTGCCAATGCATGCCGGTTGTTCTATCGTCAAAGATTTGCATGCGGTACATCCCGAGATTGCCACTCTTTTCTATCGGATGTTCGGTGTAGACGAGTGGCAACGTAAAAAAGGGACCGCCATCTTCCGGCCAACTCGTCGTCGCAGGAAGCTTCGTGAGATCAAACGCATCGTCTACGATTTCCAGCACGGGGGCACGTCCGCTCGGTACGATGGTTTGCCCGAGGCGGCTTACGAGCGGGATAAGCGTATCTTTAAGGGACCAGAGCGTAGAAAGACGCGGCGGGAGAAGTTCCGGGAGCGCCTCGACCAGGGTTTGAATCGTTTGTTCCGGGCGCTTGCCGAGCGCGCGCTCCAGTCGCCCGGATGTACCGAAAAGATTCGTCACGACCGGGTACGGACTGCCGATTATGTGTTCAAACAACAGGGCCGGCCCCCCTTCGGCTATGACGCGGCGGTGTATCTCCGGAAGTTCCAGCTTTGGATCGACAGGTGTCTTGACGACGGCGAGTTCACCGTCTTTGCGAAGATCTTCGATAAACTGACGTAAGTTCGTATACACAGCGTTCCTCCGTTGGTATTATTGTGATACGGATTACATAATCGGCGAGAAAAGTCGGGCGACGGATTCCAGAGCATGCTGGTAAAGCGGTCGCCTGATAAATTGATACAAATTGATCTCCTGACTCTCCAGAAAATCTTCTTCAAAACGCCTTTCCATTTCTTTTACGATCGCCGGGTCGTAGATGAGGTAATTGGCTTCAAAATTAAGATAAAAACTGCGTGCGTCCATGTTAGCCGTGCCGACGGAGACGACGTCTTCATCGACGAGCAATACCTTTGCGTGTAAAAAACCTTTGTGATAGCGATAAATGCGCACACCGTTTATGAGAAGTTCCCCGATATATGAAGTAGAAGCGTGGTAGACGAGTTTGTGATCGGGAAAGCTGGGAAGGACGATGCGGACATCGACGCCACTTAAGGCAGCGGTTTTTAAGGCGACGAGCACGGATTCGTCGGGCACGAGATAGGGCGTGGTGATCCACAGGCGCTGTTCTGCACTGCCGATCATGTTTAAGATCGAATGCAATATGGCTGGTATCGGTGAATCGGGGCCGCTCGCCACAAGTTGCATCGGGATATGAGTGTTAGGGAGCGAAGTGGAATGTTCGAAGTCGGGAAAATAACTGGCCCCTTCGAAACGTTTGCCACTCGCAAATTCCCAGTCTTCTCGAAAGACGTATTGCAAGGAGTGAACAGCCTGTCCTTCGACGCGCAAGTGCGTATCACGCCAGAAGCCGAAGCGCTTGTTTTTTCCGACATATTCATCACCGATGTTAAATCCGCCGAGATAACCGATGCGGCCGTCGACGATAGTAATCTTACGATGATAGCGGAAGTTCAGTTTGCGCCCGATGATGGGAAAGGTGACCGGGAGAATCGGTATGATTTCTACGCCAGCTTTTTGTAAGGTTTTCCGAAAGCTTCGGGAGAGAAAGACAGAGCCGACGTGATCGTACATAAAGCGAATGGTCACGCCGTGCTCAGCACGATCGAGGAGCACCTCTAAAAAGCGGCGACCGAGTTCGTCATCGCGTACGATGTAGTAGGCGAGGTGGATATGGTGTCTCGCTTTTTTTAAATCGTCCAGCATCGCATCGAACAAAGGGTTGCCGTCTACAAAAATGTCCACCTTGTTTTTTAAAGTCACCGGCGCATGGGCTGCCGTCTCGCCCAGCTGGATGAGCCTTCTTACGAGGAGACTCTGTCCTTCCAGAGCTCGCTTCTGGTTTTCTTCTTCCAGCTCGCTCATATCGAGTTCTTTTTTATCGCGCGTCAGGCGCTTTTTACGCATGTCGCGACCGAATAAAAGATATAAAATAAAACCGACAACCGGTAAAAAAAAGAGCACGAGTAGCCAGGCGATCGTTTTGGCCGGATTTCTTTTTTCCATGATGATGAGCACACCGATCAAGACGGTGCTCAAGATAAAAACATAAGCGAGGATCGCCAAGACGTGTTCCATGACCGCCTCCTTTTGGAATGGAGTTGTCTATCCATGGTGCCTATCGGGTCGTCTATCCAGTGTGACAATGACTTTTTAAGACGACAGCCGATGCTCTTCTTAGGTCAACGGAACAGGGGTTGCTTTACGTTTTTCTAGGACGTGTACTTCGCGGTAACCGATGTCCCAGGCTAGGCGCACGGCATCATCATAGCGGTAGCCGAGATGCTCGGGCGTATGCGCATCGCTGGAGAGAACGATACCGACACCGGCAGCAAAGCATTTTTCTAAAAAGGCCCGGCTCGGATACTGCTCTTCGACCGGTTTGCGCCAGCCGGCTGTGGAAAGTTCGATGATTGTGCCGGTCTTTGCTAAAACTTCTACGACCTCGTTATACAGCGCGTCCAAAAAAGCTTCATCATCCGGGCGGTAGCCAAAAATTTTAATGAGGTCGATATGACCGACAAACTGAAAGAGGCCGCTTTGTGCGAGCTGGATGACCTGATCAAAGTATGCCCGGTATAGTTTTTTAAGATCCCATTTTTTATACTCCTCGCGATAGATGAGGAGATCGATGCCGAACTCGCCGACCCAGTGCACGGAACCGATGACGTAGTCAAAAGGGTAACGTTCAATAAATTGGCGGATGAACTTTTCCTTACCTGGGATATAGTCCATCTCTATCCCTAGCTTAACGTTCATTCCTTGCCCGCGCGCTTCTTCATATAGCTTCATATAATCTGCAAAACGAAGCGTCCTGCGGGCCTCCGCCCAGGGGTGGGTCAAGATGCCGGCCGTCTCATCAAAAAAATAGGCATGTTCGGAGATGCCCAGTTCATCAATCCCTTTCTCCTGAGCGGTTTCTACGTAGACCTTTAACCAGTCCAAGGTGAGTCCACGCGATTCCTGTAAGTGTACGTGATAATCGGTGCGCATGCGCTCTCTCCTTTATCGCCTAGATCAAAACATCATTCAAAACATCTTAATGATGCGCATCGTTTTGTCCTTCCCATCGGATACATGGGTGCGGTGCAACCGTGAGGTGCAACTTGTTTCTTTATAACTTCATTATACATGATTTTTACAGGCTTGGACAATCGTACGGGCGTTCTATTAGAATAGAAATACTTAGAATAGAAATACTGAACACGCTTACTGAAAGAGCTTACCTTAAAAAATAAAAGAGAAAAATAAAACGGAGGCTGAAAAGTTTGGAACAAAAATGAACAATCTATGAACTTTTATGTGTAACGCTAGGTGATTCCACCCAATACATTGACTTAATAGATGTAAGATGAGTAAAATGTGAATAAGATGTTAACTGCTGCAAAGGGGGATGTGGCGTGAAAAAAAAGAGGTTGGGTCGAGGCGTAATCGTGCTTTTGTTCACATTCCTAGCCTTGACGTTGAGCGCTTGCGGTGATCCGCGCCTCACGACGTTCTCACCGAATGGAACAAATGCCGAAGAATCTTTGTATCTCATTAAGCTAAGCGCTTACATTATGTTTGCCGTCATGGCCGTCGTATTCGTTCTTTTACTCTATGTTATCATACGTTTCCGCGCCAAGTCGGATGATACTTCGATTCCGAAGCAGGTAGAAGGAAGTACGCTTTTAGAATTTATCTGGACGGCGATCCCGGTCATCATCATTATCTTTTTAGCCGTGATCACCATTAACATGACCTTTTCGATGGCGCAAGATCATTCTGAAGATCCGGATGCAGTGAAACTTGAAGTGATTGCTCACCAGTACTGGTGGGAATTCCGTTATCCGGAGCTCGGCATTGTGACCGCACAGGATCTGTACATTCCGAAAGGGAAAAAGATCGCCGCAACCCTGCGCGGAGATGATGTCATTCACTCTTTCTGGGTACCGAATCTGACCGGGAAAATAGATACCAACCCGGGATACAACCGTGACGGCACGCTTCAAAACGTCAACCGGTTTACTTTTGATTCCAAGACAACCGGTATTTTTCTTGGAAAGTGCGCCGAGCTTTGCGGTCCTTCGCATCCGCTTATGGAGTTTAAGGTTATTGCCTTAGAACCAGCGGATTTTGAGGCTTGGGTCGCCAAAATGAAAGAACCGGTACAAGTGAAAGGACAGACGGCCGTTCAAGGCGAAAAAATATTTCAACAAAACTGTGCTGCCTGCCACGCCGTCGATGCTTCCGATCAAGCCAAACGCCCAGGCCCTAATTTGGCCAATATCGGTAACCGGTTGACGATCGCTGGCTACTTGCCGGCCGAGACAGAAGCAGATATGCGCGAGTCACTGGTCAAATGGATTGAGGAGCCCAATCGCTACAAGCCGCAAAATGAACAGGCCACGGTCAAAACGGTTGTTATGCCGCCGTTTAAAGACAAGCTCAGTAAGGAAGAGATGAATGAGCTCATCGACTTTTTACTGGAGCAAAAACAGTATGATCCAGCGAACTTTAAGATCGGTACGGAAGTGAAGTAAATAAAACACCAGTTATGAGACGTATGCTAGGTTGATGTTATGCTCTTTTAAGGTAAGTTTCAAGCATGTTCTGTATGGCGCATTGAATCGCGCCGGCGTGCTTTGGTGTATGTTTGAACGTTGAATAGAGAATAAGGGAGGTTAGGTGGATGGCAACGGTAGCGGTTCGCGCGGAGTCCGAACGGAAGAAAAAGTCCATGCTCTGGGACTATTTAACGACCGTCGACCATAAGAAGATTGCCCATTTGTATTTCTGGACCGGTTTGTTCTACTTTCTTTTGGGGGGGTTGGAAGCGCTCCTCATGCGTACGCAGCTCGCTTTCCCTCTCAATACTTTTTTAACCGGAAAATCTTACAATGAAGTGCTCACCATGCACGGTACAACGATGATTTTTCTAGTCGCCATGCCGCTTCTCTTTGCACTCATGAACGCTGTCGTCCCGCTGATGATCGGTGCTCGCGACCTGGCATTTCCTTATGTAAATGCTCTTTCCTACTGGCTGTACTTTTTCGGGGCGCTCGTTATGCATATCGGCTTTTTAACCGGGAACGTACCGCAGGGGGGATGGACCGGTTATATGCCGCTTTCACTGCCTGAATACAGTGGTTTTGGGATGAGTTATTATGCGATGGGGCTTCAGCTCAGCGGTCTAGGTACGCTTCTTACAGGGATTAATTTTGTAGCAACGATCGTCAATATGCGTGCTCCCGGTATGACCTACATGCGCATGCCGCTTTTTGTCTGGACGACGCTCATCGCTTCGATTCTCATCATGTTCGCTTTCCCACCGCTTACGGCCGGCTTGTTCCTGATGATCTACGACCAGCTTTTTGGCGGTCAGGTTTTTAATGTCGCAGGTGGGGGCAATGTCATTCTTTGGCAGCACCTCTTTTGGATTTTCGGACACCCGGAGGTGTACATTGTCGTCCTCCCGGCGTTCGGTATCTTCTCGGAAGTGATTCCCGTGTTTTCGCGAAAACGGCTATTCGGTTACCCCGCGATGGTCGTGGCCACCGCGCTTATCGCTTTCTTCGGGTTCATGGTCTGGGTTCACCACATGTTCACCGTCGGTTTGGGACCGCTCGCAAATGGCATCTTTGCTGTCATGACGACGATCATCGCCGTGCCCACGGGGATCAAGATCTTCAACTGGATCGCCACGATGTGGGGCGGGAAGCTCCGCATGACGACAGCGATGCATTGGTCCGTCGGATTCATCTTCACTTTCGTCATGGGCGGCGTGACAGGCGTGATGATGGCGCTTCCGCCGGCGGACTATCAATACCACGACACCTATTTCATCGTTGCCCACTTTCATTACACGCTGATCGGCGGGACGGTCTTTTCTATCTTTGCCGGGGCGTATTACTGGTGGCCAAAGATGTTTGGCCGTCTGCTCAACGAGACATTGGGGAAGATTCACTTCTGGTTTTTCTTCATCGGCTTCCACATGACGTTTTTCATCCAGCACTTCCTTGGACTGTGGGGCATGCAGCGCCGCGTGTACACCTACTTGCCGGGACAAGGCTTTGACCTTGCGAACCTGGTGAGCACGATTGGAGCCTACCTCATGGCCATCGGCGTGATCGTCTTTGCGATCAACATCGTCTACACCTTCGTCAAAGGGAAGCCAGCACCGGCCGATCCCTGGGACGGGCGGACACTGGAGTGGGCGACGAAAGCGCCCGTGCCGGAGTACAACTTCGCCCGCCTGCCCCTCATCCGCGGGATCGATGCGTTATGGTTAGAAAAGATGGCCGGACACAAAGAGATGCCTGTCATCGAAGACTACCATGATATTCATATGCCGAACAGTACTGTTCTACCCTTCTTGATGTCGCTTACACTGGCCATTGCGGCGCTCGGTTTTATCTGGAAAGAAGAATTCAACCATGCTTTCCTCTATATGGGGATCGGCGGTATTGTCTTAACCTTACTGGTCATGTTCTTCCGTTCGGTCATCGACGATGAAGGCTATCATATCCCGAAAGCGGAGATCGAGCGGGAAGAGATGAAAGGAGTGAGCGTCTGATGACGACGACACACCCTAATGCAATGTCTGACATAGAAGCGCACGGGCATGAGCGGAGCGCGGAGGGTGAAGTGCAGCCGACGATTGAACTCGTTACCCAGGAAGGGAAAAATAAACAACTCGGTGTTTGGCTCTTCATCGCTGCTGAGTCAGTTCTATTTGCTTCGTTTTTCGCAGTTTATCTGGCGCTTCGGCATTCGATTCCGAATGGACCTCAGCCAAAAGACCTCTTTGAACTTCCGCTTGTTTTTGTGATGACAGCGATTCTTCTTACGAGCAGCTTTACGAGTGTCATGGCGGTTATGAATATGCGCCAGCTGAAATCTTCCGCCATGAAAGGCTGGCTTGTTTTGACGTGGCTTTTGGGATTTTCTTTCCTTTTGCTCGAGATCTACGAGTTTAACCATTACGTTCACATGGGGCACACGTTTACGTCCAGTGCTTTCGGGACGGCTTTTTACAGCTTGGTCGGCTTTCACGGCGCGCACGTCGCCTTCGGTTTGCTTTGGCTCATGACACTTCTTTTGCGAAATGCCAGGCGGGAGATCACTCCTTATACCGCACCGAAGGTGTATTCGTTTAGCCTTTATTGGCACTTTGTCGACCTCGTCTGGGTATTTATTTTTACCATTGTCTATTTGATGGGGAAGGTGGGATAAGATGTCTGGCGAAAGCAGCACCTTTAAGCGTCCCGATCGTCGGGAAATTCGCTCCGAATTAAAAGTACAAACGACTGCTTTTGCGGTGAGCATATTTTTAACGATTCTGGCCTTCGGAGCTGTCGTCTATGCCATCGAGCAAGGTGCATCGCAAGGTTTTGCAGTGAGCTTTATCATCGCTCTCGCCATCGTACAAGTGGCCTTTCAGGCGTATATCTGGATGCACTTGAAAGATAAGGGGCACGGTGTACCGCAGCTTTTCTTCTACATGGCCGTATATGTGACGGCTATGACGGTTATTGGGCTTATGTTCATGTCCTGGTGGAGTGCTTAGTAAGACTTTTAAAGTAAGGGCATCGGAAAGGAGGGGTTTCCATGGGACAGCTCTATCAAAGCTTGCAAGTATTTGGCTGGTACGCGCTTTGGAACCCCGATAAAATAGTACTCGTCTTGATTCTCTTTGGACTCTATCTTCTGTTTATGGTCGGACCGCTTCGCCCCAATCTGCCTTTTGCGCGAGCGGCCAGGCCGCAGGAGATTATCGCGACGGCTGCAGCCCTGCTTTTATATTACATCGTGCAGGGCTCCCCCTTTTATTTGATGAGCCATATGATCTTTTCTCTGCACATGACGCATATGGCGATTCTTTATTTGCTCATCCCGCCACTTCTCATCATCGGCATCCCGGGTTGGGCTTATGCGTATGTCTTCCGTTACCGCCCCTTGAAACGGCTCGTCGATGCGTTAAGTTATCCTCTGGTCGCCATCTTCCTGTTTAATGGACTTTTTTCTCTATATCATTTACCGACCGTCTTCGACTTTTTAAATACGCACCGCACGTTTCATACTCTGTATGCAATCCTCATGTTTACGGCCGGCTGGATTATGTGGTGGCCGATTTTAAACCCTCTGCCGGATCGTACGGAAATGTCGCATCTACGTAAAGTCACTTACATTTTTGCAAACGGCATTCTCCTGACACCAGCCTGCGCCTTTTTATTTCTCAGTGAGACGCCGCTTTATCAGACGTATTACGACCACGGGCTCTGGACACAGATGGTCGGTTTTTGTTTGCCGCCCGGAACACGTGATACAGTCGATTTAACTGCGCTTTCGATCAGTCAGTTTAATTTGATGCCACCGCTTGATGATCAGCATCTTGGTGGTATTTTGATGAAGATATGGCAAGAGTTGATTTATGCTGCTTTTCTTATTCTCGTTCTCGTGCGTTGGTTTGGTGAGACGCGCAAGAAAGATCGCGAGATCGAACAGATGGTTTATGCGGAAGCGGAGAAGCGGTTGGAAAGTGAACGTGCCTCACAGGAAAAAAACGTCTCTTTGCACGGGGTTTGATCGTTGATCGTATAGAGACGCAAAACTGCATATATGCATGAAGTTTCATGATTGCTGAGCGTATGGATGATGGTGTCTTTAAGAAGAACCAGGGATTGCGACGGATGAACCGTGAGAAAGCTGGTGAGACCAGATGACCTTAGATGTCGTTCGCAAAGATACGATGTCGCGTTCAGGATCCGATGAACGAGAAGGGCACATAGTTCAAAGAGGGTTTCGCTTGCGCCTCGTGGCCACCACAGTGAGCATGATTTGGACGTTTGTTGTCCTATTCATGGGTGTCCTTGTCGTAGCCACAGATAGCGGCCGGGCCTGCGGCTTCGACTGGCCGTACTGTCAAGGATCCCTTTTTCCGAATGTGCACGATGTGCAGCAAGTCATCGAATATACGCACCGTTTACTGACAGGCCTCCTTGGTTTTGTCATCCTCGGAAGTGCTCTTTTGATCCTTTTCTGGCGAGATCGCCCCACTGCGTTGCGTCATACGCGAACGCTTGCTGTTATGTCGGTCGTGCTTCTCGTTGCGCAGGCCCTCATCGGTGGGTTAAACGTCCTTTTAGGGACGCCAAAAGGTTTTACGACGTTGGACGTGATGGTCAGTTCGCTTTTGTGGATATCGGTCGTCACTTTATGGGGAAAGCTGTATGTAAGTCGGTACAACGCAACTCGTACTCCTGTACGCGTTCAAGGATCGACATCGTCTAAAGTGCAGCTAGAAAATATGAAGGCGCACACCAATGCGTCTACGTACAAACCGACGCGGCTTGGACAGGCTTTTTTGATCTTTTTCTTTGGAGACCTCCTTTTAGGTGCGTTTTTTAAGCATAGTGCACTGGCTGAAGTTCTTTTTGGTCTCAATCCCGAACGGGTGTGGCTGACTTCTCTGCGTCTGGGTGAGGCGGTCTATGTGGTGCACGGTGTTTGGGGTGTGACTTTGTTTTTAATGGTCATTGCTTGGTGGGTGAAAAGTAACACAACGATGCGCCCGGTACTCAACGTAATTATCCTTTTGCTCATATTGGAGACGATTGTCGGGATGGGTGCTGTCGCGAGTGGGCTGGGTGTTTGGATGGTCGCTTTTCATACCTTACTGGCGACGATCACCTTAGGTGTATCAACATTTGCGCTCGTGTATGAAGACGAGATGAAGGGGGTGAGGCGATGAATACGGTTCGTGCTCAGTCCCTAACCTATCAAGGACATCAGATCTTCAAAGTGAGAAGTGCTCGGGATCTATATACATTGATGAAACCGGGGATTGTTTATTCTAATACTTTAGGTGCACTGGCCGGTCTATTTTTAGCACAGGGGAGCGGATCGTTTAATCCGCGGTCTTTTCTTTTATATCTGGTAACGCTTGCCGGTATTGCACTCGTGGTGGCAGGTTCGACGACGCTCAACAACGTGATCGACCAAGATATCGATCGTCATATGCAGCGAACCAAAAACCGGCCGGTTCATCAAGGTTTTGTCACACCGGTTTTTGCAACCGTCTATGGGCTCGTTTTGACGGTTCTGGGACTGGTACTTCTGTATGTGTTTGCGCACCCGTTAGCTGCACAAGTTGCGTTTTTCGGCAGCATCGGTTATGTCATTCTTTATTCGCTTTGGACAAAGCGCAAGACGACGTTTAATACGATCGTCGGGTCGATCGCCGGCGCAATGCCGACGGTCGCTGGATATGTGGCGTACAGCCAGCGTTTTGATCTTACCGCTTGGATATTGTTTTTGATTTTATTTTTGTGGCAGCCGGCACACTTTTTAGCCATCGCCATTCGCCGAGAGGAAGATTATGCGCGCGCAGGTGTTCCCATGCTGCCTGTTCTGTACGGGGTGGGGATTGCCAAGCGGCAGATGGTCATCTATACGCTGGCACTCTTTCCGGTTACGCTCATGCTGTACATGATCGGAGTCACGGGCCCGATGTATGCGATCGGGGTCACGATTTTAGGCGGTGCGTACATCGTACTCGCCTTGATCGGCCTCGGCTGGCAGGGGGAAAAAGAAAAACGTTGGGTCAAGTGGATGTTTATGTATTCGATTATTTATTTAACGCTGTTCTATCTGTTGATCATCGTGGGGGCCTTTGTCAACTAATTGGATGAACCCGTGTTGATGCTCTCTATCCGATCGATCCAGTCTATCCGGTCGATCCAGTCTATCCGATCGGTCCAGTCTATTCGATCGGTCCAGTCTATTCGATCGGTCCAGTCTATTCGATCGGTCCAGTCTATTCAATCGGTCCAGTCTAACTGTCCGTTGTTCCAGTCTTAAAGTCTATGGACGTCGTCTTACAACTCATGGATCCAGTCTATGGATACCATCAACGCATTGAACGCAGAAGTTAAACCAATGAGGTGGCAAGATGAACACTTTGAACACGTATCGTTCATTAAAACAACGGAGGCACGTGCGACTCGTTTTTTTCGTTATACTCGGCTTGGGGCTTTTGATGAGCGGATGCGGAAGTGACGCCGACCGTTTGCCTAAGATGGGCGTCGCTCCAGACTTTACGCTGGAAGATGTGACCGGGAAGCCTTATCAGTTTCACCAGGACGCGGGGAAGGTACGCCTTCTTTCTTTTATCTATACCACCTGTCCCACAGAATGTCCGGCTATGACACACTGGATGCTCGTCGTTCAGAAAGAACTAAAAGCTAAGGGGATCGGACCGGATCAGGTGCAGTTTTACTCCATCACCTTTGATCCGGAAGTCGATACGCCCGAAGTGATGGAAGATTTTATTCATCGTTTTAAATATCAGGATGAGCCGATCGATGAAGATTACTGGCGCCTGTTGCGCGGTTCGGTCGAGGCGACGCGGCAGGTAGCGCAAGACTTTCATTTGCTTGTTCAACCGCTGGATGATGGAACATTCATTCATTCGGACAAAGTGATCCTCGTCGATAAAGAAGGCGAAATACGGTATTTATACAACGGTTCTAATCTTCCAGTCGAGGATGTCATACGCGATATGTCGGCACTGGTCAAATAAACATCACTTGAAAACGGATAAGCTGCAGGGCTTATCCGTTTTTGGTATACTTCTGGTATATGAGGGTTTTCAGCAATTTGCGAGCAATTTGCGGGCAGCTGATGAGTCAAGGAGGCGATGTCCATGCCCATTACGTACGACGGAAAAACGCTCTCACCTTACATTGAAGACGTGGAGTATGATCGGTTGCTTCCGGCTGTCCGTATCTTTCACGAGCAGATCGTGCACAAAGCGCGCGATGCGAAATATCTCGGCTGGCTCGATGTTGTAGAGGCAAGAGATGTGTTGTTAGAAGTACGAAAAGTTGCGGAAATGCTTCAGAAAACTGTTGATGTACTGGTCGTGATCGGGATTGGCGGGTCGTACCTTGGGGCGCGTGCTGCACTTGAGGCGCTTTCACCAGAACTTAAGCACACCTCAAATGTGCCAGCGATCGAGTTTATCGGTCATCATATGAGTGCCTGGGAACTCAATGGACTGATGCAAAGGTTAAAAGGCCGCCATTTTGCCATCAATGTCATCTCTAAATCGGGCACGACGACAGAACCGGCGATTGCTTTTCGCCTGTTGAAAGATCTCCTCATCGCAGAAGTCGGAGAAGAGGAAGCAAAAAGGCGGATCATCGCCACCACCGATCCCAAGCAGGGGGCGCTCAGGGCGATGGCGGATAAAGAGGGGTACACCTCGTTTGCCATTCCACCCGAGGTCGGCGGCCGTTTTTCGGTTTTGACACCGGTTGGTCTTTTACCGCTCGCGACGGCCGGGATCGATATCGAAGCGTTGATCGACGGCGCACGAGTGATGAAGGCACACTTTTTTGACGAGAAAGAAGATCTTCTTGAACGCTATCGATACGCGCTAAGTCGCACCGTCCTATATCAGAAGGGCTACGATGTCGAGCTGTTTAGTTGTTTTGAGCCGCGGCTTGCCGGTGTGGGAGACTGGCTCGTTCAACTTTTTGCGGAAAGCGAAGGAAAAAACAGGCGCGGCATCTTACCCGTCCGTACCCAGTATACGACCGATCTCCATTCGCTGGGACAGTATATTCAGGAAGGACGCCGGATGTTATTTGAAACGATGCTCTGGATCGAAGAAGCAGACGCTCACATCACGGTTCCGCCGGCAAAGGTCGATCTCGATGGGCTTGGCTATCTTGAAGGTATGTCTCTACACTGGATTCAGGAGCAGGCCATGCACGGGGTGATGCTGGCCCATAGCGATGGTGGTGTGCCCGTGTCGAGACTTGTGCTCCCCAAGCTCGATGCCTATCACATGGGGGCGCTTTTGATGTTTTTTGAGCTATCTGTAGCGATGAGCGGGCAGCTTTTAGGGATTCATCCCTTTAACCAGCCGGGTGTAGAAGCATATAAGCAAAACATGTTTGCCTTACTGGGTAAACCCGGTTATGAAGCAAAGCGTGAAGAACTTAGGCGGCGTCTTCGTTCGTTTGTGAACGAAGGAAGCGAAAGAGAAGGAAGTGAATGAGAAAGAAACGAAGGCGGGTGAAGGAGGATGTGTTCTCGCTTATGAGACCGATACGCCCCTGTGATCCTCATCCGGACATGGCTGAGAAAAAAATGCTGCGCTTAGATCGCCTCCTTCATGAGAGCGGGTTTGGAACCCGTCGTGATATTAAAAAATGGTTGAAAGATGGGGCGGTTAGTGTAAACGGAATGGCAGTCTTGGATCATGGACTTAAAATTGATCCGGAACGTGACCATGTAACAGTTTTTGAAGAAGCGATTCAATACGAACCATATCGGTATATCATGGTCCATAAGCCTCAAGGCGTGATCACGGCCACGCGGGATGCTAAAGAGGCAGTGGTTTTGGATCTTATACCACCGGAATGGGTTCGGGAGGGGCTCGCTCCGGTGGGACGACTGGATAAAGATACGACCGGACTCGTGCTTTTGACCGATGATGGTCATCTCGCCCACCGTTTAACTGCACCGCGATATGAGGTGGAGAAAATTTATGCTGTGCGGGTCGCGCGCCCCTTGCAGGAATCTGATCGACTTGCTTTTCAGAAAGGCTTACCGATCGGTGGGGGAGAGGTGGCGAAACCGGCCCGTCTTGAGATCGATCCGAGGGAACCGCGGTGGGCGCTGGTGGCGCTCCGTGAGGGGAAAATGCACCAGGTTAAGCGCATGTTCGAGACAGTCGGAACGAGTGTATTAAGACTCCATCGTCTGTCGATCGGACCGCTTGTCCTGGAAGAGACGCTCCCGGAAGGTTCGGCGCGCCTCCTTAGGCGATCTGAGGTCGTCCGGCTCTACGAGGCAGCTGGATACTGTCTGCCGTATTTCCTGGCAGCGGATAAAGCGATGGATGTTGAATCTGCATCTTCAGTGCATGATTCAGATGATCCGACCGATATATTCGATAAAACAATAGCCGCATTTTTAAAGCGATTGCCGCATCTCGTATAAGGTCATGATGATGATGAAAGACAGGACTAGATGAAAAAAGTACGGCATCTTAGCTTTGGGAGAAAAAAGGGGGGAGAACGATGTCCGAGTCTTTTCAAAATCACCTCGATCAGACGGCCTCATCGGAACGGCATTGTCAGATGCTGATCGAACAAAAGCTTATGGAAAAAAAATCTCAGTTTGAACGGGCGATTTTGAGCAAACACACCGCTTTTGATGATCTTTATCCATATATGTTAGAAAATCCGAGTTTTTTCTGGTACAAGCGGTATGTGGCCTGGACGGAGCTTTTGGTGTTGGTGGAACTGGCGGGTGAATTGGGGATACCCTGGACGGGGATGTTTAATAAAAAGCAAGTATCGTTTTTAGAAGGGCAAGTCTTATCCGGACGGGTGCTCGATGAGTGGTTTGAAGAAGTGTCAAATAGTTGAAACATTGTTTTAACTGATACTTTAGGCTTTGTTCGTAACGCATAACCCATTCCCATATGTTTAAAAGGAGAACCAGGAGACAAATCCTGGTTTTTTTATTTTACAGGATATTTTACAGGATAAATTCGTTCTGCCGTGATATCCTAATAAATGCTGTTTAGAGGTTCCTGTACTTTCATCAGCGTGACGGAATGAGGTGAAAGCGTCATGAAACAGGTGAGCTTGCCGGAAGCGACGTCGTATCAGCAGATGGCCAAAACACAGGAAGAAAAAAGGTCAGTTGTGACCAATGTGTTACGTGCGTTTTTAGTGGGTGGGCTTATATCCTTGTTGGGGCAAGGGTTGATGTGGATGTACGAAACGTTTTTCGGCTTTACGGAAAAAAATGCAAGTAATCCCACTGTGGCTACGCTCGTCTTTTTATCTGTTTTGCTGACTGCCCTCGGGCATTACGACAAACTCGGTCAGTGGGCCGGGGCCGGCGCAACTGTGCCGGTGACAGGTTTTGCCAATACGATGGCGTCTACAGCATTGGACTTCCGGAGCGAAGGGCTGGTGCTCGGTGTCGGTGGTAATATGTTTAAAATGGCCGGTCCGGTCATCGTCTTCGGGGTCGTCTCGGCTTTTATCATTGCACTCATCAAGACGATTTGGCAGCTTCTCGTATGAATTATAACGTCATGTCGGATGGTTGAACCGCCACGTTTATCTTTACATGACGTTCATAGACATGACGATCATATAATTCGAAAAAGTGCTTCGAGATCATGGTTCGAGAAAATAATATGTTGTAAGCGACGATAAGAACGGAGGTTTCGAGCATGCGTCAAGGACGCACCTGGGTATTTCTTAAACGTCCAGGTATCATTGCACATGTCGCCGTAGGGGGGCCTAAAGAAAAGGAAGGGCCGCTCGCTCAGGACTATCATAAGGTGTACGATGATGTGTACTTAGGGAAAAAAAGTTATGAGGAAGCCGAGCGCCAGCTATTAATCGATGCCGTGGCGCTCGCCTTGAGACAGGCGCAGCTAACGCGCGACGAGATCGATGTGTTTTTAAGCGGTGATCTTCTTGCGCAAAACATCACGGCGTCATTTGCAGCGCGTTCGCTGGGTCGACCCTTTTTAGGCATTCACGGTGCCTGTTCGGTGTCGATGGAAGGTTTAGCACTTGCGGCAAGTCTCGTCGATAGCGGCTATGCCTTGCGGGTTATGACAGGTACCGCCAGTCATAATCTGGCCGCTGAACGGACGTATCGTTATCCGACTGAATACGGCGCGCAAAAACCTCCGACCGCCCAATGGACGGTGACGGGGGCCGGGGTAGGGATCGTTTCCTTAGAACCGACGCCGCTTATCATCCGGGCAGCGACAGTTGGGCGGGTGATCGACATGGGACTTATCGATCCGCTCAATATGGGGGCAGCGATGGCACCGGCTGCCTTTGAAACGATCATGACCCACCTGAACGATTTAGGCCGCACGGCTAAAGATTATGATCTGATCGTTACGGGCGATCTCGGTAAGATCGGGCGGAATTTGTTGCTCGAGATGTTGCATAAAGAAAGCATCCCCTTCGAAGAAGAACGGCTCTTAGACGCCGGGCTCATGATCTATCACCCGGAACAGGAAGTGTTTGCCGGCGCCAGCGGGACGGCTAGCTCGGCTACCGTTTTTTACGGTCATCTGCTGAATCAAATGGAAAGAGGGCTCATCGATCGTCTCATGATGGTCGCCACCGGTGCGCTCATGTCGCCGACGACGTTCCAGCAAGGAGAGTCGATTCCGACGATCGCCCATGCAGTAACGGTGGAAAGGATGGAAGGGTCATGATTTTTTTCTGGGCGTTTGTGATCGGTGGTTTGATCAGCGTCATCGGCCAGCTCATGATGGATGTCCTGAAAATGCCACCTGCGTATATGACGACTACACTTGTGGTAATCGGTGCCGTCTTAGGTGGCTTAGGCTGGTATGAGCCGCTCATTCGTTTTGCCGGTGCGGGTGCGAGTGTGCCCATTACGAGTTTTGGTTATGCCCTTGTCAATGGGGCATTGGCGGAAGCCGAGCGCCACGGCCTAATCGGCGTGGTGACCGGTATGTTTGAAATTACGAGCGCCGGGATTTCTTCTGCCATCGTCTTCAGTTTTCTGGCTGCGCTCGTTTTTCGACCAAAAGGATAATAGACGGTTCGCCAAAGACGGCGAACCGTCTGTATTTCCGTATTATACCCAGAAAAGACCCAGGGCGAGTAAGGCAAAAAGCGGAAGGGCAATGATCGCTGCTTCTGTGCCCGGCCACCACCATCGCGTTTCTTCGATGGTCGGTGCATGGACATGCGGGTTGTAGCTACCTAACGTTTCGACGTGCGCTTTCCTTTCTCCACCTTGCATCGGTCGAACGTATCCGTTGTACGGTGGCCGCATCGGTCGCAGGTAAACGTGGGTTGGTGTGACATGATGAACAATTCCATAATATTTACGCCCGTCTCGAGTGACGGCGACGACTTGCCGACCGACAAACTGGCGTGCATGTGCATAGGCGACTGCCATGTTTCCCCCTCCTTTTCATTAGGATCGCTTATAACATATGTGTTTGTCCGGACGTTGCCTGTGTGTCAGCATAGAAGAGGGGAAGAACAAGCACCAGCCCTGAGTGCGTAAAAGAGGATCGGAAGCAAAACTTTTGTTATAATGAATATGGAAGGCATGAACCATGCAGGAAAAAAGATCCGATCAAGGGGTGAAGGCAGTGGCCGAACCAGATAAAAAAAACTACGGGCGATGGGGGAGTGTTGCAGCGCTCCTTGTGGCGTTTTTAGCGAAGTTTAAAACGGTAGGCCTTTTACTAATTAATATTTTAAAATTCGGAAAACTGGGTCCGACGATTTGGAGTATGCTTCTGACCGTCGGTGCCTATACGCTTATCTGGCCTTGGCAGTTTGCCGTGGGTCTCGTTCTCATGCTGTTTATTCATGAAATGGGGCATATTGTGGCTGCCCGCAAGCTAGGATTACCGGTGACCCTCCCGGCCTTTATCCCTTTTTTGGGGGCCCTTATCATGATGAAAGAAAGGCCACAAGATGCGCAAGGGGAGGCGTTTGTCGCCTTAGGCGGACCGTTACTAGGAAGTCTCGGTGCCGCGGCAGCGCTGGGACTGGGCATCCTGCTCAAGCAACCCTTTTTATTTCTCATCGCTTGGGTTGGATTTTTTTTGAATCTGATCAACCTTTTACCGATTCATCCATTAGACGGTGGCCGTATCGTCACCGCCATCTCCCGCTGGCTTTGGGTCGTCGGCTTGATCGGGGGACTCATCGCCATTATTTATTTGCGTTCGATCGTGTTTTTCATAATCTGGCTTTTATTCGTCTGGGAACTGTACAAAGCGTATGTGAAAAAAGACGGCGCGGAGCCTCGCACCTTTAAGGCAGTGTTCCCGCTGGCGCAGAGGACGTTTTCCGAACAAGGTTTTCCGATTCCCGGACCGGAACATCGCCGTTCGCTCGATTTTTACCAGTATTGCCGGCTGGAGGACCGAGCGTCTTATCTCGTCCTTATGTATCCAGGGTTGGGAGAGGTCGGCGCCTACCCTTTTACGATAGGCGAAGTGAAACGTGTCGAGATGATCGGGTACGAGAAAAGGCAAGTGTCATTGGGCGCGTTCAATATGTTTGGCGGTTTCGATGCATCGAACACCCCTTCTGAGACGCGTGGCGTGACTGGTACGACAGATAGCGCGACTTCTGCAGCGCATGGCGCTCCTGACGTGGATGATACAAGTGCCGATGGGCTGCTCAAAGTGCTTTTAACGCTCATTCCTGAGGAAGGTCAGGGTGCGATCGTCCGCGACCGAGCGTATTATCAGGTGCCCCTTAAAACGCGCTTCATCTATGGTACACTCTATTTTGGTCTCATTGCCGCACTCATTTTTTTAATGAGCATAACGGCTTCATATATGGGGGGACTCGCTTAGAGGGACGGCTTTAAAGAGTCTCTCTCAGTCATTTAAAAAGTAGCTCTCAATCAAGAGATTGTTTATACGTTAAAAGCATAAGATATCATTTTAAACGTTCAAAAACATCCAGCTGGTAGTAAGCCACATGCGAAGGCAAAATTTTTCCTAAGGAATGAATGAACGGTCCTGTTTCATTTTTGCTATCAACTTCTATCAAGCAGCGATAAAAGTAACAGCAAAAGCAGTTTACGCTCTCCGAGTGGTTGGTTTTTTCCTGTTTCCGACCGGTAAGAAACAGGAACCGAACATCTGG
>PEBX01000067.1 GCA_003050645.1 Candidatus Carbonibacillus altaicus
AAATCGGCGGTACGGGAAGTTCTAGTTCTCACGGAAGAGAAGTTTCAAGAGCTTTTCGAACAGTTTTTGTCGAGTCTGCCCAATTATATCAAGGGTTTACTCGGTATTTCTGTCTGCGAAAGTTGAGGACCTTAGAAACAGAAGAAGCCGAGAGCCGACTAGAAGGGCTTATTCAGTCTCTCGAAAAGCACAAATAGGGCTTGATAGACGATCGCAAGTGATTAAGGGAACAAGGGGTGGATACGACAGGAATGAGCCCAAAAAGTGGCAGAAGAAACCGTACGCTCAAATATACCCTATCTGCAAAACCCATCAGGAATACCGGCTTATAAGGCTTTAAAGGCGTTGAGCAGTTTTTAAAAATAAGCAGGAATAACAAAGATAAAGGAAATAAGAGAATAAGAAAGCGATTTCAAACAAAGGTCTAAACAAGCAACTATTTTTTATAGAAGAAAAACACACTCAATATTTTGACTCAGCCTGTTCAACATAATACCTATATATTCTCTTCCTTCCTATACTATCATAAAAAAATGATCAGTTAAAGGAGGGTAAAGGAAGGTTCCGGACAAATTTCCCGAAATCACAGACTTTGAAGGTTCAAATCAGTTCCATTCTTCCTTGATGAAGGACAGATGTCCTGGTAGCATTGTGTAGAATTCGGTATGATAGGAGTGGAAAGCGTGTTGCACCCTGAAACTCAAGAAGTGATGGAGCGTTATCCCGAGATCTACGAGATTCTTAAGCATTGCCCCTATGAGGTTTTACGGGAGTGGGAGTTTTACCAATATGAGCAAGGTACACTGATCTGCCAACAAGGAGAGGTGCAAGAGCGTCTCTTCATTGTCGTCGAGGGATTGCTCGACATTTATATCTTGGCAGAGAATGGGAGGAAGTACACACAGGCTGTTTATCGACGAGGAGATATTGTTGGGGAGTTGGAGATCTTTGAGGGGAAGCCTTTTGTCAGCAATGTGGAAGCGCTGACAAAGATAAAATTGATCGGATTACCCCGTGATCTTTTCCTCAAATGGATCGAGTTAGATCATCATTTCACCCTTTATCTTCTTCGAAAAGTGACGCGCCTCTTCTACGATCTGTCGCAAAAAGCGGGAGAAGACAAGCTTTATTCTCTCTACCACCGCATCTGTCGTCATCTGCTCTCCCATGTGGAGGGAAGAAGGCAGAATGGAGAGGAGATCAGGGTTGTAATGGACAAGCAGAAGCTCAGCCAGCAGTTGGCGGTTACACCTCGCAGCATCAACCGGGTCTTGCAAGAATTGAAGCAGAAAGGGATTCTTGAATTGGACAGCCACACATTGAGAGTGAAAGACATTGAAAAGTTAAGAAAAGAGGAGAAGCTCAGCAAATATGATTAATGAGAGGGAGAAAAGCATGCACGTTGAAGTACAACCGCACATCCGCATTGGAGAGATCGAAGCGAAATATGCATTGCTTCCGGGAGATCCCGGCCGTGTGGAACGAGTGGCGCGGTATTTGGACGATCCACGGGAGGTGGCCTACAACCGGGAATACAGGTCAGTTCTCGGGAGGTACAGAGGAATTCCGGTGTTGGTGATCTCGACAGGCATTGGCGGGCCTTCCGTCGGCATTGCCGTGGAAGAGCTGCGCCGCATCGGTGTGACTACCATGATCCGGATCGGCAGCTGCGGTGCATTGCAACCGGGTATACGGTTGGGAGACTTGGTGATTGCAAACGGTGCTGTGCGCAATGACGGGACATCGGATACCTATATTGAACGGGGATATCCTGCCGTACCAAATGCGGATCTTCTCATGACATTGCTTAAGACAGTGAAAGGGCTGGGATTTCCTTATGTGTGCGGGCTTGTACGCAGTCATGACAGTTTCTACACCGACCGGGAGGAAGAGATTGATCGCTTCTGGGAGGTGAAAGGAATTGTCGCCTCCGATATGGAGACGGCAGCGCTGTTTGTCATCGGTGGTTTAAGGAAACTCCGCGTCGCTTCCATTCTCAATGTGGTCGTGGAAGCGGAAGGAGAACTGGAAAGGGGGATCAATCAATATGTAGAAGAAGGAAACATGTCTGCCACCGGGGAGGAAAGGGAGATCGAACTTGCCTTGAAAACAATTTTCGCAGATGCGAATCAAAAATAATAGCATAAGGAGGAATTGAAGATGAAAAGGAAAAGTGTATGGTCATTTCAATTTACGACGGCTTCCCTGGTCCTGATTCCTGCGGCGGTGGGTATTAACTACATCGGCAAGCTGTTTGCAGGCGTTCTGAAGCTCCCGCTCTGGCTAGATTCGATCGGAACCGTGTTGGCGAGCATGCTCGCCGGTCCCATCATCGGCGCCATTTCGGGTGCGATCAACAACATCATCTACGGGCTGACGATGGACCCCATCTCCTTCGTATACGGGATCACCAGTGTCTTTATCGGTTTGGTCGCAGGGGTTTTGGCATATAAAGGCTGGATCGGAAACTGGGGTAAAGCCGTCGTTGCAGGTCTTCTAGTCGGTCTTACGGCCGTGATCATCTCAACGCCGCTTAATGTATGGTTTTGGGGCGGACAGACGGGGAACTTCTGGGGAGACGCGCTCTTTGCGGCGGTGATGGCCAACACCCATTCGCTCTGGCTTGCCTCTTTCCTCGATGAACTGGTCGTGGACCTCGTGGACAAAGTATTGGTCGTGTTGGTTAGTTACGCGATTTATAAAGGGCTGCCCCACAACATTCTGCAACTTTATACCGGCGATCATCACGTAGAGAGCTTGGACAAATAGGAGGATGAGAAGGGGGGGAGGTAGACATGAAATCGATCAGCTTATACGTCGATCGACAGTCGTTCTTACATCGCATTGATCCTATATCAAAAATTTATTACATTGTCGCGGCGATCCTCGTTCCCATTTTATACCCCTCCCTCACCGTAGCCTTTGCGGTGATGGTCATAAGCCTGATTCTGCTCTTTCTGGGGAAAGTGATTCGACAGACGTTGTCGGTCTATGGGTTTGTCTTCTTGGTCCTGATTACCGTCCTTATCATTCAGACGCTCTTTTATCCCGGCAACGAAACGCCCGTCTACCGCATCGGTCAGGTCGTGCTTTACCGGGAAGGATTCTTCTATGCCCTTACCATATCCTTTCGGGTAATCAATATCGTTACTTCGTTTCTCATCCTCGTCTTTACCACGAGGTCCGCCGATTTGGTGGAATCGCTGGTACGGAAAGGATTGTCGCCCCGCTTCGGATATGTGATCGCTTCCGTCTTCCAAATCGTGCCGGAAATGATGTCCGCCATGGGAAGGATTACCGATGCCCAGCGTTCCAGAGGAATGGAGACGGAAGGGAAATTAAGCGTCCGCATGAAGGCTTTCCTCCCCCTGATCGGTCCGGTTGTGCTAAGTTCCCTCCTCAACGTGAAGGAGCGGGCCTTGGCTTTGGAGGTAAGGGGCTTTAACGCAAAGGGAAAGAAGACGTTCCTGAATGAGGAAAAGAACTTTCTCGCTCCGACAGCGGTCCAATGGAGCCTCCTCGCCGTTATTCTCATCGCGATCATCTGGAGGATCATTCAATGAAGAAGGTCATGGTAGAGCATCTGAAATATCGCTATCCGGGTACTGAGAAACTGGCCCTCGATGACGTATCCTTTGAAGTGGAGGAGGGGGAGTTGATCGGGATCGTGGGGCGGAACTTGTCCGGTAAATCTACTTTGGCGCAGGCGATCGTGGGGCTGGTACCCCACTTTTACCGCGGCGCGTATGGCGGCAAAGTGATCGTCGACGGGATTGAGGTGCTTCATAGCACGGTGAGCGATATCTCGCGGAAGGCGGGTATCGTCTTCCAAAATCCGTTTACACAGGTGACCGGTTCAAAACTTACGGTTTATGAAGAGGTCGCCTTCGGGCTGGAGAATCTGGGCGTGCCCAGGTCCGAGATGATGGAACGGATCGATGAAGCCTTAACTCTTCTGGGGATTTATGATTTCCGCCATGCCAATCCTTTCGACCTGTCCGGAGGACAGATGCAGCGCATGGCGATTGCAAGTATCATCGCCATGCGTCCGGAAGTGATTATTCTCGACGAACCTACTTCGCAACTCGATCCGCAGGGAACGGAAGAGGTGTTTCTGGCGGTGCAGCGCTTAAGCCGTGAGGGAATGACGGTTCTTCTGATCGAGCATAAACTGGAAAAAGTGGCCCGTTATGCGGATAAAGTCCTATGGCTCGATGAGGGGAAAGTGATGGCATATGACTCCCCTTCTAAAGTCTTCTCCAGAGATGACTTGGAAGAACACGGCCTTGCGGCACCCATCTATACGCAGATCTGCAAAGCGCTCAAACTTAAATCGCCGGACGGCGAGACCTATCCGGTTACGCTCGAAGGGGCTTACGAGGTGCTGAAGAGATGGAATTGATTCGTGTAGAAGAAGTATCATTTGCCTATCTTCCCGGCAAACTGGTTCTGGATCGGGTCACTCTCCGCTTCGACCACCGTTCCACGGCGATCATCGGACAAAACGGAGCGGGGAAAACAACATTGGTCAAGCTGATGAAAGGGTTGTTAAAGCCCTTTGACGGCGAGATCCTGATCGGAGACCTTTCTGTGAAAAAGGTGACCGCCGCATCTTTGGCTAAACGGATCGGCCTTGTCTTCCAAAACCCTAATGACCAGATCTTCAAAGGGAATGTCTTGGAAGAAGTGATGTTTGGTCTCCTAAATATCGGTGTGGAACGGGAGGAAGCCAGGGTAAGAGCGATCCGGGCCTTGGAGATGGTGGAGCTGGAAGGGAAGAGGGATATGAATCCCCATGACTTAAGCCTGTCGCAAAAGAAACTGGTTTCGATCGCGGCGGTCGTGGCCATGGATCCGGAAATCATCATCTTTGATGAGCCGACGATTGCCCAGGATCATGCCGGCAAAGAACGGATTAAGGAGATCATACGCTATCTCGATGAGAAGGGGAAGATGGTCATGACCATCATCCACGATATGGACTTTGTCGCCGAATGTTTTGAACGGACCGTGGTGATGAATCGGGGGAGAGTTCTGTTGGATGGCCCGACGAGAGAGGTTTTTTCCAGGGAGGAGGTTCTAAAGGAGGCTTATCTTGAACTGCCGACGGTGGCTCAGCTCAGCAAACGGCTTGGTCTTTCGGAAACATTCCTGACGCCGAAAGAGTTTATCGCACACCTAGAGGGCCGGATAAAGGGATAACACCCTTCAAGCCGGCACGGGGTTAGCGATCATCGATAGAAATGCCGCCCAGCAGGCGGCTTTTTTATACCTTTATGTCTTTTTCTATATTTACAAGGTGTGGAAATTTCCTCTAACGAACAGATCTTTGAGGGTACGCTAACCCTATTTTATCATGGACTTTTCCTCGATGGTATCCATTAGGCGTTTCAACGCGACCGATTCTCTCTGAATCAATTTGGTAGGGAGGAGGATTTCCATGTGCGGTTCGTCAGGATGTTGAATTCGCCAGAGGAGTTGTTCCACCGATTTTCGGCCAAACAGACGGAGATCGATATCGACGGAGGTAATTTTTGGGGTGGACAAGCGGGATAGCTGCCCGTTGTCGAAGCTTACGACGGAGACCTGATCCGGGACGGCGATCCCCCTTTTTTGCAGGGATGAGACCACCAGAAACCCTAACCGGTCATTGGCACAAAACCAAGCGGTGGGGTGGGAAGGTAGGAGGGAGAGCGCCTCCTCAACACATTCTTCCTCTTCCTTTACGTTAGTGTGGAATAAGTCGGGTTTTTCCTCGATTCCGTATTTATGAAGAGCCAGCCGATATCCCTCCAATCTCTCCTGATAACTTGGAGAGAGGTTAATCTCTCCGATGAAAGCGATTTCCCTATGCCCCATCTGGATCAGATGCTCGACGGCCGCATAAGCGCCGAAACGGTTGTTGGTCAACACGGCATCGGCATCGATGGAAGGATCATGGTGATCCACCGTAACGACAGGGATCCCCTGGGCGATCACGTGTCGGATATAAGCGTCGGTGATATGAGAGAGAATCAGGATTCCGTCCACCGCCTTTTCTTCGATAAAGGCAGGGAGGATTAGATGTTCCCGCGCTTCTTTGTTGATCGATTGAATGAGGAGGTTTAACCCTTGTTTTCGGGCTTCCTCTTCAACGGAAAGGTAGATCTCCCCAAAGAAATCCTTAAATGAGAAAGCAAAATCCGAAGCGATGAGTCCGATGCTGCCCTTGCTGGTTGACATCGAGGCTCTTTTATATTTTTGGTAAGAGTACCCCATTTCATTGGCGATCTTTTCGATGAGCCGTCTTGTCTCGTCGCTTACCCCCGGTTTTCCTGAAAGGGCTTGTGAGACCGTATTTTTGGAGAGGTTGAGGCGATCAGCGATATCCTGCATCGTTATGCGCTTCTTCATCTTTTCTTTCTTCCTTCCTGGGGATGGTTTAATGGACCGGTAATATATGTAGTTGTAACGTTACAAAATTACTATATCCCATGATAAAAAAAGAATAAAGATCTTTACTGTCTACCCTCCCTCTCTAAAATTTATTCATTAATTTATTCATTACAAGTCGGATGGGAGCATAATGCATAAAATCTCTGGCAGTCATTTTTTATGAACGGTTTGACAAGTAAAAAATACATATTTATAATCTATATGTAAGGTGATTGAAAGCGCTATAGTAAAGATTACAATGAGCTCTTTGTAATCTCGTGCTGTGTATTTGACCTCCGGATGCATGAATCCTAAAAGGAAGGAAGCGCTACGGAACGGGATGAAGGGGGAGGTGTAAGAAAAATTGAGCAAGGGGCATTTAATAGAGGGGACTAGATATAACATTAGGCATAAATATAGAAGCTTTAGACATAAATATAGAAACTTGTGGCATGATAGGTGCGGCGCTCCTTTAATCGATGAAAAAGAAAAAAGGGGGAAAGAATGATGATGAGGAAAAAGCTATCATTATTGCTTGCCGTACTTTTTGTATTCTCCTTGCTTCTTTCCGCTTGTGCAAGCGGTACCAATCAAGGGGGGCAAGACCAGGGTGACAAAAGCGCCAATCAAACGGCCCAGAAGGTGGAGATTCGCCTGTCTACATGGGCGGGAGCCGAGGAAGCAAAGCAGTTGCAGGCCATCTTGGATGATTTGAACAAAAAGTCAACCACCTATACCATTGTGCAGGATTCAAACCCAGCCGAATATGATACCCGCATCATTACCCAATTATCGGGCGCATCCGGCCCTGATCTCTTTTGGGTGAGTGCCCAGCGTGCAGCCCAATTTGCCGCTCAAGGGGCCATGTTGGATATTACGGATCGGTTGGCTAAATCAGACCATCCGGCGGCCAAGACCGATGACTACTTTGAGAACTCTTTAAAACCTTTCACTAATAACGGCAAGATCTACGGACTTCCCTGGCTGGAGCAGCCGGTCATGCTCTACGTAAATAAAGATCTCTTTGATCAAGCAAATGTCTCTTATCCCGATGGCAGTTGGACATGGGATACCTTCCTGGATGCCGCCAAGAAGCTGACGATGGATGTAAACGGGAAACATCCGGGAGAGAGCGGCTTTGATGCGAAGAATATTAAACAATGGGGTTTTACGTTAAATGGGTGGCCGCCTGTGCAGATGTTCATCTGGCAGAACGGTGGGGAAGTGATCGCGGAAGATTTCAGTGAGTCGCCCATCGATTCTCCCAAAGCGATGGAGGCGTTTAAGTTCTACGCGGATTTGGTAAACAGCCCCTATGTTCCCTCCCAACAATTGATACGGGATCGAGGCTTTGATGCCATGTACAAGAACCAGCAGGTGGCCATGTTTATGGGAGGTGCCGCTGATTCCCTGGATTGGGATGTTACGTTTAAATCGCAAGCCTTCGAAGTACCCGCAGGTCCGACGGGCATTCACGCCACTTTTGGGGATATTCTCGGGATGGGCATAAACGCAAAAACGAAAAATCCCGATGCCGCCTTCCAGGCCTTGTTGGATTTGACCGATGCGATTCATCATTGGAAGATCATGCCGCCGCGGAAATCGTTGGCCGACGTTCAGTTACTCCAAAAACTCCATCCGGAAAAAGCCCATTCCCTGGATGCCATTGTGAAGTCGATGAATTATGCCACTTCTTATCGTTACTTTACCAATTACCCCGATTGGGATAACATCTTTTGGACGCAACTCATGGACCCGATCGTAAATGCAAAGGGAGACCCGACAAAGCTTGTCCCCAAAGTAAAACCGCAATTGGACGCGGTTTTGCAAAGAGCGAAATAGGATATGAAACAGGCTAAGCGAAAAGGGAGGGGGAGGCAGCGAGTTGCCTCCCTTTTCTCTTCACTTGGCTAAACCCAGGGAACAGGAAATCTTGAACAGAAAGAGGGATGAAGCATGTCCGCCTATATGGCCACATTTCTCCGCTGGTTGGCTACTCCCGTCGTCCTTCTGGCAATATCGCTCTTTCTGTATTGGCTGTTAAGAAAAATCGGTTGGCAAAAGAAGGCGGCGGTCGGTTTTGCTCTCATCTCCCCATGGCTTGTCGGTTTTCTCATCTTTACGGCCTTTCCCCTCTTCTACTCCTTATACCTCAGCTTTACGGAGTACAGCATCTTTGGTACGCCCCGGTTTGTAGGATTGCAAAACTACATATTTCTTTTTACCGAGGACCTAGAGTTTTGGCCCTCTGTTCGCATTACGCTCCTTTATGCGGCCTTGACCCTTCCCATCGGAGTGGTTGGCGCTTTATTGGTGGCGATGCTTCTCAATAACCGAATAAAAGGGATTGGAATTTTCAGAACCATATACTATCTTCCTGCCATTTTGCCGGAGGTGGCGGTCGCTCTCCTATGGCGATGGATTTTTAACAGCGAATCTGGAATCATGAATTATCTCCTCTCCCCTATCCTCAATTTTTTCGGATTAGGAAAGCCGGACTGGTTCGGCGATCCCCATTATGTGATTTTCGCCTTTGTCATCATGAGCGTCTGGGGGATCTTTGGGACCAATACGGTTATTTTCTTAGCCGCCCTGCAAGGGGTATCAAGGAGTCTCTATGAGGCGGCAGAGATAGATGGAGCGAGCGGGTTCGCCAAGTTTATCCACGTTACGATTCCCCAAATCTCCCCTGTCATTCTCTTGCAGGTGGTGATGGGAATGATCGGGGCGTTGCAGATTTTCACGGTTGCTATGTTTGTCCGCCCAACCTCCGCTGCAGGGAAATTTATGAACCAGTTGGTGTATGAAAGGGGTTTTACCCAGCTGCATATGGGAGAAGCATCGGCCATTGCATGGGTCCTTTTCATCATCATACTCATCCTTACGCTTCTTGTATTCCGCTCCTCACCGGCGTGGGTATATTATGAAGCAGAAGTGAAGAGATAGGAGGCATCGATATGGGAGTTGCAGGAAGAAAGCGATTCAATCGCGTTTTGATTTATATTACGGTCATTTCGATCGCCATCGTGATTTTGCTTCCGTTCTTCTGGATGTTATCTACCGCTTTAAAGCCAGAAGGGGACATTTTCACCTGGCCACCGGATTGGATTCCAGATCCGCCCCAGTGGCACAACTTTGCCGATGCATGGAATGCGATGCCTTTTAGCCGCTTTCTCTTAAACACTATTTTCGTCGTTGCTTTGGGGATGTCGGCAGAACTGATCAGCGAAACGTTGGTAGCTTATGGATTCGCCCGTTTCCGTTTCCCGGGGCGAGACTTGATCTTCTTCATCCTCCTCGCTACCATGATGCTGCCTTTCCATGTGACCTTGATCCCAACCTACCTCATCTGGCAGAAGTTCGGTTTGGTAGGAGAGTTTGATCCCTTGGTGCTGCGGGCATGGACGGCATGGGGCCCTTTTTACATTTTTTTGTTGCGCCAGTTCTTCCTAGGAATCCCTCGGGAATTGGATGATGCGGCGGAGATCGATGGGGCGGGGCCGATACAAACTTTTTTTTATGTGATGCTGCCGCAGATTAAGCCTGCTCTTTTGGCCGTGGGGATTTTCACCTTCCGCGGATATTGGAATGATTTTCTCGGACCCCTCATCTATCTGACCGATATGAATAAATATACACTAAATCTGGGCATGTATTTCTTCATGGGTGGAGTGAACGAACAACCCCAATGGAATTACCTGATGGCCATGTCCATCCTGGTTGCTTTGCCGATCCTAGTTCTCTTCTTCCTCGCCCAGAGGTATTTCATTGAGGGAGTTACGTTTACCGGGCTTAAGGATTAGGGAAAAAAGAAAAAATTACAGCATCTTTTTTTCAAGATCCTTTTTCTCATTTTTGAAAGATAGGAGGAACGACAGATGAGAGTGAAGCGATATTTAGAAAATCCCATCATTACACCGGAAATGGTGAAACCATACCATGAAGGGTTTGAAGTGATCGGCGCCTTTAATGCAGGGGTAGCTCAATATAACGGAGAGATTCTCCTGGTTCTCAGGGTGGCGGAACGGCCCATTAGCGATGACCCTGCCATTGTAAAGGCACCGGTATTTGATGCGAAAGAGAGACGGGTGCACGTCTTTGATTTCCGCCTGGATGATGAACGGTATGATTATTCGGATCCCCGGGTGATCAGGGATCGATCCACAGGGCAGCTTGCGTATCTCACCTCCCTTTCTTACCTGCGGCTCGCTCGCAGCAAGGATGGCCGTCATTTTTCCATCGACGACACTCCCTTCGTTTATCCTTCTAATTCCATGGAGAGCTTCGGGATTGAGGATCCCCGGGTGACCCAGATGGGAGAGACTTATTACATCTATTTTAGTGCGGTCTCACTAAAGGGGATTGGCGAGGTGCTCGTATCCACCAAAGATTTTGTCTCCATCACTCGCCATGGAATGATCTTTGCACCGGAAAACAAGGATGTGGTTCTTTTTCCCGAGAAGATTGGCGGAAAATATTTTGCTTTGCATCGGCCGGTACCCAAAGGGGTTGGGGATCCGGAGATCTGGATCGCTGAATCGCCTGACCTCCTCCATTGGGGGAACCATCGGCATCTATTCGGTTTAAGGAAGGGGAGCTGGGATAGCCGTCGGATCGGCGGAGGCGCGGTCCCCATTAAGACAAAGCAGGGATGGCTGGAATTATACCATGGAGCCGATCAGGAAGATCGTTACTCGATGGGCGCCGTTCTCCTCGATCTTTATGATCCTGGGAAGGTGATTGCCCGTTCCCGGGAGCCCATCTTGAAACCGGAAGCGGCGTATGAGGTAAACGGTTTTTTTGCCAACGTCGTCTTCTCCTGCGGAGCCTTGGTAGAGGGGGACAGGATTCAACTCTATTATGGGGCGGCCGATCAATCCATGGCCCTGGCCGAGTTTAGCTTGGCGGAGATTCTTGATTCCCTTTCGGTTGGGGTTTATGAGTGAACCTCCCTCAATGTCGTATCTAATACGAATGTCTGATTTCGATCGTCATATGATCTTTTTGCTCCCAAAGAAAAACCATCAGCTTAAAAAACAACTCAGCCAAAAATACTTGACAAGACGATGATGAGCGTATAAAATAATGATGAATTTCATAATTGTAAGCTTTCTTATCCAGAGTGGCAGAGGGACTGGCCCGATGAAGCCCGGCAACCGCCTGCTTTC
>PEBX01000068.1 GCA_003050645.1 Candidatus Carbonibacillus altaicus
CCTGTTTGGCCAGACTCACAGCGCGTGTATCGAATATGCGCGTAAAAACCATCCGATGCATGATCCGTCGCAAATCATCTGCACTAAAATCGTTGATCATTTCACCCTCTTTAAGCTTACCTTCGGGCGTTAGCACCTGATACAATGGTAATTTTTTTTGTGGCGGCAGCTCTATCCACCCTTCACCCGATAAGCGACGAGAAAGCGTCCGTGTCTTTGCCTTAAGCGTGCCCAACTGCGCCCCTCCTTATTTACAGAATGCATCGATATCGCATCTCTTCTTAGTCTGCACAAGTGCGCTGATCTTATGATTCAAACTGCAACAAGATGACAAACGTTTGATCCATTGATACAATAAATAAAAGCGAACACAAGAGACGGGGGACGGAGGGAAAACGCATGGCCCTAGACCTTTCAAACCGAATGGCCTGGAAAGTCTTACTGACGGTGATATGGCTAGGAAGTTTCTTTACCCTGCTCTCCGCTTGTCAACAAAAGGTTGTTACAACCTCGTCACCCTCAAGTGATCCAGCGCTAGTCGAAGAAAATTGGATCATCATTGATATGACCCATACGGACCACGATCAAGGATCCGTACTTTTGACAAAAGTTGTTTCATCCACCAGTGGCGCGATGATGAACGGCTCCAGCAAGACAGACGATGCCTTCGTCTCTGCCATGCATGTAACCATCACCCCGCAAACGACCATCGCTGACGAGAAAGGGACACCGCTCACATTATCTGACCTTACCGCCGGTATGCTTATCGATATCACCCTGGATGGGCCCTTAGCCGAATCCTATCCAATGCAGGGGACAGCACAAAAAATGATTGTTCACCCCTGGCACGAGCACGTTCACCGACCGGAAGGCTGGGTCAGTCCTGAGGAGGCCATCGAGAAAGCTTTACAACTCATCCGTAATGATGCGCGCATCTGGGGTGTCAGTGATATTCAAATAACCGCTGATGCTCAAGCAACCAGCGGTTCGAACGGAGAATTTGTACCGAATGTTTGGATGATTACCTTCTTGAAAGGTCCAGATATCGATATGGATTCCGCCGCCCAACCTTCCTCCGCTTCTGACGGACAACAGAAGACGGCGCGTGCCGTCACTGTTGACGGTCAAACAGGCGCCGTCAAACATACGATTGTGGCGTGGCATGACGCTTTTCGGGTTTATGCACCAGCTCCAAATTCGACCATCGAGCCATCGTTTAACATCCACGGCGAAGCTCGGATCTTTGAAGGCGCGTTTAACTACAGCCTAGAAGATGGACATAACATCCTAGCCGAGGGCACGATCCAAGCCTCACAAGGCGCACCAGGGTGGGGCACATTCGATGTTACGATTTCATTCGACCCATCTTCGACAGAATCGTACCTCACCCAAACACTCATCCTATATGAAGTTAGTCCTAAAGATGGCTCTCCTGTTCATCAGCTCGTTATCCCCTTACATCTTTCGCGACAAAAAACGCCATGATGAACACCATTGACGCATGGAACTCATGGGTCGCACCCTCATCAACTGTACGGACGATCCCGTCAGGTGGTGATCCCGTCAGCTTTTTGTTACTCGTACGCCTTAGAAGACGCCTCTATTGTTTGTACGCCCCAACAACAAAAACAAAACGGACCCAAAATAGCCATAATCCCCAACCACTGTCCGCGTTGTTGACAAGTGTAAGGTGTTCATTGGACCAAAACAACAAGTATCCTACGGGAAACCCCTTGTACATGGAATCGAATAGGTCTCTGACCTTGGTCGCCTTCCAGACAAAAGGTCTCTGAATGTCGGGTAAGCCAATCTCACCGTGGTCAATATCATGAATTAACTTGGACAAGTTGTAGTCCACCTTTTTAAATAGGGTCATGCTCAATCCAACCATCCCTTTCATCCTTCTTTTCAGTAGCCTCTTCCTCTCTCTAGTTGACACCGTCTACTTTTTCTAGTTGATTGAGCCTTTTTAAACACCATCATTACGATTTTACAATCTCCATTAGCTTCTCGTAGCTGTTTACAACGTCGTATTTTAGTTGGCCTGTGTTCAATTTTGCAAAATGCCTGCGGGCACATTCGATCTTCGCCCTTTCCACTTCCCGTAACTCCAGCGAATCCATAGAGCCTTTTGTCTCGGCAATAAAATAGATATGCTTTATTTCCCCCTCTTTAAATACGATAGCCCAGTCGGGGTTGTAATTACCCAGCGGCGTGGGGATAAAGAAACCGCGCGGCAATTTGGCATACACGATGACCTCTTGGCTCGTTTCCAAGTCCTTCGCAAAGGTTCGTTCAATGTTTGAATCGGTCACCACATAGTCGAAAATATGCTTCTCCACCGGAACAGCGTTTTGACCAAGTTGGCCTTTCAAGGTGTTTTCGGTGAAAATGTCCGTTTCAAACGTCTCGTTGATCGTATCATACGTGATGGACTCAATGATGGTGGACGCCTTCTGTTCATTGATCAGTCGGGCCGCCCGAATGATAAACTCTTCAGGGTTGACCCGGAAAAATTGAAAAGTGGACGGTTTGATACAGGTTAGTATTTTTACGATGGTGTTTCGTGTCAATCGCGTCTCGTCCATCAGCTTGCCGACCAGATCGTACTTGACCTTCGAGGTTGCGGCCTGGTGAACATACTCCGTCTGCGTCTCCCGGGTAACAAACGCTTCACCCTGTTCCAGTTGTTCCTTGGACTTAATTGTATGCAATTCTCCATGCTTGATGGCGTAGCGTACAGACGGCACTCGCAAGTTTTGATCCAAAGCATGTATGCATTTCCGGATAAGTTCGTTCGAATCGAACCGAACCGTGTACACCATCTTTTTGTTGATCTGGTTCCACAGATCCTGAAACTCTTTCTTATAAAAATTTTGATTTGGCTTCGATTGTTCAACATTTTTGCTCCGTCCATCTTCTGTCAAATCGGCTTTTCCGGCAACATAAATGCGCTCGACAAGTGAGATGAGTGCCTCTTGATAACCTTCGAGTTCATCCGGTAGCTTTACTAGTCGCTGTTCCGCAGCTTGAAAATACTGCTCCGTCAGTTGGTCATGGTCATCCACATAGCCCTGTCGGATAAAGGTTCGGTAGAGCTTTTTGGCCAAATTCTCGTCAATGCGCAATGATTCGCCGCGGGCATTGGTGAGAACTTTATCCAAGAAGAAATCAACGTCGGCTTTCCGCGGACGTTCGGACAATGTTTCGGCAATTTCACTTTGCAATTGCCTGGCAAACTGTTCATACGACTCGCTGGCGATCACGGTCAGGACGTTGATCTCATGCACATCGATGCCCGGCACGCTGGCATCGATCCGTTCACCCTGTTGGTTGACGCACAGCCGCAGTCCTCTCCCTACTTCCTGCCGCTTCTTGATCGTGGAGTCGCTGTGTTTCAAGGTGCAAATCTGGAATACGTTCGGATTGTCCCAGCCTTCCTTTAAGGCAGAATGGGAAAAAATGAACCGGGTCGGCTCCTCAAAGCTGAGCAAGCGTTCCTTATCGCGCATGATCAGATCATAGGCGTCCACATCGTCTGAATCCGCCTCTCTGCGAGAGCGCTTAGGATCGATGAGGCGGTTGCTCCGCTTATCGATAGAGAAATACCCTTTATGTGTATCCTTCACCTGGATCTTGTTCAGGTATTGGACATACGGATCATCCGTAAACAATGACAATTGCTCGTTCAACAGGGTCAAGTATTCTTCCTCAAAAATATCGGCATAATCGCCATTTTTTTCGTTTCCTTGTTCGTCATATTGTCGGTATTTCGCCACTTCGTCGATAAAAAACAGGGAAAGCACCTTGATGCCCTGGCGAAACAGCACCCGCTCCTTCTCAAAGTGAGACTTAATCGTTTCCCGAATTTGTATTCGTCGTAAATACAGCCCGTCCACATCCCCCTGCACGTCTCCGGCCGCAAGCGTCACCCCATTGGCAAATTCAATCCGGTTTTTCTGGCCGTTGATCTCTGATACGATGTATCCCCTATACTGCTCTAACCGACCGGACAGCTGGTAAAGATCATCGCCTGTGCGGATGCGTCGTGTTTTCTTGGTCAAGCCAGTTTTTGTCCGCACTTCAAACTCCAGCCGGGCAACGGGCGCCTGCTTGTCGCTGAGATCAATGCCCTCTAGATACAAATAACTATACGTGCCGCTCGTCCCTTTGACAGAGATGCCTTTGACGCTAATCTTTTTGACCAGCTTCATGTTGTAGGCATCCAGCGCATCCAGACGGTACACCTTGTTGTAATCTTCCTTATGGGTGGCCGAATAGCGCAGAGTGAAGAGCGGGCTGAACAGCTTCAGCGCTTCCTTGGTTTTCGCACCTTCCACCGATTGCGGTTCATCAATGATCAAGATGGGATTGGTGCTGGCGATCACGTCAATCGGCTTCCTGGATTGAAAATCGTCCAACTCTATATAGATCCGTCGGGTGTCCTTACCCCTTGCAGAAAAAGCCTGCGAGTTGATAATCATGACATTGATGCCGGAATCACTGGCAAACGACTCAATCTGGTGCAGTTGTTTGGAATTGTACACGAAATAGCGGGCCTTCGTTCCATATTCCGACATGAAGTGATCTTCCATCATCTGAAACGACTTCAGCACGCCTTCCCGAATCGCGATCGATGGAACGACAACGATATACTTACTCCATCCGTACGTTTTGTACAATTCAAACATCGTCCGGATGTAGGTGTACGTCTTGCCGGTTCCGGTTTCCATTTCCACCGTCAGGTTGTATTTGCCCTCGAGCCGCTCGGATTGCTTTAAGCCATTCCGACGTTGAACGGTTTTAATGTTTTCCAGGATTTCATGATCAAGCAGTTTGATGGTGTTGTTCTTGAAGCCTGTATCGGAAAGTTGTTCGTCGGAATCGAAAGCCATTTGCATTTGCTCGGTCTTCTGTCTTCTTCCTTTATCGAGGGTGAACCGGGATTGTTCGTTCGGCTGCCCTGCAAAACAGTCGACAATGCTTTTGACGGCGTCCAGTTGAAATTGCTGGTGCTTGAATTTGATCTTCATTCATCTTCACCTGCCTTACAGTACTTGGATTTCCGTACCCGGGGAAAGCGTTTTAAACCGTTCCTCGACGTTGATTCGGGCGGAATCGTCTTTGAAAGAGCTGTCCCGGAACACCACGCGAAGCGGCTTTTCATCCGCAATCTTTTTGATTACCGACTCTGGTACATCCTCATCGAAACAGGCAATCAAGGAATTGCCTCCGACGTAATGAACGGTTTTTCTTTCAATCTGTTTCGTTTCCATCGGCAGCGAAAGTTCAAGCCCGAGTTCCAGCATCACCTGGATCAGCAAGTCTTCACTGGTGCGATCCTCTTTGATATTGGAAGTGAGGGCAAACAGATCGCCCTGGTCAAGCTTATCCGCAGCGTAATAGACGTCTTTCATGTTAGACGAATCAACACGAAACACCCGGAAACCGTAATCGATGTCCGCTCCCGTCTCTTTCTTGATCTTCTTTGCGGCCCGGCGGATGCGTTCTTTGCCGATTTCGCAGATGTTTTTGAAGCCTGCTTTATATGCTTCGGAAGTTTCGACCGTTTGTTCTGAAAGTTGAACCATGATGTATCTCCGATTGCCACCATCTTCAGCATTCAGTTGCATGACTGCATGGGCAGTGGTAGCGGAACCGGAGAAGAAGTCAAGTACGATGTCATTATTCTCAGAGGTGGTTATTAGTCTAATCAGATTGTATAATAGCTTTGAAGGCTTGGGATGAGTAAATAATTTGGATTCGCCAAAGAGTTCCCGTAATTCTAAAGTGGCATCCTCATTCATTCCATGATTATCCCATAAACTATCAGCCGCAATTCGTTTAAACTTTTTCTCTTTTAAAAATACCTTTTGAACAGGTCTTGCGTTCCCTGACTTTCCAAATATAATTCTTCCATCAGAGATTCTCTTTAAAGTCTCTTCTTCATTAAACACCCAATAACGGCCTTCCGGAGGCCAAAATTCATCTCCATTTAAAGGATTAACTATTTTAAAATAGGGTCCTTTGTGATTTGCTGATAAATCCATAGTTGTCCATGGTCCTCTGGGATCGTTATCAGGGTTGGAATAATCTTTTTTAATTTTTTCTAAATCAACTGGAAGACCAAATTCAATGATGGAATTGATGTTTTTTGCATAAACAATAATGTAATCATGTACTGGTGGGATAAAACCCATATTATTCCCATTTATCTTCTTTTTCCAAATAATTCTTCCCAAACAATTTTGTGCACCAAAAATCTCATCACATATTTTACTTAAATTATCTACTTCATTATCATCTATACTTATAAAGATCACACCATCATCTCTTAATAAGTTCCTTGCTATTTTGAGTCTCGAATACATCATCGTCAGCCAATCACTATGAAAACGACCATTTGATTCCGTATTCTGAAAAAGCCTATTCCCTTCTTCATCCACTTGTCCGGATTCTTCCATATATTCATCCGAAGGCTCTCTGAAGTCATCCTTATAAACAAAATCCTTCCCTGTGTTGTACGGCGGATCGATATAGATGCACTTCACTTTGTTTAAATACGATTCCTGAAAAAGTTTCAACACTTCAAGATTATCACCTTCAATATAAAGATTCTGCGTGTTATCCCAGTCGACACTATCTTCCTTTACCGGACGCAACGTTTTATCAATGGGCGTGTTAGCATTCAGGATTGCCTGTTTCTTACCAGGCCATGTAAGTTGATATCGCTCTTTTTCACCTTCAACCAGGACATCGGAAAGTTCCTGCTCCAATAAATCAAAATCGACCGCACGCCTGATTTTTCCTTGTTCATCTCTCGCTTCAGTAATCACATTGGGGAACAACTCAGCAATCTTGTCGATATTGGCTTGAGTCAAATCGACCGATTTCATTGTCAGCTTCTTCATGGTTGACCTCCGTTTCCTTAATTAAGAAGTTGATTCAATTCTTTCTTCTTTCGCTGTAGTTCCATATTCAGTTCAACTTTACGATTGAATTGTTTTTCAGCCCGGAGTTTGGACTCTAGTCGCTCACATTCTCGCATAAGCTTATCTATTTGGGATTGTCGCTCCAAAACCGCTGATAGTTCCATTTCCGGCTTCATCTTTATGGGAAGCAGTTGACGGATGATGTTTTCATACACAGCCTTTAGATCCATTCCTTGAAGGATGTCCAGCTCGATACTCTCCACCGGCTGCCAGTCCGTCTCATGGTAGGAGCGAACGACAGATCGATTTCCGTCTATCTGATTTCGCTCTTTGTAAGCGATAGCAAGCTTGACCTGATCCCCATACATCAAGACATACAAAATGGGATAAGGGATCGCCTTATCTATGCTCCGCAGTAGGTCAAAGGAGTACGATTTTTTCTTCAAATAAACTTCAAATACCTGAATTTCTTCAACATTCTCTTTTGGTTCAAGACGAATCGTGTCCTTGGATAGCTTGTGTTTCCAGATGATCGATTCAACCTGATCAGTAAAGAGTTCTCTGAGGTGATGATTGGCTTTAAGCTTCTCATAAAATTTGTTCTTGGGAATTTTTCGGTTTACGAGTGTACTTGACGGCAATTGAAACATCACGCATTCACCCGCTTGATAACGACAAAGGAGATAAGCTCAAAATCCTCAATGCCATTTATTGAGTCAATGAGCGCTGTCGTCCCCCCCGAACTAAACAAGCTATCCAGATCGTTTTCTTCTTTCACCTGTACAATTGAGCGGATGGTTTCTTGGAGCAGCATGGAATACATGTCCATCTTTTTGCCGTCTTTCGTCGCTTGATTAAAGCTGCGGCAAGCATCCATCATCGGTTCCGATTGGCCTCTGCATAAGGCTCGCAGGATATCCAGCGTCTTTTTGACATCCATATGATGGGTGATGACTTCACCGTCCTCGCTCATATAGACTAGGTAAAAGGGATGCAGGCGGTTTTGCTTGTCAGGATTCAGTACCTCATTGACATTGCGAAGAACAAAGATAACGCCGGGCTTTGCTCCCTTCTCATCATCAGCAGCCACAACCGCATGCAGTCCGTTCGGAACGGTATCAAGTTCCCCGTTCTCCTTGATATAGTTCACCAAGTCCATGCGAAAATCGTTCAGGCCCAGATCGGTAATAGAGACACCTGTATTCATATCGTCCAGATCGACGACTTCCTTTTGCAAACGATAAAGCTGTTGCTTCCGATATTCCAGATCGCTGGATTGATTGAACAAAACATTATCATCGCCGGTTGCTGTCATATCCATGATGACCATGCGATTTTCGACCCGTTCTTTTAACTGAATGTATTCATCCAGCGTCATGTTGGGCCAGAAGTTCACCAATTGAATTTCCTTGTTCTGCGAACCGATCCGGTCGATCCGGCCAAATCGTTGAATAATCCGCACCGGGTTCCAGTGAATGTCATAGTTGATCAGATAGTCGCAATCTTGCAAGTTTTGTCCTTCGGAAATACAGTCGGTAGCGATAAGCAGGTCAATCTCACCTTTGACATCCGGCATGATGAGATGCTTCTCTTTGGATCGGGGCGAGAAGCAAGTCAACAAAGTGTTAATATCATTCCGTAAACCAGCAGTGTTTTTGTTGTCATCGCTACCAACGATTTTGGCCGTGTCGATATTATACTTCGCCTTCATGTACGTGGACAAATGCGTGTACAAGTACGCCACGGTATCCGTGAACGCACTGAAAATGATGACTTTGCGATTACCGAGATTGATCGGATGATTAATTTTGTGATCAATCACTTGCTTTAATGTGTTCAGCTTCGCATCATGTTCAGGCGTTATTTTCTGCATCTCTGTCAGCAAGGCAGAAAGAATGTTGTAATCATTCATTAAATCTTCTTTCCAGCGAAGAACATCCATATCGGACAAATTGATCTTGATCGTATCCCCGATGCTGAAATCATCGTCCAGCCAATCATCATCGTCAAGATTGGTAGCCTCAATATCGGTATAACCTACGGTACCGGACTTCCCGCTTTGCTCGAATGCTTCAATTTGCTGAAGTGTATGATCAATTTTAGATATAATCTTAGATAGCGTTAATCGAAACGATTCAACTGAACTTTCCAGGCGCTTCAGCAGGTTAATCCGCATCAAAATCTGTAAATTACCCTCGCGGTCCATCTGCCTGAAGTTCCCACTGCCACCCCTTACACTGGTATCATACAACGTTTCATAGAAACGCAGTCGGCTCGGTAGAATGTATTTGAAAGGTGCATAGATGCCGAGGTTAATTCTGGATAATTCTATAAATATTTCATTATACCCAATCACGTCCGCTCTGTCGGTCAAATCGCAAAACTTCGATAGAGGCGTAAGCCGTCTGGGGAACTCGCCGATCTCCTCCGTTTTGTAATACTTCTGGATATGTTTGCGTGACCGGGCAATCGTCAAGCTGTCCAACAGCTCAAAAAAATCGAAGTCCAGCATACTAAGAAGCGTCTCCGTTGTCCGCTCAGCAACATCCAGCTTAGACCACTGGTTAAACGCAGACTGAGCTCGTTTGAATATGTCGTTAATCCCCTGCTCCGTTCCCAGCTTGCTGTTGATTTCCTCCGGATTTCCTTCATAAGCCAAGGCAAGTTGATTGCGAAGATCCATGAACTTGTTGTTCACCGGAGTAGCAGAAAGCATGAGCACTTTCGTTTTTACACCACTTTTCAACACTTTCCGCATCAACTTCTGATACCGAGTTTCTTTATCTTTCTTGACTTCGTTATTGCGGAAGTTATGCGACTCATCAATGACGAGGAGATCGTAATTACCCCAATTCAACCGATCAAGCGGGATATCGTTAGATTTGCCACTTTCCCGTGATATATCCGTATGATAGAGTACATCATAGCGGAATCGGTCGGCATACAGGATGTTGTTGGTTACATTCTGTTTATAGGTAAGCCAGTTGTCACCGAGTTTCTTGGGACAAAGCACCAATACCGACTTGTTGCGAAGTTCATAATATTTGATGACACCTAGTGCAGTGAATGTTTTTCCTAAACCGACACTATCTGCCAGAATGCATCCATTGTATTTTTCTAATTTATTAATTGCTCCTATTACGGCGTCTTTTTGGAAGTGGTAGAGACGCTTCCAGATTTCCGTTTCTTTAAATCCAGTGGCTTCATTAGGCAGAATATCTTCCGTGATATCCGATAAGAATTCGTTAAAAATGTTGTACAAAATAACGTAGTAAATAAACTCTGGAGAGTTTTCCTTATAAACAGATGAAATATGCTCCACGATCTGGTTTGTGACTTCTTCCAGTTTACTCTTGTCGTTCCACACTTGGTCGAACAAATCAAAGTACGCTTTTGTGACCGTGTAATCGTTAAATTTGTTGACCATGTTAGAGAGAGCATTGCCTTTTTCATAACCGAGATCGACCGTTGTAAAACCATCGATTGGCATATAAGTAATTTTTTCATTCTCATTCTGCACATTGATCATGCCTTGCATGGCACCAGATGTACGATTGGACTTGAAGATGACTTTTCGCTGGATCCAGTCATTGCATTCCTTGGCGATGGCTTTGAGGGTCAGTTCATTCTTCAACCGAATCTCAAACTCCGTGCCATATAGACCTTTTTCTCTCGTTCGCTTGGGAATGTAGAATTCTCGTTGTTCCTTTTTAAAACTGTCTGCCACAAAAGTAGGTGAAGTGAAAAGAAAGCGAACCTCGTCCACTTGTTCCAATTCATTTTTCAAGGCTTCATATGCATAGATCGAAAAACAAGAAGCAGCTATCGACACTTTTGTTTTTGGATGCAGTGTTTGCTTTAAATCATCGCCAAGAAAGCGACCAATGTTATTGATGAGCTCCATTGCTTTTCTCCTAAAAATAACTTTTTATCTGCTTTTTACGATTTTTAGTATCGCCTCATCATGCAAACAATCTTCAATTTCCAGGTCTTCACAAAAACAAAGAGACGAAGTTGAACTCCTAAGACAAAGGAATTCACCCCTTGGAATAAAATGGTCTGATTCATATCCTCTTCCATATGTAGACAGTAAATTCCTTCTTAATTTTACTTAATATCCATCGACTTTTTTAGAGAAAACTACTCTCATAGTATATCACAATTAACGATTATTTGACTAACTTCCATTCGATTAGTAGTACGTACAAAGAAGATGACAAACAAAGCAAACATCGATACAATAAAAAAAACAAGGGAGTGGATAAAGGTGTATCCGCACCATCGTTTATCTTCTGAACGCTCACTTGCGGGTCATGTTCACGATCCGTTTATTCGAACCGAAGAAGAAGCTGGGCTTCTCCAGCACGCTGAGACTTTGGCAGAAACATTTTCAAAATCAGCTGCCTACTATGATCGAACCGGTACTTTTCCCATTGAACATTACGCCGCATTGCACGACGCCGGTTTTTTAACGCTTACCTTGCCCAAACATCTGGGCGGTAGGGAGATAAGCCTCTACACCATGCTCCTCGTACTCGAACGACTGGCACAAGGCGACGGTTCAACTGCTTTGGGACTCGGCTGGCACCTAG
>PEBX01000069.1 GCA_003050645.1 Candidatus Carbonibacillus altaicus
CGTATAATGTACGACGTGAGCTGTTCTGATATCGAACTGTCTCACGTCCATATGCGGGTGTAGTTCAATGGTAGAACTCCAGCTTCCCAAGCTGGCGGCGTGGGTTCGATTCCCATCACCCGCTCCAATCAAAAACCAGTAAAGACGCGGTTTTCAGGATTCATAATCAATTTTAGAGCGTGCCGTCGAACCGAATTGGGGATATTTTGGGGATATTTAAATCAGCTGGTTCGTCATTTGACGATGAAACAGAAACCCCGAGGGGACTATAACAGGTCTCCTTGGGGTTTTTTACGATCCTACCATCTTTTTAATAATTTCCTTGTTGTAAATGATTCTATTTTCTAATTGCAAGATGCGCTTTTTAGCAAATGCAGGTGTGACATGGAATATCTCAGAAACGAAAACAATTGTCTACGGCGACATACTCCCACCACCTTTGCTAATGCATAGAGGTGGGGGGATTCTCGGATCATCCCATCTGATGTTGGGAAAGGACCGAGCGATCCCCGTGTGTCCCACGGTTCGGCGTTCAATTAGGCAATCCCTAACTGCTTCATAGCTAATTTTACCAAAGCACAAAAAAGAGACAACTTTAGGCTACGCCTAGATCGAAATTCATCTCTCACTTTCACTGGTGCTGGCGCACCTTCACGTTTAGAAGTGGGAGGCTTCTTCCGAAGGGAAGTTAAAAAAGGGCTGGCTTGATAAAAATGTCCGAGAAATGTCCGTTTTGAGCATTTTTAATGTGGTATATTGTTATCATGGAAAGTAGGCCGGAGAGGACCTTGATAGACGCTGCCTATGGAGGCGATGGTTCATGTATCAAAAAATAGATAGATATCTGAAAGCCGCTAAAAAATTCGTTGGTGATGTGAAAAGAATATACGCAAAGCACATTCTGGAAAATGGGGACTCGAATCAATGTGAAAAAGGACAGATTTATCTTCGCACTAAGAGCAAACGGGTTAAGAAAAAGCGACCGTTATGGCCGCTTTTTGATAATGCCCAGTTTTTCTTTTAGGGCGTGCTGCAACACTTGGGAGAAGTTGATCCCTGTCTTTTCGGCTTCATCGTTCAGCCATTGAGGAATTGTGAGGGTTTTCTTGACTGCACGGTTCTGCATCTCATCTATAACGGGTTCAGTCCTAGCTTGTATGAGGGTCACGAACGCATCGGGCGCAGCATCTTCGGGTAGCTTTACGTCGACCGGTTTGGACGGTTTTGGGATTGCGTCACCATCGCGTTCCATGCCATAGAGATGCAACGCCATTGCTTCGGCAGCCATCCGCAGGGCATCGTCTAAATCGTCACCTTCAGTCACGCATCCCGGAAGATCTGGAAAGGTGACTGTATATCCGCTGTTTTCGTTTGGATCGAAGATAGCTGGGTAAATATATTTTGCCATTTATATAAACCTCCTTTTAGAGGGTTCCTTATTGGAGCCCTACCTGTTTGAGTATTGATGTTACAGTCTTGGGAGCTAAGTCTTTCTTGGGGTGAGGGATTGTAACTTTTCCGGGTTTGGTTGGATGTTTGAATTGGTGGTGGCTACCGACCACGGCAACCAGCTTCCAACCATCTTTTTCGATTAGCTTTATCAGTTCCCGTGAGTTCATTCCCTCATCTCCTTTCTGACTACATTATAACACGTGTTAATAATACGTGTGAATGTGTTTTACGTATTTTTTGTGCGTGTTTGGAGATGACACATGAAGTGCACAAGGTCGGGATGTCGAACCGGGCGTTGGACGAATCGATCAAAGCAGATAACAAATCAAATGCCGGGGTTACAGCGGACAGCGCCGAGCCGCGGACGATCAAGGATTTCAATATATTGCGGACTCGTAAAATGGCTGCCTTGGTCACTGTTGAGGATTTCAGGGCGTGCATGTCCCCAAGCCCGTTTGACTGCTTCTAAAACAAATGGCAGCTCAAGGGTTTGATCCAACTCCCAACTCAGCACATAGCGGGAAAACCAGTCCAATATGGCGACCAGGTAGAGCCATCCCTTGTTCATGCGGATGTAAGTAATATCAATCCCCTAAACATGACTGGGTCGGGTAATAGCCAAGTTTTTCAATAAATAGAGGTAGACTGGTGTTCGAATTGCCGCTTGACTTCGATTGGGACCCGGAATAATCCCTGAAATACCCATTTCCCGCATATGGGTTTGTACCCTTTTTCGTCCAACCTCTAAGCCTTTTCGTTTTAACTGGGCGGCGATGCGTCTGGAGCCATAAAAGGGATAGGCCGTATCAATCTCATCTCCCGTACCTCCACGGTCGTTTTCGTCTCAAAGGGCTGTGAAGGCTTTTCGGCAAGTGTATAAAGTTTTCCCCCATAGGAAAGGGTTTGGCCTGAACCAATCTGTCGATACGTTCGAACCGCAAAAACATACTCCAAATCGGTCTCCGCAGGGAGAGGACGGTCTGCGGATTCTGCGGATTCCGCCTTCTGCGGGTGAGCCGCAAAAGTGCGGTTATGTTTTTCAATGAGTTCCGGCAATGCTCGATTCGCTTCTTCCAGCGTACTACACCCAAGAGGATACGGCGAACTGTGGACACACTAAGCGTCAAGGATTCACGTTCCTGCAAGAGCTCGGCAACAAGCTTTTCGATAACCAATACTTTTTTCAGTTCTGTTTTTGTCCTTGTAATTTTCTCCTGTCCTATCGTGACATTTTCACAGAACAGTTATAGGATGACAATATCACAGAACAACAACAGAGTGCTTGTGGAGCCTTGTGGCAAGGCTTTTTTTATTTTATATTATAGTGAATACACGACTGAACAGGCTCTTTGAGCTGGCATAGAAAGGAATGTTGATAAATGGGACGTGAATCTGATAAAGACGTATCGGAAGCGCATCATCCGCTGGTCGGTGTAGTGATGGGTTCACGGTCGGACTGGGAGACGATGAAACATACGGCGAGCCTCTTCGACGAGCTGGGCATCCCCTATGAGGCGCGCGTCGTCTCGGCGCACAGGACGCCGGACGAGATGTTTGACTATGCGGAGACGGCGGCGGGGCGCGGTCTTCAAGTGATCATTGCCGGAGCCGGTGGCGCAGCGCATCTGCCGGGGATGATCGCTTCCAAAACGCATCTACCGGTGATCGGTGTGCCGGTTGCCTCCCGCCACTTAAACGGTATGGATTCGCTCTTATCGATTGTGCAGATGCCGGCGGGGGTACCGGTTGCAACCATGGCCATCGGTGAGGCCGGGGCAAAAAACGCAGCACTCCTAGCGGCGCGCTTTCTTGCTGTCATGGATCGGACGATACGGGAAAGCCTCATCGCTTATCAGCGACGTATGGTTGAAAACGTTCTGCGTGACAGAGACCTACCACCGCATGAATAGATCGGTAAAATCCTACAGTTTTTAGGTAGACACAGATGAAGACGCAGAAGAAAAGGAAAGGCCAGAAAAGGGAACGCCCAAAAAGGCACCATACAAGAAAAGGGACGCACAGAACAGAAAAAGTGACGCCCAGAAAAGGAAGGGACTTATGCAAGCGGGAATGCGAATGAAAACGACGCCCTTTTTACCCGATACAACCATTGGCATCATCGGAGGAGGACAGCTTGGGCGGATGATGGCACTGGCCGGCCGGGCCATGGGGTACCGTTTTAATGTGCTTGATCCGGATGAAGCTGCCCCTGCCCGCGCCATTGCGGATACTTTTTTTCAGGGGTCGTTCGCTGACACAGAGGGACTCATGCGCCTAGCTGAAGCGAGTGATGTGCTCGTTTATGAATTTGAACATATTGATACCCATTCTCTCGAAATGGTTGCACGCATAAAGCCTTTGCCTCAAGGCGTAACCATCTTGCGTCTGGCCCAGCATCGGGCGTTGGAAAAAGAAGGTTTATCGGCGCATGGCTTTCCGGTTGCGCCCTATACGCTTCTTCGTACCCCGGATGATTTGATACCAGCGCTTAAGAAACTGGGGTTGCCGGTCGTAGTCAAGACGACGAGCGGAGGCTATGACGGAAAAGGTCAGTGGCATATTCAGACGGAAGGAGAGATCCAAATCGTCCGTCGTGCGATTGAGGCGGTCTATGCCAACTTCCGTGCCAATAGGGATGACCGAGAACCTGATCGTCCGACATCTATCACAAAAGAAGAGATGCCTCTGTACGATGAGAGCCTTGATCGTGTAGACCGTAACGGTCGTGCTGTCCGCGGGTTCCTGTCATCCGATTTGGTGCGGGTTCCGCTTATTGTCGAGCGCTTCATCCCGTATGAAAAAGAACTCTCCGTCATCGTATCACGCCGGGCCGATGGGGAAAGTCAAGTCTTTCCCGTCGCCGAAAATCATCATGTTGACGGTATTTTGCGCCGCTCGATCGTTCCGGCGCGTGTCCCGGATGCGGTGCAGAAAAAAGCGGCGGTTCTGGCCACGGCCATCGCCGATGCTTTCGGTGTGGTGGGGCTTTTGGCCGTTGAACTTTTTTACCTACCGGATGGCACGCTTCTTATAAATGAACTGGCACCGCGTCCGCATAACAGCGGCCATTATACGCTCGATGCGGTGTCCACCTCGCAGTTTGAGCAGTTTTTACGCGCGGTGCTCCATCTTCCGCTTGGAGACGTTCGACTGTTTACGCCGGTTGTCATGGTGAACATTCTCGGGGAGCATCTGCCATCTCTGCTGAAAGTACTGCCGACGCTTGATGCACGGGTCAAAGTGCACCTTTATGGGAAAAAAGAAGCCCGCGCAGGACGCAAAATGGGACATCTTAATATCTTAGCGGAAAGCGTGGAAGAAGCGTTGGAAGTGGCCCGCACCATAGGGATCAGTTAATATTAGGGATCAGTTAATATAAAAATTGCATGATCTAAACCTTGACCATTCAGAATATGTATGTTAGCATTAATACCAAGTTCATTTTTTGACAATCACATATCAGGCCGAATCTCGCCGTAAGGCGGGAGCGGGGGAACCAAGTTTTGGGGGGTTAACCTTGGACCGTATCCAAGGGGGATGTGACGCTTCTCTGCCATCCTACCCGTCAGCTAACCTCGTAGGCTAAAGCAGAGAAGTCCCAAGGTGATTTGAATTCTCTTGTGTGTGTGTGTTAAGTCTTGAGTCTTAAGTTTTTTTAACTGATCGTTAAGGTGAAGAAGGTTACATCCTGCACACCTTCCCTTGGAACTTCGGTTCCGGGAGAGGTGTGCATTTTTTATGACATCCTGTGTGATTCGTAAAGGAGGTGAGGCGACGGAACCACCGTTTGACACGATACATCTTGCGTACGGACGGTCAAAGCGAAAGGGATACGGGCTCTGGCCTTCTGTCTGGTAACGATCATCTTGCCATCGGTAACGGTTGGTAAAAAGCGAGATATGAATTTTTTCCAAAATAAGAAAGGGGTATTCAACTGTGAAACACATTGCATCGATTCGCTTAGGGAAACCGTTTGTCGTTATGTTGACGCTTTTTTTGATCATCGCGGTGGCCATGTCCGGCTGCGCTTCAACATCGGATCAAGGAAGTGGCTCTAGCTCGAACCCATCGGGCCAGGGGACAACGCCAGATACAGGCTCTGGAGCATCATCGGGTACAGAAAATAGTGAGGGCAGTGCAAACGGTGATCAAAGCAGCGGGTCGGCGCTTCTTGATAAACTGCGAAAGCAAGGGTATGTCGATGTTGGTTTTGCCAATGAAAAACCATACGCTTATCAAACGACAGATGGAAAGCTCACCGGTGAAGCAGTAGAGATCGCCCGGGTCATCTTTAAAAATCTCGGTGTGGAGGAACTGCACGGTCACCTCGTAGAATTTAGCTCCCTCATTCCAGGGCTTAAGGCAAAAAAATTTGATGTCATCACGGCTGGTATGTTTATTACACCGGAGCGAGCCCAACAGGTCGTCTTTGCCAATCCGGAGTATAGCATTGGGGAGGCTTTGGCAGTTATCAAAGGGAACCCCAAAGATCTTCACAGCTATGAAGACATTGCCAACCAACCGGATGTGAAGGTTGCAGTCATGTCTGGAGCGATCGAAGAGGAGTACATGTTAAAATCTGGCATTAAGGAAGATCAGATCGTCACGGTACAGGATCAACCTGCAGCGATCTCCGCCTTAAAGACGGGACGGGTCGATGCCATTACGATGACAGGGCCATCGCTACAATCTATGCTGGACGCTGCCGATGATCCAGATATTGAACGGGTGATGGATTTTAAACAACCTGTGATTGATGGAAAAAGTGTACGTGGCTATGGGGCAGCAGCCTTCCGTCCGGAAGACAAAGATTTCGCCGATTTTTATAACCAGGAGCTCCAAAAACTCAAAGATTCAGGAGAACTTTTAAAGATTCTTGAACAGTTTGGTTTCACAGAGCAGGAGCTTCCGGGTGACAAAACAGCCGAGGAACTATCGATAGAATAACTTGATGAGCCGACCATGAACGATAGATAGTTATCAACTCAAGAAGACATTCTGATAACAAAAGAAGATATTTTATCCATTAAAGAATCTATCCATTAAAGAATCTATTCTGCTAACAAAAGGAGTAATCAAAGATGAAAAATCTTTTACCCTGATGGGAATGTGACTATGTTGTATAAAAGATATAAAAAATTATATGTTTTTCCAAAGGGGGTGGGCAGAGCGCTTGTATAAGCGCTGCGCTCCATGACATCTCTAGAGACGCTTATAAGTTTATTACCGACCCTGATGAAGGGGTTGGTTGTAACACTGGAAGTGTTCCTTTTAGGCAGTGTCGTTGCCGCTGTGTTAGCGTTTATTGCGGGGCTGATGCGTCTTTCCAAGTTCCGGATCGTCCGATTTTTGGCTGCTTTCTATGTTGAATTTTTTCGTGGTACGTCACTTCTCATTCAGTTGTTCTGGATCTTTTATGTCTTGCCGTTTTTCGGTTTAGATCTGAGTGCGCTAACAGCCGGGGTCTTGGCCTTGGGATTAAATTATGGAGCTTATGGATCAGAAGTTGTCCGGAGCGCCATTCTTTCAGTGCCCAGGGGTCAGACGGAAGCGGCCATTGCGCTCAATATGTCTCCAGTGCTTCGCTTTCGACGTATCATTTTACCTCAAGCATGGCCGCTCATGATTCCACCATTTGGAAATCTCCTCATTGAGCTACTCAAAGGGACATCGCTCGTTTCACTCATTACCTTGAGTGATCTTACGTTTCAAGCGATGAGCTTGCGGACGACGGTGAGTAAGCTCGAGATTCCGATTTTTGCCTTGCTTTTGATCATCTACTTTGTCATTGCTTATGCAGTGACGCTTTTGATGCGAGCTTTGGAGAAAAAGGCAACGGTCGGACGGGCGTAAAACACTGGAGTCGCTTATGACTTGAAATCGCGTGACTTGAAATCGAGTGTAACGCCGTGTCGCTCAGATTAGCGGTACCAGCGCTTCGTGTCAGTCAAGTCAAGGACGTTAGACGATGCGATGTTCAAAAATCGTAGCCAAGGAGAGAAAGGTAGAGGTGCATGAGCGAGATATGGAATTGGCAGACTGCCGCTGATGTTTTTTGGAAGCTGACCAAAGTCGTGCCCGTGACGCTGGAGGCGACGTTTCTAGGATTTGCACTCGCTGCAGTGTTGGGACTGGTGTGGGCGCTTATGCGGCGCAGTCGATTCCGACCTGTGTCTCTTCTCGCATATTGGATGATTGAGTTTGTGCGCTCCACACCGCTTCTTGTCCAACTTTTATTTCTTTATCTGGCCTTACCCCGTTTTCCAGTCTTTGTCATAGGCGTCACCGGGCTGGGACTTCACTACAGTGCTTATCTTGCAGAAGTCTATCGCGGAGGCATTGAGGCAGTCCCTCAAGGTCAGTGGGAAGCGGCCCGAGCGCTTAACTTTTCACCCTTTAAAACATGGACAAGGATTATCTTGCCCCAAGCCGTGCGTCCGATCATACCGGTTATGGGTAACTATCTGATTGTGCTATTTAAAGAGACGCCGCTTCTTTTTACGATCAACGTCGTTGAGATGATGTCCGTGGCTAAGAAGTTTGGTTCACACACGTTTCAATACACCGAGGCATACACGATCGTCGGCGTGCTTTTTTTCCTGATGAGTTACCCTTCGTCGCTTCTCGTCCGCTGGGCCGAACGGCGTATGGCGCTTAAGCAGTGACGGGGCTGCTCGTTTTTAAGCGATCTGCAAAACAAAGTAGGCAATAAAATCTAACGAAAGGGTGATCGGTATGGCTCTTCCTAAAGTATTATCACTGCGTGAACATGATAGTGAAGATAGTGAACGGCGCACACGCATAGGACAGAAAACGAAGGACGATAAAACGCAAGAATCACCAGAGACGACCCCAATCGTACGGTATCGAGGGGTGAAAAAATCGTTTGGCGATGTGGAAGTATTAAAAGGCATTGATCTTGACATGATGCCGGGGGAAAAAGTGGCCGTGATCGGTCCCTCCGGCTCCGGCAAAACGACACTAGCCCGCCTTCTGATGACGCTAGAGCGCCCGAGCGCCGGGATTATCGAAGTCGAAGGGGAACCGCTTTATCACAAACGCGTCGGAGCGCGGCTTGTGCCTGCCGACGAACGTCATATCGCCCGTATGCGCAGTAAAATTGGGATGGTCTTTCAGCATTTTAACCTCTTCCCGCACCGGACGATTTTACAAAATGTGACCGAAGCACCGATCCACGTCAAGAAGATGCCGCGGCTGGAGGCGGAAGAAAAAGCGCGGGAGATGCTTGAAAAAGTCGGTCTCATTGAGCACATCGATAAATATCCAGAGCAGCTCTCCGGTGGTCAAAAACAGCGCGTGGCCATCGCCCGAGCACTCGTCATGGAACCCAAGATCATGCTCTTTGACGAACCGACCAGTGCCCTCGATCCGGAACTTGTAGGGGAAGTGCTGGCGGTCATCAAAGAAATCGCGGAAAAAGGCGATATGGCGATGATGCTCATCACGCACGAGATGCAGTTTGCCCGTGAAGTTGCGGATCGTGTGCTCTTTACGGATGGCGGAAATATCGTTGAACAAGGAACGCCGGAAGAGATTTTCGAACATCCTAAAAGCGAACGTCTGCAAGCTTTTTTGGCGCGCTTTCTGGGCGGTGTTGGCGGTGGCGGACAATGAAAGGCTCGTATCGAATGCGCCATCCGGAGATGAAGGATGGCGCCTCGATGCATTACCTCATGGCCGTAAGTGGCGCGCTGGAAGCAAATGCACCGTATAAATATATGATGCTGGCGCATTATTATGGTTGATGGTGTTTCTGTTGGTGTTTGTATCTAGGAAGAAGACTCCAATCAATAGAACACGCTTGGGGTCTTCTTTATCGTAAAATGGATATTGACAAATTTTTAGCACTTACCTAGACTGAGAGTAGCGTTAAGAAGGAGCATGAAAGGCTATAATGAACTAGGCCATGGAGGAACGAGAATCACTATGCAAAAAAATCAAATCATCGCCCTCGTCATCGTCGGCGTGTTGGTATTATTTTCACTTATCGCTGGCAATTTAAGTACGAATGAAGACAGTTCGATCATGAATGCAGAGGGTACGCTACCTCCCCTTCGGGAAGTGACCCTTGAAGGAAAGGGTATGAATAAAATAGCGGTGATACCGATCACCGGAGTGATTGATGAAGAGACGACAGATCCTTTGGATGTGTTCGGAACGTCTTCTTTTTCTCTTTCTATGATTCAGAGGGCTTTAAAGCAAGCGGAAAAAGATGACACAGTTAAAGCGCTCATCCTCAAAGTAAACAGTCCTGGCGGTTCTGTCGTTGTATCGGATGCGATCTATCGTGCCTTGATCCGTTTTAAAGAGAGAAGCACGAAACCTGTTGTTGTAAGCATGGGTACGGTTGCTGCTTCCGGAGGCTACTACATATCGTTGGCTGCCGACAAAATCATTGCCTACCCCGATACGCTGACCGGAAGCATTGGGGTTATCATGACCTTGCCGAACTATGGTGCGCTCGCTAAAACCATCGGTTATGAGGAGGTCATCTTTAAAAGCGGCCCTTTAAAAGATATGGGCGATCCGCTGCAACCGGTGTCGGAGGAAGCGCGACAGGCTTTTCAAAGCATCATCGACGAGACATTTGCCCATTTTGTAAGTCTTGTGAGCGAAAGAAGGCATATGACCCGGGAAGAGGTTTTGGATATAGCGACAGGTGCCGTCTATACCGGATCGCAGGCGCTTCGCTTTGGTTTAATTGACGATCTCGGTGATTTTGAACGCGCTATCGTCGAGGCTAAAAGCTTGGCAGAGTTGGATGAGGCGCGTCTTGTGGAGTATCGTGAAAAAAAGAAAAATACTTTTTTACCGGACTGGTTGGAAAGTCTTATGGCGCCACAGGATGAGCCTTTCAGTCGTCTCGCGCACAGTCTAGATAAACTGTTGGTCCATGAACGCTCACCTAAGCTTTGGTATATATGGCGGTAATGAGGAGCCATCGAGGCGTACCAGTCAATTACTATTGAATAGACTTCACATATGTATATTTTAAAGGAGTTGTCTTGGTATGGAGCGCTATGCTGGTTTTTGGGTGCGTTTGTTTGCTTACATCATTGATTGGTACGTCGTTAGTGCGGCGGATAAAATTTTTTTTACGCTGATCTTTCCGAATACGTTTACGATGGTTTTCCTCTGGCTTTTACTCATCCTTAGCTATTTTGTACTCATGACGGTTGTTTTTGGACAGACGCTCGGGAAAATGGTGATGGGCATACGAGTAGAGATGTCTGATGGAAAAGAACGATCGTTTGGAGCGGTCGTTTTGAGAGAGACGATCGGTCGCGCGGCATCGCTCATCTTTTTTGGATTTGGTTATTGGATGATTGTTTTTGATAAGAAAAAAAGAGCTATGCATGATCGCATTGCAGAAACAGTCGTGACGATTGTTCCTGTTTCCAAACGTTCACATGATGGGCAGAAGGATACAGATGATGCGGCAGGGAAACATCATCCTACCTCTACGTCTACCTCTATGGCGTAATACCTTTTTGGCAAAATATTATTTGGTCTAATACTGCTCTCGCTTACTATACTTACTATATCCTAAGTCTAAAACCTCTCGAGCCTTAACCCTCTCTAAGAGTCTGTTGTAATTGAATAAATAGCAGTTTAATCTTCATGAAATCAGCTTTTTTTGTATAAATAATCACTAGTTTAAATCCGTCGAACAGACTTTTAGCTTGATATTTTTTTAGCCCGAGGTTTTTGCAAGGATGTATCACGAGAAGGGAGAACCTTACATGCCGTCCATTGGAC
>PEBX01000070.1 GCA_003050645.1 Candidatus Carbonibacillus altaicus
TGCGCACCACGTCGAGCTGATGATAACGGGGGAAAATCTGCTTGCGCGACTTCCTCCCGCTTTTTGCGTCTTTCTCCTCGACGAGTTGCGCGTAGTTTTCGAGGATATCGGTCAGGCTCTCCCGGGTGAGGACCTCCCGCCAGAGATAATCGGTCTTGATCCCGTAGGGATTGGGTGGATTGCCCGCGCCGTCGTTGTAGCCTTTGTTGAAAGGCAGAAACCACGACGTCTTGCCCGCAAGGTGCGTACAGAACCACACCTCGTTGTCGTCCACTGCAAAATGTACCACACAACGGCCCAGCTCAAACAATTTCTCGCGCGGGTTGCGGTCGCGCCTGTACTGTTCGATGGCGTCATGCACCGTCTGCTTGGTGAGGCGGTTTTTGAGCTCGAAGGTAAAAACCGGCAGGCCGTTGATAAAGAGTACCAGGTCCAGCGCCCGCTGCGTCTCGTCGCGGCTGTAGCGGAGCTGGCGCGAGACGGTGAAGCGGTTCTGGTCGTAGAGCGCCCGCGCCTCATCGTTACCGGGGGAAGGCGTGCCGTAGAAAAACTCGATGCGCTGCGGCCCGTGCTGGATGCCGCCTCTTAGCACGTCCACCACCCCGCGCTTGCTCACCTCGCCCTGAAGGCGCGCCAGAAACTTCCGCCGGGTGGGGCTGTCGTGATCCAGATCGAGCGCTTCGGCGACCTCAGACTGGGTCAAGCGCAGAAAGGCCGTGAGCTGAACCAGATCGACGCAGTATTCCCGGTCGTAGTCGGCCGGATCGCCGGGGAGCCAACCCACACCACCGTAGGGTTCCCGCGTCTCGGCAATGACCGCCGGGGTCCCGGAAGGCCGGGGCGCACAGTCAGTCCCGGTCAGGGCCCGGCAGATCAGCGCTTCGAGCCCGGCTTCGCTGGTGTCGGTGGGTTTCATATTTCAACTTCCTCCTTCAGTGTTTCCGTACCCCACAAAACGTCAAAGCTAGTCTTCTTTTTAGCGAAGTAACTAACTGTATTGCTCGAGATACTTCCACTTGCGTATAGTTGTGTATTTGCCTGTCGACATATATGCTGTTTGACCATGATTTGGATGTGCCAAGATTCCTTCAGGTCATGTTTCTTTTTTTCCAATACGCATTACCCCAGTATCTATTGACATTAACAATTTTACATCGGAACAACTATATGGTCGGAATGACTATATGAATCAAACGACGCTCGTTCACCGTTATGGTCGAATCAAAGTACATTCTATGATTGGGTAATTTACTAACGAAATCGTATCTATCAGTTAGATAGAAATTCCGCAGGACGAAATCAACGAACCAACGTGGGGTCAGCGGTGCCGAAACGGGTATGCGACAGCCTTTGACATCTCCCAAAGTGAGATGAGACATGGGATGAACGACATCCCGTGCAGCCGTTTCATCGAAGTCGAATCGCAGAGGGAAAGGAACTATGCGTCTAGATACGATGTCGAGGAACAGTTCATCGTACAGGTACGATTCAGGTTCTTCCTGGAAAGGCCGAAGTTCTGGTGAAGGGTAATATGCCAAGCGATTCTGGAGAAGACGCTCGCCTTCAAAGCGGTACATCAGTTGCAACAGTCCACCGTCGATCAGTTTTGCAGTATAAGAGCGCTTCTCCGAAAGTTCTTTATAGAGTGTTTCGTAATCGATATTACCCATCGCAATCGACACATGCTCGGCGCCGGCAAAAGTAACCTCCCATACATTGTTCGATGCAAAACGCAGCACCGGAAAGTTCTGATCATCTGCGATCCCGCGTTCTATCATTGATGTGAGCAGCCCTTCCAAGTCGTGCTTGATAGTCTCCGCCTTCTTAGGAGGCTTCATCATTTGCCACCTCCAAGCAGCTTAATCAGTTTTTGTTTGATTTCGGCATCCAAGTCATCCGGTGTGATTTCGCCACGCTCCAGGGCATTTGCTAACTCGCGAGCACCAGTCTGCCTTTGCTCTAAGCGCTGCTTTTCATGCGGCGATAGATCGCGGTGTACAATCCTCATTTTTTTAAGAACCTCATCGGTCGGATACGTGAAGTCGAGTCTAAAGTTGCGTTGTTTTAAACGCTCAAACTCTTGAATAAGATTAACCATCCCCTGCCCGTAGCCGATTACCCGTACCCAGGCTTTGCTGCGGGTGATGGCCGTGAACAAGCGATTACGCATGCTGGCCAACCCCACCCCAGCGCCATCGTAATCTTTCGCATTAACCACATAGACCATGCCCGCCTCGTTACCTTTGGCCCGGTAAATACTAGTGAATGTCACGGAAGGTGTCTCGGTCTTAAAGAACACGTCAGGATCTGTGTCGATGCCCGCGAGATGGTTCTGGATGCCCATTTCGAACAATGCCTTACGGATTGGCCCCAATCGCTCTCGGGCAGTAAGAGGGTCAGGATGGATAACAATAATGTCATCATGCCGCAGTTCGTCTTCTTCGATGTTTTTCTTGATCTGCTCGACCAACCACGCATTCTGTTCGACTTCGTTAGGAAACTGCAGAAAAACAACAAGATCGTCGATCGGGGAATGATCCTCTAGAAACTTGGGACTGGTCTCGTCGGTTCGTTCGAGGACGACGTGCTCTCCCTTAGCCAAACGTCCCTTTTGTACCCTGTATCCAATATCTTCCCATAAAGCAGGTTGGTCGAACATCTGTACCAACCCCGTCTGAGAGTCTTTTGGCGAGTCACGGTAGATGCCGAAGCCGAGGGCGTGGGCCGTCACCAACACGGGCCGCGAGTTGCGGTAGCACTTCTGTAAGATCACATCCCGGCGCGGGTCGCCCTCAAGGGAAACAACTGGCTTCCCTGCAGTGTCTGTGCCAAAAATCTCTTCAGGTGGCGGCAGTGAGGTTCCCGATAGATTCTGGAGTTCGTCGTAGGCATAAACGAGCCGCTTCGGCGGCTTGAGCATCGCGTAGCACAAGCGCAGAAAGCTCGGGGCAAAGTCTTGTGCTTCGTCAACCAGGATCGCGTCGTAGAGCTCTGGGGGATTAGCAACCGCACTCAAGGCTGCTTGGCAAGCCCCATCGAACGCCCTATCGCCGCGACCGAATCGATCGCTGGCGGACCTGAAATCATGGAACTCCTGCCCTGTGACGCGGCAGAACTCGTAATAAATTCCGTCACGCTCATCACCACCGGGCGCGCCCCACGCATTGACTATTCGTATCTTTGTCCAATCCGGCTCCTCGCCACTTTGCTCGACACAGAAATTGTTGATGAGCCGCTTGAATTGTCCCTTCAGCGAACGAGTGTGGAAGGTAACGGCAATCCGCCAATCAGGATACTGGGTGTGGAGATATGCGGCCTTGAGAGCCAGTACGATGGTCTTGCCGGAACCGGCCAAACCACGAATGCGCTGCACGCCCTCGACTGTTTCAATGACGGCCCGGTTTTGCCGATGATCAAGCGTGGCAATCGAGTCCTCTAGTTTCTTGAGCTTTCCGCCTCGCGAATCAGGCTTTCTCACCTCGCGCTTGGAGCGACTTTTGCGGATCGACGACAAACTCTCGATGGCCGAAAGTGTCATTCGATACAGGTCGTCCGAGCTATCTTGCCAAGAAAAGGCCGAAAGGATTTTTGCGAGGTTCCTTTCGTTGGCGAGCGGATAGTCCTCTTTGGCCAACCTCTCGACGGCGTCGATGGCAGGTGCAAAGGTGATGATGTTTAACGGCGGGATCAGACGTCGCCCTTTGACCAGCTCCTTGTGTAGCTTCAGCTTAGCTTCGATCTTGTTGGCGAGATCATCCTGCCGCGCCGCATAGTCGCCTACATCCGGACCTTCAACCAGGTCGAAGAGGACGACACCCTTTTCGCGGCTCACCAACGTCGCATCGACGAAATACCTCCCTTCCGGCGTTGCGATCAATGGGTAACCAAAAAAGCACTCTCCCGAGAGTCCCTCGATGGCGCCGAGCGCTTGCTCGAGCAACTGGGTGGCGGCGGGCTTTCCATTGATACCGCGTGTGAAGTTGATTTTATTCATGTTCGTCCTCCGTTTGAGAATTCGTTTAGGGGAAATCTATCTTGCAACCAGTGTTTCCCCCTATCCTGAGATTTGACAAGGTAATGTTCTGAATATACATGATATCCATTATTCATCCTCCTCTGATATAGCAGCGTGATCATCCTCTCCATTCAAGGTCTCGCCTTGCGCTCTCTCCTCATTGTCCATCCAGGAGGCGTCTTCTTCGTCTGGCTCCTCTGGCAGCTGCGCTGCGACCTCGCGCACATCCACTTTGCCGGTGACCACATCGGCTATCAAGCGCTCGCGGTATTCGCGCAGGAGCTCTATCGCGTGGCGGGTGGCAGAGATGGCGGCGTCAATCTTGGCCGTCTGAGCGTCGAGGTATTCGACGATGGCGGTTTGTTGGTTAAGAGGGGGGACACATATGGAGACTTCGCCCATCTGAGATTTGTTACATATCGCTATAGTAACCTTATTCGACCGTTTCACGAATTCCTGCGCAAGGCAAAGACCAAGAAAATGGCCGAATCTTTCAAAAATCGCACGAGAAAATGTTATGGCATTGATCTGTTGATTGGTACAGAGATCGTACGGAGCGAATCCTACCTTTCCCACACTTCCAATGCCACAAACAAGCAAGCTTCCCCGCTTTATAATACCTATACTTTGTGCTGCCTTAATCGACAAACGGCGATCGGGATCGAGTAGTCCTTTATCGGCAAGCAGATGATCTGGTTTGACCCATGGTATCCCATTCTCATCAAATGCCTCGTCGAGAAGGCCGGCTGGCGTTCCACCCGTATGGATATGCGCAACGTGTTTGAGCCGTCGCACCTCCCAATGCGCCGGCACGTCTCCCAGCCACTCCACACCGGAGGGCTTGTAGGCCGGATAGGGTCGGCCCGTGCGCACGTCGATCTTCCCGGTGACGGCCTGATGGATGAGGGCCTGCTTGTATTCCTCCAGCAGCTTGATCCGCCGCTGCCGTGCCCGGATCACCCGCCGGATCCGCCAGTCCGCCCAATCCAGAAACCGCACGATGGCGGTTTGTTCGGGGATGGGGGGAAGGGGAAACAGCATTGCACCGACGAACGTCCAATCGGCCCGGGGCATTTTGGCACCGTAAGTCGAGCTGTTTACAAAATCAATAGCTCTTACCGATCGCAGAACCACCTCTAGATAGTGGGGTGAGACAACTGACTTTGCACGCAAGACAAAAAACTCACCGACACAGACCCCACTCTGTTCGGGACGAACAACCTTAGCCAGATATGGCCTGAGCTTTCCGAAAAGAACATCTCCAGCTCGGAAGCGCTTCACTTGGCTGTCAAATTGAATGTCGCCTGAGGGAAGCCGAAGACGACCTGTCCAACTCTCGACGTGCTCCAATGCGATGTACAAAGCGTCAGGATTATTGGCATTCGTTTGTTCGTTGATGTGAGCTACTGCTACCTTCAACCTCCGTACCTCCCAATGCTCCGGCACCTGGCCCAGCCACTCCATGCCGGAGTCTTTGTAGGCTGGGTATGGTTTGAGTCCGTCGATCATGACTCTCCCTCATTTCTTTCTGTTGAACTCGCCTGCCAGTCCTCTGCAATCCGCGTCCAGTCCGCATCGCGCGATACTGGCTGCCCCTCTTTGTTCCCGCCTAACCATACATCCCAAAAATCTGGGTCATTGGAACGGGGCCGCTGGGACTCAGGTAGATCGTTCATCTTCACAAGCACTGGAAGTTCCGATGCCCACCCCAACAAAATTGCGTGTTGTGATGGTAGCGACGGCAGTTCGCGCAACAGCCCCCTAAGGTTATCCGGCACAAGGCGATAGACTAGTTCCTGGTCCCGGTCGTTGCTGATCCGATGAAGCAGAAAAGTATTGCATTGTGATAGCACAGTAGGGGAGAGTTCAGACGGGCGCTGTGAAGAGAGGACGAGACCTAGGCCAAACTTCCGGCCCTCGCGTGCGATCCGTTCAAAAACTTGGCAACACACCGCAGCAGTGTCCTGGTCCTCAGTGTTGTCCTGGTAGCGTTTGATAAAGGTATGCGCTTCCTCCATTACCAGGACCGTCGGTAGAGCAACACGATTGAGCTTGACGTAGCGTTGCAGTGCTTCGAAAACCATACGGGCGATTACGGCCGTAACAATGTGCACTATATCAGTAGGCACCAGGGAAAGGTCGATGACGGACACACAACCACCTTCACCGTTGTTTCCTCCGATATAGTCGTTGAGCCACCGTTCGAGAGTGACGCCCGCAGTTTCAGCGATTACAGGCTTGATTCTTGGGTCTGCGAGAAACGTTCGGATACGAGCAACAAGGAAATCGAGGTACTGGCTGGCGTTCTCCTGCTCCGCAAGGATCTCCAAGTGGTCCACTAGGTCCGTCCCGTTGAATGCCAGCGGAACGTCTTCATCTGGACCCTCTTGATAAACAACTCCGCCCAAACAGGCCAGTGCAGTCTCTACGTGGGAGATGATGCTCTGGACCTCGTCTTCGGTGAAAGCGACAAAGTAGACGAAAGGCTTCTGTGTTTGCTTGTCGACCCCATCTTTGTGTCTTGCATCAAGCGCGCTCTTCGCTGCGTCACGGATAGCCGTCAACGGGATGTCAGGATAGTCCGGTATCCATTTCTCGATGTCAGCCATGATGGCCTCTATCTGAAACCCGAACTTTGTTGCTTCGGTTTTTATTGCGTTTGACTGTAAGTCACGCCTAAGCGTGATCAGCATCGAGGAGAGACGCCTTCTTAAGTGAAGTTTCTTCTCCTCCTCGCTCGGTCCTGCGACATCGGTCCTACCAGCCTTAACCTCTCGCAGAGCGCGCCGGAGCAATGGCCGCTGAGTCTTCGCGCTCGCTTGGGTAAACGCGCACCATTCAGCGCTGTTCCAGAACCACAAAGGCACCCTCAGTGGCGTTTCGCCCTCTCCAGCGTTTACTTTGAAAATACGCGTGCTAATCCCAGGGTCATCCTTCGGAAACGCCCGTGAATACTCACCATTAGGGTCAAGAATGATAAAACGGGCGTTCGGGCGACCTGATGAGCACTCCCGCTGGGCCTGTTCAAGGCTCCATCGGATCAGCCCGGCGACAGAACACGATTTGCCGCTGCCCGTGTTCCCAAGTACGGCGAGGTGGCGACCGAATAGCCGATCCGGATCGACATATACTTTTGCATCGTTTGCCACAGGGCTTGTACCGATGCACACACGCTTTTTTTCGCCAGACTCAACAATTGCTCGGAGCTGTTCATCGGTAGGAAGTAAAGCAGGAGCACCCACTGATGGCAGAATATCGCTCCCTCGCCTAAAGACGAAGCCCACGCCGTTGCGATCCGCGCGTAACATGCCACGTGGAATTAAACTGAGGCGTCGGAGTGGATAGGGTAAATCTACCAAGCCAAAATCTTGCATCCCGCGCCTTTTCGGAAAAGGCGAACGTTCAACGGTGATCCACTCCACCTGACCTACAAGAAACCCCTGATCGACAGGAATCAACAGGTATCCATTTACCCTGGGGAACGGTCTTGGCCCTCCTGTGTTGAGTGCTACCGACTCTGGAGCCTCGATATCGATAGCAATTTTAATTTCGTCGGGAGAGACGAACTCTACCGTCCCAATCAAAAGAGTACTGGCGTGTTCGAATACTGTCTGTCTCATGACAACGCTCCACCTTTATTCTCCGCGCTTGGATCTGGGCTTTCTTGAACTTGAGCGCTAAACCTGGCCTTGAGCAAATCTGCCATTCGGAATGTCGTTCGATCGATCGCAGGTTTCGGTAGATAGTGATCGACAAGCGTTTTAAGATCGCCGAGATGGTTGCCGAGCAAGAGCGTGACTTGAGCGCCTCGGCCCAACCTTTGGTACGTTCGCATGATCCGCCCGAGGGGATCGCTGTACGAGATGATCACCAGGTGTGTTGACGGTATCGTCAACATGTCTTCGATGATTCGATTGATGTGTTCATCACCGAAGCTGTAGCCGTAGCAGATCAGCGTGTTATTCGGCCGGCAGATCGCCGCTGCAAAGTCGCGGAATAGTTCACTGTAAGGGTAGAAAAGCGTCTCTACGTCCTTCGCAGGGTTGGGGTAAATCATCAGGTGCAATGCTGTTGCACCCTTCAGGCCCGGGGCTTGAAGGTAGGGGGCTATATCGTTTACACCGAATGGTAGGCCTATGCGCCGTATTTCCCCGTGGCAATGCACCCAATCCACTGAACCGTGTAATTTGGTAAAGCGGGCTACACCCTCCAAATATCGTGGTTCACCCCGAATGCCTGGTGGGTTGTAGTGCAAGTCAACATCAACACGGGATGCCCGGAATATTGGTGCAAGGGTCCCTATGAATCGATCGATCAATCGAAGACCTGCTACCTCCGCTCCCACTTCGATATAGCGATCGTAGTTCGTTGTAAAAATGTGAAGACGATCGCGCGTACCTGATCGACTTGCGAAACTCATAAGGAAGCTAACGAGATAGTTGAATGCAGCCACACGTCCTTTGACCTTCTTAACTTGTTCACTCTGCGCACGGTTCACTCCCTCGTTTCCGTTGCCATCCGGTGCAGAAGCCAGGTTTCGCTCACCTTCCAGGATCGAAGCGGCGAAGGATTCAAGAGCCTCGCTCAGTTCTTGTCGCAAGTCCTCGGCCTGCTTTCGCTCTGGGGCATCGTCTGCTTTTGACGCTGCAAGGATTTCCAAACCACGGAGCAACTCATTGACCACTCGGATTTGGTCTTCAATGTTTCCACTGTCGCGTCTTGCCTGTGCGGCTATTCGCTTAGCCTCGATTTCGATTTCTTCTTTCAATGTCTGAAACTCTTGAGCGTTCATTCCTGCAAGTGGTCGATCTGTCGCCAATCCGTGAACGGCGTGAGTGAGACCCGACCCTACGAGCAGGGATAAATGCTCGGACTGACAAAGTGCCGTCAGCCACGGCTCTATGCGTTCCCGTAGTTTCTCAGGTCCGAACTCTTCGTTGTCTTTGGCCCAAGAACAGCTCACGCCGTCTGCCAGTTTAAAGCATTCGTTAGCCTCCAGAGATGAATCTCCTCGGACCAGAGTCACTGGCATAGGGTCATCCCGCGTCTTGATGATCTGTTGTCCGTCTTCAAACCTCATCATGTCTGAGCCCCCACAATCTCCTCCAACAACCCCTCAGTCTCCTGCTCCACCGCCAACAGATCCGCGCGGATCTCCTCCAGCGACCGCAAAGCCTTGGGCTTATAGAAATGCCGGTTGAAGTTGATCTCGTAGCCGACCTTGACGCTCGCCGCGTCGTACCACGCATCCGGCGCGTAGGGCAGCACCTCGCGCCGCAGGAAGGTCTCGATGGCAGCACGCTCGTCTTCCGGGCTCGGCAAGTAGCCGGGCGCATGGCAGGCCGGGCACTCGAGGAACGGAATCTGCTCGCTGTCGCGCAGCTCCGTGTCCGGTTCATACTCCACCACCCGGGGCTTGCCGGCGATGACAACCTCAAACAGCCCGTGCAGCGGGTCGGGCGCGGTGCCAGGTTTGTGAATCTTTTTGATGACCGGCGGTGCGTCCTCTGCCCGCTCGGCCGTTTCCCGAAGCGCCTTGATCTCCTTGGCGGTGTAGGCGCGCTCGGGGTCGATGCCCTTGAGGCGCAGGGGACGTTCCACCGTCACCTTCCAGTAGCCAAAGGCCGCGTTGGGGAAGATCTTGGACTGCTCGGTCTCCTCAAATGTGAGGAAGGTGTCGAGGACGCGACGGATGTCCTCTTCGGACAGCTCGCAGTTCTTCTTGCCCAGGTTCTTGCGCAGGGGCTTGTACCACTGGGTGGCGTCGATGAGCTGCACGCGGCCTTTGCGGTGATCAGGTTTCCTGTTCGTAAGCACCCAGACGTAGGTGGCGATGCCGGTGTTGTAGAACATATTAAGCGGCAGGGCGACGATCGCCTCGAGCCAGTCGTTCTCGATGATCCAGCGACGGATGTTGCTCTCACCCTGACCAGCGTCCCCCGTAAAGAGCGACGAGCCGTTGTGCACCTCGGCGATGCGACTGCCGAGCGGGGTATCGTGCTTCATCTTGGAGAGCATGTTCACCAGGAACATCATCTGGCCATCATTGGTACGGGTGATGAGCGTGAGCTCTTCGCCCTGGTGTTGCACGACAAAGCGTGGATCCTTCACGCCACTTTTGCCGCCCATGCGCTCCAGGTCGCTCTTCCAACTCTTCCCGTAGGGCGGATTGGAGAGCATGAAGTCGAAAGTGTGGCCCGGGAAGGCATCATTGGAAAGCGTCGAATGCTCAGGTCCACCGACGATGTTATCGGCGGCGTCACCCTCACCCTTGAGCAAAAGGTCTGCTTTGGCAATGGCGTAGGTCTCAGCGTTGATCTCCTGGCCAAAAAGATGTACCGAGACCTGTTTGCCGCGTTCCTTCGCCAGTTGCAGAAGGGTTTCCTCGGCCACCGTGAGCATCCCACCCGTGCCACAAGCGCCGTCGTAAAGGAGGTAGGTACCATCCGTAAGATTGCCAGCGATCGGCTCGAAGACCAGGCGGGCCATCAGCCTCACGGCGTCGCGCGGCGTCCAGTGCTCACCGGCCTCCTCGTTGTTCTCCTCGTTGAAGCGGCGCACCAGCTCCTCGAAAATGGTGCCCATGGCGTGGTTATCGAGGCCGGGTAGCCGGACGGTGCCGTCGCTGTTCAGGACCGGCTGGGGGCTCAAATTGATCGAGGGGTCGAGGAACTTCTCGATCAGGGTGCCCAAGGCATCGGCTTTGGCCAGGCGGGGGATCTGGTTGCGGAACTCGAAGTTGTCGATGATCTCCTGCACATTAGGCGAGAAGCCATCGAGGTAGGCACGAAAATCCGCCTCCAGTTGCTGGCGGCTGGCACGCGCCTTGAGATCGCGCAAGGTAAAGGGCGAGGTATTATAAAACGCCTGTCCCGCCGCCATCCGTAAGGCGCTGTCTTGTTGCGTGATGCCCGTTTTATCAAGGGAGGCCTTCATCTCGAGCACCGCCTGCTTGGTGGGCTCCAGCACTACATCCA